>CAZSXS010000038.1:0-31992 GCA_964611385.1 uncultured Defluviitaleaceae bacterium
GGATTCCTTGCATTAATTCCACTGAAATCAGCACCTTTCGTATAAACTGCTGACAGGTTGTATTCCAAGGCAATATCAATGTCGCTGTTTTCATTAAAATCACCACGGGCTACTGAACCAAATATACCAATACGTTTTACTAAATCAAACCTCACACGGGTGAGCATATCCGCTTTTACCGTTTCTATGTCAATCATTTTACCCTCCACAAGTCAAAGCCTTAATCTTTCTTAAGGGCTTATTTATATATTCGGCAGTAGAGTTTCCAAATTGTCCGGAGCGAATGGAAACTTGCAGAGGCAAGTTTCCTGTTCATGAGCGAACGGAGAATTTGAGAAACTCTTTGCCGAATATATAGACTACCGAAATAAAATTAATATTTCAAAATGCTGAATGTGGGATTGATAAAAAAAGTGCCTTTTCAGGCACTTTTTTTATCATCAGTAAACATATACTCAGTCTCTAAAACAATTTTCTAAGCCGCCTTCATTCAACCTTGATAAATACTATTGTTTTGAGTGACGGCCTTGCAAAGCGAAACGGTACTGAGTATAACAATATCGGCTCTTCAAAATACCCACTGGATATCTCTTACAACCCCTTGTTTTCTTGAATCAACTTCTCCAAATGCGCTCGACTTGGCCCGCCCATAACCTTTCTGGCATTGACGCAGGTCTCCAAGGAGATGGCTTCATAGATGCTTTCATCAAAAATTGGAGAGAGGGCCTTATATTCGTCCAGGCTTAATTCGTCCAAGCTTTTGCCAGCCTTGATAGCATACAGAACCAGCTTGCCAATGACTTCGTGAGCATCTCGGAAGGGGAGTCCCTTCTTAACCAGCCAGTCGGCGGCATCGGTGGCATTGCAAAAGCCTCCTTGAGCCGCTTCTCTGAGCCTAGGCTTTTGAAATCTAGCGGTTTCCAACATGCCACGAAACACAGGCAAACACATATTCAGGGTATCAATGGCATCAAAAACCGCTTCCTTGTCCTCCTGCATGTCCTTGTTGTAAGCAAGAGGAAGACCCTTCATGACGGTCAAAAGAGCCATCAAATCCCCATAAACCCGCCCGGTCTTGCCGCGAATTAACTCGGCCATGTCCGGGTTCTTTTTTTGTGGCATGATACTGGAACCGGTGGCATAGGCATCGTCCAGCTCAATAAACTTAAACTCCGCCGAAGCCCAAATCACGATCTCCTCACAGAAGCGGCTTAAGTGCATCATCAGGATGGAAGCACAGGAAAGAAACTCTAAACAAAAATCCCGATCAGCCACAGAATCCATACTGTTCTTGGTAGGCTCAGAGAAGCCCAAGTTGTCAGAGACCTGCTGCCGATCCAAATCATAGGTGGTGGTGGCCAAAGCCCCGGAACCCAGGGGGCAGAGGTTCAGCCGCTTGCTGCAATCTGTAAGTCTGTCTATGTCACGCTTAAACATCTCCCCATAGGCCAGCAGGTGATGCGCAAGGGTGACGGGTTGCGCCCGTTGCAAGTGGGTGTAGCCGGGCATATAGGTGTCCAGGTGCTGTTCAGCCAATTGATTGAGAACGGAGAGCAGGGCGTGAAGCAGCTCCTGAATCCCAGAGATTTCCTCTCGTACATACAGCCGTAGATCCAGAGCCACTTGATCATTCCGGCTCCGACCCGTGTGAAGTCTTTTCCCCACTGCACCAATCCGCTCAATCAAGATGCTTTCGATATTCATATGAATATCCTCTGCTGCCTCATCAAACTGCACCTTTCCATCCTCAATGTCCTGTAAAATTTCCAACAAGGTCTTTTGGATCAGCTCAGCGTCTGAGGTCGAGACAATGCCTTGCTTTGAGAGCATCCCCACATGGGCGATGCTCCCGTTAATGTCCTCTTTATACAAGCGCTGGTCAAAGGAGATGGAAGAATGGAAATGGTCTACCTCTGCGTTGCTTGTCTTTTCAAAGCGGCCACCCCAAAGTTTCATGAGCGGTCTCCTTGCTTATTCTTTTCGTTCATTAACGCTCTGACCTTTAAGGGCAGGCCGAAGAGGTTAATAAAGCCCTCTGCGTCAAAGTGATTGTATAGCTCTCCCGTGGTAAAGCTTGCGATATCCTCATTGTAGAGGGAGTTTGGTGAGCTTACACCAGCAGAGATGATGTTGCCCTTGTACAGCTTCAGACGGACAGTGCCAGTAACAGTTTCTTGGGTCTTATCCACAAAAGCTCCAAGTGCTTCTCTGAGAGGCGTGAACCATTCGCCGGAGTAAATCAGCTCGGTGTACTTGGTGCCGATGATTTCCTTAAAGGCTGTGGTTTGCTTATCCAGGCAAAGGTATTCTAAGTCTCTGTGTGCTGCATAGAGAATACTACCACCGGGGGTTTCGTACACGCCTCTGGACTTCATGCCCACAACGCGGTTTTCAACCAAGTCTACAATACCGATTCCGTTCTGGCCGCCCAGCTCATTCAGCTTATCCATCAGAGCAACGGGTGAAAGTCTTTCCTTATTCAACAGAACGGGAACGCCCTTTTCAAAAGTCAACTCAATATAAGTAGGGGTATCAGGTGCTTCCTCTGGAGTAACGGAAAGCTGCAACAACCGCTTGAAGTTAGGCTCGTTGGCTGGGTCTTCCAGTTCCAG
This sequence comes from uncultured Defluviitaleaceae bacterium, assembly GCA_964611385.1. Taxonomy (GTDB): domain Bacteria; phylum Bacillota; class Clostridia; order Lachnospirales; family CAYPQA01; genus CAZSXS01. The sequence goes on from CAZSXS010000038.1 coordinate 2,613, forward strand.
GCCCTCATGGCTCAGGTGCCAAAGGTTCCGGTCACGGCTATAGCTTTGCTCCTTGGTCATAGGCACTTCAATGTCCCGTGCTTGCAAGTATTCGATTTCCTCTTCTCTGGACTGAATGGACCAGGTTCTCCAGGGAGCAATGATTTTCAGTTGAGGTGCAAAGGCCTTAATGGTCAGTTCAAAGCGGATTTGGTCATTTCCCTTACCCGTAGCGCCGTGGCAGATCGCCGTTGCGCCTTCTTTCAAGGCGATATCCACCAGTACCTTTGCGATCAAAGGACGAGCGATGGAAGTACCCAGGAGGTACTTATCTTCATAGACTGCATTGGCCTTCACCATGGGATATATGTAATCGGTAATAAACTCCTCACGCACATCCATGATAAAGCACTTGCTGGCACCCATTTTCTTCGCTTTTTCTTCCATTCCGTCGGTTTCCTTGCCCTGCCCGACATCAACGCAGACCGCAATGATTTCGCAGCCCTCGTAATTCTCCTTCAGCCAAGGAATAATAACTGTGGTATCCAAACCACCTGAATAGGCTAATATAATTTTTTCGCTCATTAATAAATCCTCCAAAGTTGTATAATTTTATGTGGACGCTTAGCTACTATCGTCAACAGAAAAACTTAATATCATTCACAACAAAATACTTCTTCCATTGTTCACTAATGAAAAAATGCTGTGCAGCAATGACTTCTAGTAGCTCAGCTAAATCCTTTTGGGGTATTTGGCTAGCATTACTTGCGCAAATGCATCCTCCGCTTCTTGTTAGCCAAACTTTGGTACTGTTTTGGGAAGGCTTCGCTTTTGATATATGCACATGAATGGGCTCATTATTTTCGTTTGACCAAAAATAAACTCTCAAACCTAACACCACCGCTCATGGCATACTTAAAAATCAAATGTGCATTGCTTTGAAGAAAAGTCGTAAAAAAGTCTATATCACTGTTTGAAAAGCCCTCTTTTACTATCCAAGTATAGCTTGGCAGCTCGCATCTTGCGGAATAGAAGCCATCTTCTGTGGGTCTTTCAAAATGCACTTCGATTCTTTGATTTCCATTTTCCTCAATTAAATGAGAATGAGTAATCTCAGTCTCATCAAACAAAGTCAAATAGGGGTACATCATAGTTGATACTTCCCTTCGATTGAAGCTCTATAAAATTCTTTCAAATACATAGCTTAACCCCATATCCGGCTTTTTTGAAAAGAGAGGGATAGGGGGTGGATCTTCCCCTTTTTTACAATACCTGCCTCAACTGTTCAAAGAAGCCTTCCATCTCTTCCCTTGTGCCTATGGTAATCCGAAGGAAAGTATCCATGCCAAAGGCTGCACCAGGGCGGATGATGTAGCCGCGCTTCATTAGTTCCTGAAAGAGGACACGACTGTCTCTTTTGGTGTCCACCATGATGAAGTTTGCATAGGTGGGGATATAGAAGAGACCCAGCTCATCAAAGACCTTGCAGCAGTAGGCCAGAACCTCTTGGTTGGCCTTGACCGTTTCCTCGACAAAGTCCTGGTCGTCAAAGGCAGCCAAGGCAGCCACCTGCCCTTGAACGCTGACATTGAAGGGGTTGCGGATTTTTTCCATCTGAGCGATGAGTTCAGGACGTGCAATCCCGTAGCCCACCCGGAAGGAGGCCAGACCGTAGGCCTTGGAAAAGGTTTTCAATAGCATGGTGTTCGCATACTTTTTCAGGATCTCCAGGGTCTTTGGGTAGCTTTCATCCTTGACAAACTCCGCATAGGCCTCGTCAAAAATCACTAAGATATGACTGGGCACCTTTTGGATAAACTTGTCTATCTGTTGGGCGCTGAGCATGGTGCCTGTAGGGTTGTTGGGGTTTGCAATGAAAATCAGCTTGGTCTTGTCCGTGATTTTTTGCAGCATGGCTTCCAGGTCATAGCCGTGGTTTTTCATGGGCGCATAGACCATCGTTCCTCCCATGCTTAGCACAGAAGCAGCATATTGGGAAAAGGTTACCTCTGCTGTCACACACTCGTCACCGGGGTTGATAAACAACTTTCCGATCAGGGAAATGACTTCGTCGGTGCCTGCCCCAAATATCAATTGATCCTTTTGAATGTTCATCGCTGCTGCAATCCGTTCCCGCAGCTTTCCACAGCTGCCATCGGGATACAAGGCGCCTTCGTTTAAACTTTCAATAACAGCCGCAATGGCTTTTTTGGAACAGCCCAAGGGGTTCTCGTTTGAAGCAAGCTTGATAACCTTATCAAGCTTAAATTCCCTTTTCACGTCCTCTATGGGACGGCCCGGTACATAGGGGCTTAAGGGTTCGATACAAGTACGGTATTCGATCATGATGGCCTCCTGCTCGACTCAGTCTCTTAAACATTGACTAAGCCGCCTTTATTCAAGCTTGATCCATTCTATATGTTTTGTGTGGCGGCTTTGCAAAGCTTACGTTACTGAATATCGATATTTTTATTTGTTTCTCATGACATTTGTATTATACACAGTTGTAAAAAGCTGATTCCCAATTGGCACGGTTAATCCACATTTTTTATGATCCTCTTGGGTCGTTTCGTGGACAACTTGGCCCTTATCCAAAGAGTCATTCGCATTATGTTCGGTCAAGCACATTACAATATCGAAATTTGTCAAAGTGGTTTTCAAAGCACAGGTTTTCAAAGCCTTATTCACACTTTGTACAACGCCCACTGTATTGGTATAGCTACCATTACTTTCAAAGGGACTGTATAAAGGCAGATACACATCTGCCACAGCCGCAGTCTCTGTTCTGAATAGATCCTGTACCATCAGGAACTCAAGCCCACTGAGATCGCAAAGTGTCTTTGGAACATCCTCACCAAAGACTAGCAGGGCTTTGATGGTTCCTTGCTTGATCTTGTGGACAAGCTCAGTGGCAGGCTTTACGCCCAAGTCGCTTAAGCCTTGGCTGTTGCTATTCTGCTTCAGCTGAATGATACCGCTTCTTGGTGTGTGGATATGGCCGGAAACAAGGGCGAGATCCGCCAACAAGATTGAAGCATCATAGGACAAGGCCTTTTGGTCAAAGACGATTACGGCCTTCTTGGACTTCACATAAAGCTCTGCAACCTTTTGAACGGACTCAGAGACTAGGGTATCTTGCAGGTACGCCTTTAAAGCCTCCGTTGCGGAGTAATTCTTTATTTCGCAGACGGCTTTTAACAGCTGCTTCAGTACGCTTAAGTCCTCACCAATTTTGATGCTCATGTTGGCCCAATCTTGAGATTGAGGACGCTTAGCTAATCTTTCGTTTCCATCCTCAGTGTCACCGCAACCACAGCCACAAGCAGAGGCATTTGTTTCCTGTGCTTCTTTGTAATTTGAAAAAGCGATCAGCTTTGCTCCGGCTTCGGTAGCTTGTTTAACTTTGATTCCGGCAATGGGGTGGGATTTGCTGATGTCCTCGCAGAACAGCAGAATTAAATCTGTATTGCGCATTTCCTCAAAGTTGGTGGTGGAAGCATCTTTACCCAAGACAGTTTCAAGTCCGCTTTCTACCCGGTTAAAGGAATAAAGCTCCAGCAGACCCAACTTGGCGGCATAGGCTTGTACCGCTTGGATTTCTTCATTTGTATACTTATCGGAAACAGAAACCGCAACAGCATCAAGACCATGACGCAAGAGTATACCTTGTACCGTCTTTGCAGTGCTTCGTAAAGCTTCTTCCAGCTCTACTTCCACAAATTGACCGTCCTTTTTCACCATAGGTTTCGCAGAAGCACAAAGCGCACCCAGCTCCGCATACTTGCCAAAGCCGAAGCGGCCGCCGCCACAAAGCAGGGCATTGTCTTCAGGCAAGCTTCTCAGGAGCAGCTTGCCCTTGGTGGCCAGCTTGGTCTTGCAACCTACGCTACAAAAGCTACAGGTAGAGGGGGTAAGGGTTTCCTGAGTGGGCAGGGCCTTGGGAATGGGTACCAGTTCCCCGATGGCTCCCGTGGGGCAAAGGCTAACACACATGCCGCAGTTGGAGCAATCCGTTTCCTGGAGTGGGCGGTCAAACTCCGGCTTGATAACCGTATCAAAGCCTCGGCCGGACAAGCCCAGAGCCGTATTCCCCATGACCTCGTCACAAACCCGCACGCAAAGTCCGCAGAGAATACACTTGTTGGGATTTCTGTACATATGCTTTGAAACAGAGGTCGGGTGTTCACTGGTCTTACCCTTGTAGCGTTCCGGCTGTAGGGTGGCTTTATACTGATTGGCGTACTGAATCAGCTTGCATTCAAAGTAATCCCAGCAACCGCAGGCCAAACAGCGCATGGCTTCTGTTTTGGCCTCGGCCTCAGTATAACCCTTGGCCACCTCGTTAAAGGTCGTTTTTCTTTCCGCTACGGAAATATGACCTGCTTTGACACGGGCTTCTTTCTTTCTGTTGGCAAACTTTTCTGCTGTAACCTCAGAGGTAACCAAATAAGGCGCTTGGTAGGGAATCAGCTTTCCGTTTAGGTAGGAGTTGATGATATCCGCTACTTTTTTTCCGTGGCCGATGGCGGCGATGGCTATATCCGCACCCTTATTGATGGCATCCCCGATGGCAAAGATCCCTTCTTCGCTCGTGCGGAAGCTTTTTTCGTCTGCAGCAATGGTTTTCTTTCGCGTTAGGCTTAGTCCTTCAAAGCCCTCTAGGCTGGCCGTCTGACCGATGGCTATGATCACCAGATCCACTGGCAGCACTTCTTCTTCCCCTTCGATGGGAACCGGTGCACGGCGGCCGGAAGCGTCCGCTTCGCCCAGCTTCATCTTTTGCAAACGGATAGCTTCAACCTTGTCTTCTCCAAGGATTTCCAAAGGATTAGTCAAATATTTAAAAAGTACACCCTCTTCGGTGGCCTCTTCAATTTCAATTTCCTCCGCAGGCATTTCGGCCTTGGTACGGCGATAAATATTGTATACCTCGGAGGCGCCAAGACGAACGGCTGTGCGGCAGGCATCCATGGCGGTATTTCCCCCGCCTACGATGGAAACCCTCTTGCCTTGCAAGTTCAGTTCTTGTAGGCGGTTTTCTTCCACAGCCCGCAGGAAGTCTATTCCGCCGATAACTCCTTTTTTATCTTCTCCAGTGCAGCCCAACTTCATACTGCTCCAGGCACCGATAGCCAACAGGACGGCATCATAGGTGTTTTTCAGATAGTCCAGGCTTAGATCCCGACCGATTTTGATGTTGTTTTTAAATTCAATTCCTTCTCTATGTATTAAGGCAATTTCTTCGTCCAGCACTTTTTTCGGCAAGCGGTATTCGGGGATGCCGTAGCGCAGCATTCCGCCCATTTTTGGCATGGCTTCATAGATAGTAACTTCATAACCCAAACGTCTTAAAAAGTAGGCTGCCGTCAAACCGCCGGGACCGCCGCCGATGATGGCTACTTTTTTGCCACTGGATGGGCAATGGCTCTCTCTTTGATTGGCCTCGGTCTGAGTGGCACTGAGCGTTTCATTTGCACCCAAAGAAGCCTCTCCACCGCTCAGTGCCAAGTCCCCAATAAAGGTTTTCAACTTTGCAATGCTGATGGGTTCCTCCACCAGTTTTCTGCGGCAGGCGGTTTCACAGGGGTGGGGGCAGACGCGTCCAATGGAGGCCGGCAGGGGAAGCTGCTCCTTCACCAGATCAAGAGCTTCTTGATACTCCCCGTTTGCAATCAGGGAAACATAACCCTGGCAGTCTGTATTGCCTGGGCAGGAAAGCACGCATGGCGGGCGGCAGTCACCGGTATGGTCGGACAATAAAAGCTCCAAGGCTGTTTTTCTTGATGCCTGGACACGGGGAGAGTTTGTTTGAATGATCATGCCGTTGGCTGCCAGGGTCGAACAGGCCCGGATCAGTCTTGGGCTACCTTCCACCTCCACAACACAAAGCCCGCAGGCTCCGTAAGGCTTTACACGGGGGTCATGGCACAGGGTTGGGATCTCAATCCCGTTTTCCCGAGCGATGTCCACGATGCTTTGGCCTTCATAACCCACAATCTCATGCCCATCTATATTTAATCGAATCATACATCCTTTCCTTTCCTTAAATAAATTAATTCGAGATTATATCATACCTCTTCCGATCTGCAAACAGATTCTTGAAATTTATTGCTAGATTTTTCTTCCAATGCTATACTAATACGAAAAAAAGTAGGAGGGAAACTATGTTAAGTAAGAGAGTTGCAGAGCTTACCTTGGAGGCGGCCTTAAGCAATGGGGCGGACTTTGCGGAGCTTTTTGTGGAGAACAAATTTTCAAATTCCCTGTCCATGGTGAACGGAGTCTGCGAAAAGGCTTTATCCGGCGTAGATTACGGCTGTGGAATACGGATTTTTAACGGCCTAGAGGCCATCTATGCCTACACCAACAAGCTGACAGAAGAGAATCTGACGAAGGTAGCCAGGGAGGCCGCCCAGGCCATGAAAGGCAATCATAGCCTCAAACCCTTGGCTTTTATGGAAAGCAAAGCTGACGAAAATCATTTCATTCGAATCAGGCCGGATCAAATTTCAAAGCAGTCCGTAGTAGAGCTATTGCACAGAGCCAGCGATGCGGCCAAGGCCTTTGATCCGCTGATCACCCAGACCTCCGGCTCATACGGGGATCACATTCAGGACATATTAATTATAAACTCCGAGGGGCTTTGGGTTACAGACACCCGCATACGGAGCCGTATTTTCTTTTCAGCCGTAGCTTCGGAGGCCAACGAAAAGCAAACCGGGCACTACGGGCCGGGTGCGATGAAGGGCTTTGAGTTATTCGATAGCATAGACATGGAAAAAATCGGGCGAGACAGTGCGGCCATTGCGGTCAAGATGCTGAAAGCGGGACTCTGTCCCAGCGGGACGATGCCCGTAGTCATAGACAACGGTTTTGGCGGAGTAATCTTCCACGAAGCCTGCGGGCACAGTCTGGAAGCAACCCATGTTGCCAAGAAGACCTCTGTATTTACCGACAAGCTGGGGCAGCAAATTGCTTCCTCCAAGGTGACGGCCATAGACGACGGAACCATAGCGAACGAATGGGGTTCCATCAACATAGACGACGAGGGGACGAAGACCCAACGGAACGTACTGATTGAAAACGGCATACTCAAGAGCTACCTCATCGACCGTTTGAACGGGAAGCGCATGGGCATGGGAAGCACAGGCTCCTCACGCCGCGAGTCCTACAAATTTGCCCCCACTTCCCGGATGACCAACACCTACATTGACAAGGGCAGCGACAAGGCTTCCGACATCATCGGTTCTATTGAATACGGACTCTATGCGCAGAAGATGGGCGGCGGTTCCGTACAACCAGCCACGGGTGATTTCAACTTTGCCGTGACCGAGGCACACATGATACGCAACGGGAAGATTGCCGAGCCGGTACGGGGAGCGTCCTTAATTGGTAAAGGCTCAGAGGTACTACTCAACATCGACATGGTATCGGACAATCTCTCCATGGATCAAGGCATGTGCGGTTCCATTAGCGGCTCCGTCCCAACAAACGTAGGCCAGCCCATGATACGTGTCAGCCAAATGACCGTTGGGGGAAGGAAATAAAACAGAATGGAGGGTAAATAATGATACAGAATTTTAAAGAAGAGTTATTTGCAAAGGCAAAAGACTTTGGGTTTTCGGAGTGCGAGCTTTTTTTTGAGACGAGCAAGGATTTTACAGTTAAGATTTTTCAGGGTAAGCTGAATGAATATAAGAACACGGAGCATATGGGGCTTTCGTTTAGAGGGAAGTATCTGAACAAGATGGGTTATTCTTATACTGAGCGCATTGATTTGGATCTGATCCCTATGCTTTTGAAAAATGCCGCGGACAACGCCTCTGTTATTGAAGAGGAGGAAGAGGAGTTTTTGTATCCGGGGGATGAAAGCTACCCGGCTCTTGAATGCTATAGCCAGGAACTTGAAAAGGTCTCTGTAGAAGAGAAAATAAAAACAGCCTTGGAAATGGAAAAGAAGGCTTATGACTGTGACCCGAGGGTGAAGACTGTTGATTCTTGTATGTTGAGCACCTTTGCAAGTGAAGTGTTCATTGCCAATACCAAGGGTTTGAATTTAAGCCAAACATCCAACGGGGCTTTTGCAATGGTGTCTGTTGTGGCGACGGACGGGGAGCAAACCAAATCGGAATGGGAGCTTTGGATCGGTCGGGACTTGGAGGAACTAAAAGCGAAGAACATCGGTAGAAAAGCCGCAGAGAAAACCCTTTCCTACCTTGGAGCAAAGAAGATTACGAGCCGCTCTTGCCCTGTAGTCTTGAGTAACTTAGCTGCCGTGCATATGCTGTCAGCTTTTGTCTCTGCGTTTTATGCCGAAGGAGCACAAAAGGGCTTTTCTCTGTTAAGAGGAAAGGAAGGCCAGGCAATTGCCTCCAAGCTGTTGACCATCCGAGACGATGGCATTTACAAGGACAGTCTGGGGAACGCAGCCTTCGATTCTGAAGGGGTTGCCACCAAAAACAAAACCATTATCGAAAAGGGAACGCTGCTTACGTTGCTGTATAATTTAAAATCTGCGGAGAAAGATAAGGTAAAAAGCACTGGCAACGGCTTTAAAGCTTCCTTTAGGGCGGCCGTATCCACCTCTGCAACAAACTTCTACGTGGAGCCATCGGATCTAAGCCTGGACGCTGTGCTAGAAAAAGCTCAGTCTGCGGTCTACATCACGAAGCTGTCCGGTCTTCATGCTGGAACTAACGCCGTGTCTGGGGACTTTTCGCTTTCGGCGGACGGCTTCCTCATTGAGGATGGAAAAATCACAAAACCTGTAGAGCAGATTACGGTCGCCGGTAACTTCTTTCAACTCTTGAAAGAAATCGAAGCCATCGGCTCTGACCTAAACTTTCTGAGCCATGGTAGCAGTTTTATCGGTTCGCCTTCCCTTTTAATTCAAAAGCTAAGTATTTCTGGCGAATAGCGGCTTTGAAAATGTTTTAGAGACTGAGTATACGTATCGTGAAGCAGAGGCACAATTTTTGAGTATATCTTACCGAATCTGCATAGAAGGCTTCATAAATAAATACAAAAAAAACAAAAATAAAACAAATGTGAACGAGGTACTTGTGCTATACTTTGATTCAGTCTAAACCATTTTTATAAAGGGCTTGTGACTGAGTAATACACGATTTACTTCAGCCGAAAGGAAGATTCAATGGAGCTTGACATCAAAAAGCTGAGCGATTTTTGCCACGCATATTCCGTTTCTACAGATCTTCCCATCAGCGTCATCAAGTCAGAGGGAGAGGAAATCCTTTCCATCGGAAACGCTTGCGGTCACTGCGGCTTTTGTACAGCCTACGGTGAATTGAAAGAAATCGAAGAAGCCTGTAAGCGCACCCGCCTTTATGGGAGTTATTCCAGTCTTCGCTTTGCCGGACGCTATATTTTTTTCTGTCACCTGGGTCTTACGCTAATTGCTACGCCCATTCAGGTGAATGATAAAATGCTTGCTTCTATCATTGCAGGCCCCCTGCTGATGATAGAAAAAGAAGAATTTATCAGTGAAATCCAGCAAAAACAAGAAGAACTGACAAACGCCACAAAGCTGCTTGAAGAAGCCCAGGCTATCGTGTATGTGAACCCAGAGCGAGTACATGCGCTCTCGGAGCTTTTATTTATGGGCAGCTCCTATCTGTATAACAAGCTTGAAAAACTGGATTCCATCCATGAAAATCAAAAGCTTTCTGGATTGATTTCTGATTACATCTCAAAAATCAAAGGAGAGCAGGAAGCCAAAGGCTACCCCCTCCAAAAGGAAAATGAACTGTTGGACGCCATGTCCAGGGGAGATATCATTTCCGCCAAAAAGCTATTGAACGAGATCATGGGTTTCATTTACTTCTATTCGGGCTTTAAGTTTGATATCATCCGTTCCCGAATTTTAGAGCTTATTGTTCTGATTTCCAGGGCCGCTGTCAAAGGCGGTGCGGATACGGAGCTGATTTTTGGTCTGAACTATGAGTATTTGAAGGAAATTGATCAGTTTACCAACATTGACGATCTAACATACTGGCTCAGCATAGTAATGAACCGGTTTACCGATTATGTATTTAATTTTGTCGGAGCAAAACATGCCGACATCATCTTTAAGGCCACCGAATATATTAAGGCCAACTACATGAAAAAAATGACCTTGGACGAGGTTTCCAATTTTGTTTATTTAAGTCCATCTTATTTCAGTAAGGTCTTTAAGGACGAAACCGGTCTGACCTTTAGCTCCTATTTGAATAAGATTCGTATTGAGCAAAGCAAAAAGCTTTTGCGTAACGACAGCATCAACCTATCCGATATCGCCTACTTGGTGGGCTATGAGGATCAGAGCTATTTTTCAAAGGTCTTTAAAAAACATACCGGCATGTCGCCTTTAAAGTACCGACTTTCCCAAGTCAATAAATAAGAGCTTTACTTGCGAGGAATGAAGAGGCAAAGATTTACTTTGCCATTTCAATATAAATAATATTTTATTGGAGGTTTAACATGAGCATTTTAAACGAAATCAATGAGGCTTTACAAAAAGGCAGAGCAAAGATTGTAAAGGAGCTTGTTGAAAAAGCACTTTCTGAAAACATTGCACCCGGCGAAATCCTAAGAGAAGGCCTTTTATCTGCAATGGACGTTATTGGCGATAAGTTTAAGAACAATGAAATTTATGTTCCCGAAGTACTCATTGCAGCCAGAGCTATGAACAGCGGTATGGAAATTCTGAAGCCGAAGCTGGTTGAAAGCGGCCAAAAAGCAATCGGTAAGGCCCTTATCGGTACCGTCAAGGGCGACCTGCATGACATCGGTAAGAACTTAGTTCGTATGATGCTTGAGGGCAAGGGCTTTGATGTTATTGACCTCGGCGTTGACGTATCCGCTGAGCAATTCTATGAAGCTTTTGAAAAAGAAAATGCACAAATCGTTTGCTGCTCCGCTCTTCTGACCACCACCATGGGCGAAATGGCAAGAGTTGTTGATATCTTCAAGGAAAAAGGTGCTCGTGATCAAGTAACCATTATGATCGGTGGCGCTCCAATCACAGACAGCTACCGTGCTTCCATTGGCGCAGACATCTATACTCCAGATGCCGCTTCAGCAGCTGATGCCGCAAAGAACGCTTTAAAGTAAGCTACATACAATACATACAAAGAGAAAAAACAAAAAAAGAATCAGATTGAATTTCAATCTGATTCTTTTTTTGTTTTCTTTCTAAAACCGTGGGGGACAAGGAGTTGGCCAACTCCTTGTCCCCCCACACCCCCAGCCTCTTTCTTTCAAAAAAGCCGGGCACAGTGCAAAAAATGTACCGTAAAATTACATTGAATATTTCCCGAGCATATGCTATACTTTAGGCAATACAAGGGTTGTTCTGTGCATTTATCTATAGACGCTCAGGGGTACTCCCCTAGTATCACTGTGATTTAGCTGCGTTGTTTCTTCCACACCAACTTATCTTTGTAAAATATCAACAACTAATTGGAGGTATACTATGAAAAATATCGTTTCGGCAATTTTGTGCTTGTCAATTTTGATGTCCTCAGCCGCCTATGCTAGTGACGTGAAACAGAACGCCCAGTCGGGAACGCAGACGGAAACAGCAAAGACAGAAGTTTCCGTTAAAGATGAAAAAATAAGATACGTGGCCCTGGGGGACAGTATTTCTACTGGCTTTGGATTGACCATCTTTACGAAGGATCACCCCGATAACCCGAAAAGCCCCAATCTCTTCGTGAACCGCCTTAGCGCTTCCTTGGATCTGCCCGTCTTGAATCTGGCAAAGGACGGAATTGATACGACAGACCTTCTGAATTTAATTAAAAACTTGAGCCAAGATAAGAAAAAGATTTTGGGCGAAGCTGAGCTGATTACCGTCTCAACCGGTGGCAATAACCTGCTAGCTCCCTTGCTTGAGCTTTCTAAGAAAAAATCCGATGCAGCCGTGGCCGTGGGTATGTTCTCTTCTCCGCAACTTGCCTTGATCAGTATGCTGACCACAAGCAATGCCCAGGAGCAGGCGAATGTACGTGCCATCATTGACGACGGCGTGAAGCGCTTTTGCGGTACTGAGGAAAAGAAGTATGAAGACGGCGAGTTTATGCAGATCGTTAATGCAATCCGTGCCGTGAATCCCAATGCCAAGTTGGTCTTCCAAACGATTTATTATCCTTACGCTAGCTTCAATATTCCGGAGGAAGTGGATAATGCCACTAAAGAGATGAACCGTATCATACTTGCCAAGGCTCAAGAAGGGAACTATACGGTTATTGACCTATATGACCTGTTCCGTAGCCCTGATTTCATTAATATGCAGCGCCTGGATTCTCACCCGAATAACGCCGGAACAACCATGATTTATTTGCTGATGATGCAAGCCTTAGGCGAGGAAATTCCTTTTACTGTAAACGGCGATATTAAAAATGGTAGCCTTTCCTACATAGTAAACGCTGATCTAAGCGTTAATATCAACATCAAACCCGACGCCGGTTATGGCCTGCCAAAGGAAATCAGCTATAATAATGGCACTGGCGATACGAAAGTCAGCCTTGTAAAGGATAGCTTCCGCATTCCCAATTTGCAATTTATTGGCAATATCAAGGTAAGCGGAGAGTGCGTGAAGTAAAATGAATTCAGTGCAGTTTAAAGCCCTTGCAATCTCCAAAGAAGCTGTTATAATTAAATAAAATGAATACCCCAAAGGCAATGACGAGGAGAAGTACATGCTTACCCAAAGCACAGAGAGAAGATGGCCGGTGTAAATCTTCATGCGGGTAGGATTTTTGGAAGTAGCCTCTGAGCTGTGAACCCAACGGAAAAAATTTTCCTAGTAGATTTCAACGGAGTTTCCGCCGTTAAAAGGAAAGCGATATCGGTAAATCAGTCACGTTTAACTGAGTATAGACCCGTATCGGCAGAGTGCACAGGATTTTTTTGTTTCTGTGAATTTAGGTGGTACCGCGGCCTCGTTCGCCCTAAGCTTTTATAGCTTGGGGCTTTTTTATTGTCAAATTTTAAAGAAGGAGAAATGAAAATGGAAAAGAAGTATGATTTTAACACCATGGAAAAAGAAATGCAGCAGCTTTGGGAGGGTCTGTATTCCTTTCAGGCGGAAGGAGAAGGGGAGGTTTACTCCATTGATACACCCCCACCTACGGTCAGCGGACAGTTGCATATTGGGCATATTTTCTCATATACCCAGGCTGAAATGATCGCTCGTTTCCAAAGGATGCAGGGCAAGAGGGTGTTTTACCCCTTTGGCTTTGATGATAACGGCCTACCGACAGAACGCCTAGTTGAGCGAGAGGAAGGGATCAAGGCTAAGGATGTGAGCCGCGCAGAATTTGTTGAACGGTGTCGAGCCGTCTCTCAGAAATACGAAGATGAATTCAAGACTCTTTGGAAGTCTATGGGCTTTTCGGTAGATTGGTCCCTCCAGTACGAAACCAACTCCCCAACAGTGGAAAAAATCTCCCAAAGCCTTTTCCTCGAACTGGCAAAGAGTGGGAAGACCTACATGAAAGAATCCCCGGTATTGTGGTGCACCGAGTGCCAGACCTCTATCGCCCAAGCCGAGCTGGATGCGGTGGACGCAGAATCTAGCTTTAACTATATTGTTTTCAAACTCAAGGAGGAATGCAATCAAACAATCAAAAGACTAACAAACGAAAGTCAGAGAGGGGATCTTCAAACAGACGAAAGCCAAGACAAAGAGCTTATTGTCGCTACCACCAGGCCGGAACTTTTGGCGGGCTGCGTCTGTCTGTTCGTTCATCCCTCTGATCAGCGCTTTTCAGCTTACATTGGTAAGACGGCACTGGTTCCCCTTTATGATTTTGAAATCCCCATCCTCGCGGATGAAGATGTAAGTCTGGACAAGGGGACAGGAATTGTAATGTGTGCAACCTTTGGAGATAGCACAGATGTAGACTGGTACGCTAAGCATCAACTCCCATACCGAAAGGTGATTCTCCAGGATGGAAGCATATCCCAAGACATAAAGCACATCGGAGGGATGAGAATCAAAGCTGCCAGGGCAAAAATCATCGAAATTTTGCATGAAAAGCAACTGCTCCTCCGCTCGGAAACCATCACCCATTCCACACCCATACACGAGCGCTGTGGAACCCATGTGGAGATCATCCCCTCCAAGCAGTGGTATATAGACATTCTGAGCGAAAAAGAGCGCTTCATCCAAGCAGCAGAGGAAATCAACTGGTATCCTTCTCAAATGAAAAATCGCTACCTGGCTTGGGTTGAAAATTTGAAATGGGACTGGTGCATATCCCGTCAGCGCTACTTTGGCATTCATTTTCCGCTTTGGTACTGTAAGGCTTGTGGACAAGTGGCTTTTGCCAAGGAAGAGGATCTGCCGCTCAATCCCCTTGAACAGCCGTATACGGGGACTTGTGCCTGTGGTTGTCAAGACTTTGTCCCAGAGGCAGCTGTACTGGACACCTGGGCCACTTCCTCCGTCACGCCCCAAATCAATGAACGTCTTGGCATTCAACTTGTTCCCATGAGCATGAGAACCCACGCTCACGAGATCATTCGAACTTGGACTTTTTATACCATTGTCCGAAGCCTCTATCATACTGGACAGCTTCCCTGGAAAGATCTAATGATCAGCGGCTTTGTATTGGCCGGAAAGGGAGAAAAAATCAGCAAGTCCAAGAACAACGCAAGTCTCTCTCCAAAGCAGCTCATCGAAAGTCATTCGGCCGATGCCCTCCGCTACTGGGCCGCAAGTGCTAAGCTTGGGACGGATTCCTATTTTTCAGAGGAGGAACTGAGGGGATCTAAGCGCTTTTTGACCAAGCTGTGGAACGCCTCCAAGTTTGCCCTTTCGCATTTGGAGGATATGGACATCCATCAGCAAGCCTTTCTGCCTGTAGATCGATGGATTATGGAAAGAAGCAAGGAGGTCATAGGTAAGGCTACACGATTTTTGAAGGAATACGAGGTAGGTGCCGCCAGGCATGAGATTGACCAGCTGTTTTGGCGGGATTTTTGTGACCACTATATAGAGATCGTCAAAGAACGGCTTTACCTCCCCGACATACACGGAGAAAAGGAAAGGCAATCCGGTCAGGCCGCCCTGTACTACAGCCTACTGACGCTCCTAAAGCTCTATGCCATTTATGTCCCGCACATTACAGAAGCCATTTATCTTCCCTTTTTTAAGGACTATGAAAAGTCCCCTTCTATCCATCTTTTGCGCTGGGAACAAGCTCAAAGTCCGGACGAAGAACTACTTGGCTTTGGTGAACGCTTAAAGGAGTGTATTTCCCTTATGAGAAAGCAAAAGGCAGAAAGCAAGCTCTCTATACGAACCGAACTGGATGTACTCACCATCGAAACCGAAGAAAAATATGCAAGTTATTTTGAGCTTTCAATAAACGACATCAAGGCCTGTTCCAATGCGAAAAGGATAGAGATAAAACTTTTATGAAAGCTTCAAAACTTTTCAAGGCAGTTATTCGTCTATAATTATAGAACAAAATACAAACATTTGCTCATAAGCTTAGAATAAATGGAAAAGCTAGATGCTAAGGGCACATGAAAAAAGGAGAGCAATTGAAATGAAGAATAATGAAAAAAGAAAAGAAGTAAAAAATGGGTTTATCGGAGTGACTGCCTCTTTGTTTTTGGTCATCGCAGCAGCAACGATAGCGCTTAATGCAAGTCAAACCTTCGCTTCAACCGTAGCAGAACTGCCAGGCATGAGCAAAGTAGTCCGAATTTTAACCTTTGGAAAATTCGAATACAAGGAAAACGGCTTTATGGCTACCATTGAGATGCCACAGATTGAAGGCTTGGAGAATAAAGAGCTAGAAAGGCAAATTAACGACAACTTTCTCGATTATTCCGAAGAGCTGATCAAAACCTTCCTTGCCGACATGAAGAATTTGAAGGAAAATTTCCCAGGGGAAGAAGTCCATATGGGCATTCAGTCAGGGTACACCATCAAGACCGATAACGAAGAAGTTCTAGCTTTTGATCTCTATATGGTCAATATGGTAGGCTCTTCCTCTACAATCCATAAGTACTATACCATTGACAAAAAGACTCAAACCCTATTGAGCCTCCCAGGCCTGTTTAAGGAAGACTCAAACTATCGTGAAGTCATCAGCCACTATATAAAGGAAGAAATGAAGCGGCAAAACGAAGCCGGCACAAGCTACTACTGGACAAAGGAAGACACAAGTGCAGAAGTCTTTGATCTGATCAAGGAAGACCAAAGCTTCTACATTAATAATGAAGGAAACCTAGTCATTTGCTTTGACAAATACGAAGTAGGCCCCGGCTCCAGCGGAAGCCCAGAGTTTATCATCCCTAACGATGTCATTAAAGACATTAAGGTTAATAATTAATCTTAGGTCTTTCTAAAACCCACCTCCCTCCACCTTTCAAAAAAGCCGGACGTGGGGGTTGAAAGTAAGATCCCATGTGAATCTAAAAAGAGACCTGATACAAATTCACAAAATTTGCACCCATCCCAACCCCTTTCTCTTATCCAGCGTCCCATGTCCGGCTTTTTGAAAAGGAATGGAAGGGGGGGAGTGGAGTGAACCACGGTATTAATTTTTAAAGGAGGCACTGTATGAAACGCCCGCTGCCCTTTGTTTTGCTTTTTTTCGTCTTCGGAATCCTGTTGAGGGTTTTTGACTTGGAGCCTGTGTTCTTTTATATTCTGATTGCCGCTTGCGTCGGCCTCTGTGTTGCCTTGTCTGTAGCCTATAAACAGCTCTTTGCCTTTGTGCTTCTTCTCGCCGTGGCAGTGGGCTTTTTTCGTATCAGCCAAAGTCTGAACGTCAAGTCAATCGAAATAGATGGCTTCTTGGATGAGCCCGTTACGGTCGTCGGTAAGATTTCCGAAATTTACCCAAATAACCAATTTGATTTAAAGACTGAAAGTTTTACATATAATGAAGAAATAATTGAAAAAGTACTTAAAATACGGGTAAATCTGAAAGAGAAGAAGGATTTAAGAGTTGGCGATGAGCTGAAGGTGTACGGAACACTGGAAGCGCTAAGCGGGCAAAAGAATCCCGGCGGCTATAATGAATTTGTGTACCTACGGGCAAGAAAGATTCAGTATAAGCTGTATGGCAGTGTCCTCGAAACCTACGCCTATAAACCTAGCCTCTTGGAGCAAATCCGAAGCGGACGTAACTACCTGGCCGATACCTTCGATAAAGCCCTCCCCCAACAAGAAGCCGGAATCATCAAATCCATGATCCTGGGTGATAAAAGCGACCTAGACGAGGAAACCAAAAACCTGTACAGAGAAAGTGGCATCTACCATATTCTGGTTATCTCCGGCCTCCATATCTCTATTTTGTTTCTGAGTCTGTCCCGCCTGTCTTACTTCTTGAGAGCGAAGCTTCGGGTTCTCGTTGCTCTCTCAGCAATTATCTTTTATACCTTTTTGACAGGCGCTTCTGTTCCCGTGGTTCGAGCCCTGATTGTGTGTGCAGTTTTTATCGCCGCCCAACTTTTTGAGTACGAGGAAGACCCTATTAACTCAGCTGCCATCGCCGCCATTGTTCTGCTGCTTTATGAGCCCCTAAATTTGCTGGATATCGGGTTTCAATATTCCTTTACAGCTGTTTTTGGCATCCTATTGCTTTCAAAGCCGATTGAACAGTGCCTAAATGCCCTTGGAAACCATCGTTTCTTCCGCTTCCTCTCCCACACCTTCCACCTGAAAAATAAACTCACCGACAAGCTTACCGACAAAAATGGAACCAATCACTTCACTAAATACATAAGTCCCATCATAGCCGCTTCCCTGTCTACCAGCCTGATTACCGGCTACTATTTTTATTACATACTCCCCTATAGCATCTTTGCCAATGCCATCATCTTGCCTACTGTTAGCATCATTCTCTTAGTCAGCGCCGTGGCCGGTCTGGTAGGACTCATCAGCACCAGTGTCATGAGCTTTTTGCTCGGAATCGTTTACTACCTGCTGCGGTTTTATACAATCGTCTGTACCTTTTTCCAGAATCTTCCCTATGCAAAAATCATTACGGGTAGATGGAGCCTGCTTTCTATCGGTTTCTTTCTTCTCCTCGTTGCCCTGTTCGCCTATGCCTTTCAAAGCTTTGAACAGCAGAGAAAAATAGCCCTTCGCTTCTTTTATGGTGTTCTGGGACTTTATTTCCTTACGAATCTGACCCTTGCCCTGCTCCCCAAGCCAGTGAGAGTTGCTATGTTAGATGTGTCTCAGGGGGATTGCTTTGTGATTACCCAGGGACAAAGCTGCTATGTCATTGATGGCGGAGGTTGGTTCAATACTCCGGAAGGGCAAAACACAGGTACAAAGGTCTTGCTGCCTTATCTTCATTTTTTAGGCATACGGGATGTAGAAGGGCTGTTTATAAGCCATGAGGATTCTGATCACGCCACAGGGGCTTTGGAAATCCTAGGCAAAATCAAAATCAAAAATATCTTCACCACTCCCTATATCAATAAAGCCTCTCATATCTACAGACAATTGGAGGTCTTTTCCAAAGAAAAACAAGTTCCCATCCATTTCTTGTCTACCGGAGACGAAATTCAAGAAAATAACTCCCCCTTCTTAGCAAAGAACATAAAAAAAGACATGTTAATGTTAACATGTCTTTACCCCCTCGCTCCCAGTAATACAGAAAGCTTTCCAGGCAGTTTTAACAGTGATGAAAACGATACTTCTTTGGTCTTACTTTTAAGCTATGGTGATACGGATTTTTGCTTTACGGGGGATATCGGGGCCCAGGCTGAACGGGATCTACTGGAAAACAAGCAGATTCCTGCCAGCCTGAGGGAAAAACTGCAAAGCGTGGAGGTGCTGAAACTAGCACACCATGGCTCTAATTATTCAAACTCCGAGGCCTTTTTAAACTATCTGGATCCAGAGTTCAGCCTAGTCAGTGCCGGTAAAAATAACATCTATAAGCACCCCGGTCGCTACACGCTCGAAAGATTAAAGGAACAGGAAATCCCCTTACTAAGCACGATTGATCTAGGAGCAGTGCTTCTGGAAACCGACGGTAGCAGAATAAAAATTATGAATCTTAAAAAATCCATAAGGCCTCTTGGAAGCGAAATGGAAAAGATTATTCAAAAATAACAGGGGCATAAAAAAGCAATAAAAAATTTAGCGTCATTTATTGGTGTAAAACTTGGTGGATAACTTTGTGGATATTGTGGATAACTATCTTAATAAGAGGCTTTCTGCTATTAAGTTTATGTCTCCAGCTCCCATAGTTATACACAGGTCTTTGTGGAAACAATTTTCCAGGATAAAATTTTCAGCTTCAGCGAAACTGCCAAAATATGTCGCCTTCACTCCGTTTTTGTTTAGCGCCTTAGCTAAATCTCTGGAATGCACCTCTCCCAAGTCCGGCTCCCGGGCAGAATAAATATCAACCAACATAACCTCATCCGCCTGATAAAAGGCTTCGGAAAACTCTTTCATCAAAGCCTTGGTGCGGGTAAAGGTGTGTGGCTGGTAAACACACCAGAGTTTTCTGTGCGGAATATGCTTGGCAGCCTCCAGGCTGGCCTTGATTTCGGTGGGATGATGGGCATAGTCATCAATGATTGTAAACCCTCTGCATTCCCCCAGAATTTCAAAGCGGCGTTTTGTCCCCGTGAAACTTGAAACACCTTGAAGTAATTCTTCCCAGCTTAAGCCAAGCAGATATCCGGCGGCACAGGCTGCGAGTGCATTGAGGATATTGTGCTTTCCTTTGACTTGAAGTTGGACTCTCCCCATGGGCTTTGCCTTGTATAAAAGGGTGAAGGCAGTGTTGCCGTTTTCATCATAAACAATGTCTGTTGGGCTGAAGTCTGCATTCTGAAAGCCAAAGGTCAAAAGCTTGCAACGTAAGCCCGCCGTGACAGAGTCAAAATTTTGAATGTCTTTGTTGATGACTAAGCCTTCCTTGCAATTTTCAGCAAATTTGTGAAAGGAGGCTTGGATCGCTGCCAAGTCCTTAAAGTAATCCAGATGATCTTCTTCGATATTTAAAATGACTCCGACCCTGGGCCGAAAGCTAAGAAAACTGTCATGGTATTCGCAAGCCTCCGCCACAAAATAATCACTCTGCCCCATCCGTAAGTTGCTGTTGATGGAGGGTAAGACCCCGCCTAAGCTTAGGGTGGGGTCTTTTTTTGCGCAAAGTAAAATCTCTGAGAGCATGGAGGTACAGGTGGTTTTGCCATGGGTTCCGGAGATAGCCGCAGATAATGAATATTCCTCCATCAAATCGCCCAAAAGCTCTGCTCTTGTAAGTAGCTTAATGCCCTTGTCCCTGGCGGCCAGCAACTCCGGGTTGTCGCTGCCAATGGCTGCGTTATAGATTACAGACTCCACATCATCTGTCAGATTTTCGTAAGCGTGACCCACATAGACCTTTACACCGATCTGGCTTAAATGCTCTGTTAGGGACGACGCGTTTTTATCTGAGCCACTGACTACGCAACCTCTCCTATGTAAAATTTCAGCCAATCCGCTCATGCTGATCCCGCCGATACCAATAAAGTGAACCCGTTTATAATTTCTCATACTTTCCTCCTAATAGCATTACTTCATTACACTTTAATTATACTATATTTTTCTAAAACATAAACCACCGAAGGTAAAATTTTCAAAGGATTTATATGTAAGCATTCCTCATACACGGAATTTTGAATAAGGGTAAATTCTTTACTTTTCAATAAAATAGAGTGAAATCACGGTTATTGTGTTGGATTGAATAAAAATTTTGTTCACTTTTCAGAAAAGCTATTGACAATTTATCTTTATTACATTAATATTAAGCTATTACAAATTATACCAAATCTATTGTAACTAACTCTTAGCATATCGTTTTCAGTCAATGAATGTCATAAACGGGAGGTATGTGGTATGCGGAAGAAAGAAATGATAGCCATGCTTTTGGCGGGCGGTCAGGGAAGCCGCCTCGGAATCTTAACAAACAAAAAAGCCAAACCAGCGGTTGCGTTTGGCGGAAAGTACAGGATTATTGACTTTCCAATGAGTAATTGTATCAACTCCGGTGTGGACACAGTGGGGATTTTGACCCAGTATGAGCCTTTACAGTTAAACCGACACATCGGAATTGGCATTCCATGGGATCTGGATCGTAAAAGCGGTGGTGCAACCATTCTGGCCCCTAGAGTCAAAGGGGCTCATGGCGAATGGTACTCTGGTACAGCAAATGCGATCTACCAAAACATGGAATACATAGACGAGTATAATCCCGAGTATGTGCTCGTTTTAGGTGGGGATCATATTTACAAGATGGATTATTCCAAAATGCTTGATTTCCACAAAGCCAACAACTGCCATGCCACGATTGCGGTTTTGGAGGTTCCTATGGAGGAGGCCTCCCGCTTCGGCATCATGAACACAAGAGAAGACGACAGTATTTACGAATTTGATGAAAAACCCAAAGTTCCTAAGAATAATTTGGCTTCTATGGGTATTTATATTTTTAACTGGCCTCAGTTAAGAGAGGCTCTGGTGAAGGCTGATCAGCTGTATCCAGACAGTGATTTCGGTATGCACATTATTCCCATGATGTTAAACGAAGGTAAAACTTTGTTTGCTTATCGTTTTACGGACTATTGGCGTGATGTGGGAACCATCGAGTCCTATTGGGCTGCAAATATGGAGCTCATTGCTACTATTCCTGATTTTAATCTTTACGACGACTTTTGGAAGATCTATACCTATTCAGATCAGCAGCCTCCGCAGTTTACGGGTAGGGATGCTATTGTTTCCACCAGTCTTCTTTCCGAAGGAACCCAAGTGTACGGTACTGTGAGAAACTCTGTGCTGGGACCCAGGGTCATCGTAGAGGAAGGTGCCTATATTGAGGACTCTATTATTTTAGCAAACTGCACCATTGGCAGAAATACGTATCTTAAACGTTGTATTATTGATGAAAACTCATCGGTGGGCAGTAATACGAGAATCGGTGAGGGCGATGACACTGTAAATGAAGAAAAGCCCAAGATTTATAACACCGGAATTACCGTGATCGGTGAATGTTCTGCTGTACCAGACTCTGTTACCATTGGCAAAAATTGCGTCATTTCCGGCCATACCGTGCATAGCGATTATATGAACGGCTGGCTGCCAAGCGGAAAATCCTTAATCATAGAGAAAGAGGTGACGGTATGAAGGCAATCGGTATCATTTTAGCAGGGGGCAACAACGAAAACCTGGGCGAATTGACCATGAAGAGGGCAACCTCTGCCATGCCGGTAGGAAGCTGCTACAGAAGCATGGACTTTTCATTAAGTAATATGTCCAATTCGGCCATCGGTAAGGTTGCCGTCATTACACAATATAATTCACGTTCCTTACATGACCATTTATCCTCTGCAAAGTGGTGGGATTTGGGCAGAAAGCAAGGCGGTCTTTTTGTTTTCTCACCGTATCTGTCCAACAATAACTCCTTTTGGTTTCGGGGAACGGCTGATTCCATATACCAAAACATTAGTTTCTTGATGAAAAGTAATGAGCCTTATGTCGTCATTGCATCCGGCGAGGCCGTTTACAAAATGGATTATAACGCCGTTATACGATATCATGTCCAAAAGCAAGCGGACATTACCGTTGTTTATAAAAACATGGGTGATGAAGATGTTCGGAATTACGGTATTCTTGAAGTGGACGACACAGGACGGATTACTGAATTCGAAGAAAAGCCCCTTGAAGCCTTTTCAAGTTTAGTATCTACGGGAATATACGTGATATCACGTACCCTTTTAATAAAATTACTAGAAACCATATTGCCCGAGGAACGGTATGATCTGGTAAAGGATGTACTCATTCGTTACCGCAGGAAATTAAAGATCATGGGCTATGAGTTCACAGGTTATTGGAAAGCAATCAATAGCATCCGTTCCTATTTTGAAATCAACATGGATTTCCTCAACAAGGACATCCGTGATGTTTTCACTAATCAATACCCTTACATCGAAACAAAACCAAAGGATGAACCCCCTGCAAAGTACAATGTAGGTGCAGACGTCAAGAATTGTCTTGTTGGCAGCGGCAGTATTTTAAACGGCACAGCCAGAGATTCCGTTTTGTTCAGAAAAGTGTTTACGGGGGATAACTCTTTCATTTCAGATTCAATCGTAATGGAAGGTTCCTATATAGGAAATAACTGTGTTGTTCGTCATGCCGTCATTGACAAGGAAGTAGTACTATCAGATGGAAAGGAGTTAATTGGAACATTCGAACAGCCTGTTATTATCTCTAAAGGTACTGTTATTTAAATCTAAAAATATGGAGGGGACTAAAGATGACAGTTACAGACATTAGGATTAGAGGGGTCAATAAGGAAGGAAAGCTCAAGGCTATTGTATCTATTACCTTCGATGGCGAGTTTGTAGTCCATGATATCAAGATTATTGAAGGGGATAATGGTCTTTTTATTGCGATGCCAAGTCGCAAGACCGTAGACGGAAGCTTCCGTGATATTGCACATCCTTTGAGATCCGATGTCCGCGAGATGATTCAATCTAAAATTCTGGAAAGCTACGCGAATTATACACCTGTTGCGGAATAGGAAACTCAACAATCAAACAAAATTAAGGCTGCTCAATGCTAAATTGAGCGGCCTTTTATTTTTTACTTGACAGATACTGTACTAATACATATAATACATACAGAACAAGTAACACAGAATTAAACGAAGGAGGTAAGTATGATTCAAATTGATCTAAAGAGCCGAAAAGCGATCTACGAGCAGATAGTGGATAACTTCAAGGAACTCATCATCAGCGGTATCTTAGCGAAGGATGAGAAAATTATGTCCGTTCGTGAACTGGCCAAAAACCTGGCCTTGAATCCCAACACGGTGCAAAAGGCTTATCGAGAGCTGGAAAGTCAAGGCTATATCTATACAGTCTTGGGTCAGGGAAGTTTTATACATGCACCCCAGGGAAAGGACATGGCCACCATCAAAAAGCTCTACGACCAGTTGGAAACAGCTGTTCATGAGCTGCTTTTTTTGGGGGAAAGCAAGGAAGTAGTGAGTGGTTTTTTTAATCAGGTCTTGAATTTGAAAAACGGAGGTAAATATGATTAAAATTAATAACTTAACCAAATCTTTTGACAAGACGAAGGTCTTAGACAATTTAGACTTAAAGGTGAATACAGGTTCCATCTATGGTCTTGTGGGCATTAACGGCTCCGGAAAAACCACCATCATCAAGCATTTGACTGGGGTGTACCGCCAGGATTCTGGTGAGGTTCTGATTAACGACCTTCCTGTGTTTGATAATGAGGCGATTAAAAGTAGGGTGTGTTTTGTTCCCGATGAGTTGAATTATTTTTCATCCTTTACCCTGAAGTCGGCGGCCTTGTACTACAGCAGACTTTTTCCCGGTTGGAGTTGGGAGCGCTATCAATCCACCCTTTCTTCCTTTAATTTGAGCGATAACAAGAAACTTTCTCGTTTTTCCAAAGGAATGCAGAAGCAGGCGGCCTTGACCCTGGCCTTATCGGCTCAAGGAGATTATTTGATTCTGGATGAGCCTTTGGACGGCTTGGATCCTTTGGCAAGGCGTAAGGCGATGAATTTTGTGGTGGAGGATGTGGCGGAACGGAATCTGTCGGTTCTGATTTCTTCGCATAATCTGAAAGAATTGGAAGGAATTTGTGATGCGGTGGGCATCATCCATGGCGGCCGGATGATGGTGGAAAGAGACTTGGACGAACTGAAATCCGATATTCATAAAATCCAAGTGGCCTTTGACTACAGAAGCGCCCATCGTGATTTTTCCGGGCTCAATATCTTGCGCCGAGAAAAAATAGGTAGTGTGGAATGGATGGTCATCCGGGATAAGCGAGAAAAAATCGAAGCCGTGATTAAAGGCATGGAACCCTTGCTCTTTGATTTAATTCCCCTGACCCTGGAGGAAATCTTTATGTATGAAGTCGAGGCCCAGCCCTTTAGCGATGAAAATAAAGTTGTCTTGCATACGAACGGAGGTCAAAATGAATAAAGCACTTTTAAAAGAAAACCTGAAAAGATATTCGCTTATGTCCGTTTTGTTTTTTATAAGCTTTGCTTTGATTGTGCTTGCACCAACGGCCTTAAGCGAAGACCCAAACTCCAGAGCCAGTCTCATGGAAATGATCATCCTTAATAATGCCCACCCCTATATTTTGATCGCTATGTTTCTGTTTCCGCTTTGTTCTGCACTTTCTATCTTTTCTTACTTGCATAATTCGGCGCATATGACCGTGGTTCAAAGCCTTCCTATTTCCAAATCAAAGCAGTTTATTACGAACTATGTATCCGGCTTTATCCTTTGCATCCTCCCTCTCGTCTTACTTACCATTTGCCTTTTCTTTGGGAAGTATGCATACGAAAAAATGCCCTACATGAGTTCCTGGTACTTTGAACAACTCTACCAGGGAACCATTAATACACCAGGCAATATCCTTCTTTTCTTTGCAAAAACCTTTATCGGATATCTGCTTTGCTATACCCTCTGTGTATTAGCGGCCGTCTTATCTGGTGCAGTTTTTGTTCAGGTGCTGATGTCTTTTTTGCTCATTGGGCTTATACCAGCGCTCTACATCATACACATATTGCTTTCCAGCTATTATTTATTTGGTTATGCTACCAACCAAACCATTTTCATGAACACCGTTCGGATATGCATACCTATGGCGACCGGATTTGGTTCCTTGGAAGAAGGCGCCTGGCGCAATGCGCCCTATTGGATTCAATTGGCTGCGTCTGGTGCTTTTACCGCCCTTGGCCTCTTTCTCTATAAAATCCGGCGCTCTGAACGTTCGGGCAATTCAGTGGTCTTTTCCGTGCTTAAGATCTTCTTTATTTATTTTGGCTCCGTATCCCTTATGCTTGCCTGCACTTCCTTGATGCTCCTCATTGCTGACAACACAATAGGCTTTTTGTACATTTACTTACTGGTTTTCGGTGTTATCGGATACTTTATTATGCAGATGATCTCGGAAAAAACTTTCAATGTGTTTTACAAATATAAGGGTCTTGGTGTGTTACTCTTGATTTCTGTATCCATCATCAGCTTCTATAAATATGACTTTATGGACTATGAGAAGAAGATACCGGCCCTTGAAGAAATAGAATCTGCGTCTATATCTAATCCTTTTTATTGGCGGGAGCCATTTAGCTATAGAGATGAGTTTATAACGAACGATAAGGTGAAGGCTAACATTAATCAGCTACATGAGAGCTTCATTGATGAAAACAAAATGGAAGCTGAGTATTATTTGAATCCCCGCATGAGGTACTATAATCGTATAACCATTAACTATAAGCTGAAAAATGGTAAGGAGTTCATTCGTGAATTTCCAATCGACCCAGAAACCTTTAGAGACAATGAGCTTTATAAGGAGATTGTTGATTCTAGAGCCTACAAAAAACATGCTTATGCACGACTGATAGATGCTTATCAAAATAACAATATGCAGAGCATTAACAATGCCCAGATAATGGCTGTTCTTGCGGCAGATGATCCGTTTTTGAAAAACACTAAGAAGAACGAACAGAGAAGCAGCAATATCAATGAATATAGTGAAGATCCTACACTAGAGAAAAAAGAGAAAGTTGAATTTCTAGGCTTGGGAATACTTAGCCCACAATACTATGAAGAATTCTTTGACGTTCTGATGGAAGACCTTTTACAGAAGAATACAAATGATCTAAAAGCCATGGAAATTTGCCCAGGTGATTATCAGATTAGGATTGAAATCAATAGTCAGCTGCCCAAAGAAGCAGGCAGAGGCTATTACAGTCAAGAGTCTTCAGGGTATTTCATCAATCACGAAATGATTGTGAACAAGAGTTTTACAAAGACCTATGCTTGGTTAAGTCAGTTTTATAAAGATACATGGGATGATTTGAGAAAATAAGCACAAGATTTGGCTGTTGATTTATGAAAAAAGAGCTATTGCAATCTGAGTTTTTCAGTTTGCAATAGCTCTTTTTACCGTTCAGAACAGATGGCATTGTTACAGCCCATCGTTTCACAGACAATCATCTTTTGACCAGGGAACATTTGCGCTTAATCAAACACCACAACATTGTTAAAAATCTTTCTTTTCAAATATCCGCATAGAAGCAGCAAGCGATGCAAAAAGTGCCATTATTGAAACGAGAGGTAATATATACATAAATGGTTGTATTGTTTCGCCAACCAATATATACCTGCCAAATTGATTTGCTAGCACAGCAAAAATCAAACCATACACCACTATGAGAAGTAATATAATAAAAATCCATTTTTCAGAACTTAATTTAAAAATAAACGGCAGTATAGATCCTAAGAGTATAATGCAAATCGACATCACGGATAACAGTGTAAGGAACATTGAACCAAACGAAGTATACTTAAAAGTAGACGGAAAAATAAAACTCATAAGTATACTGATAATAAAAACAATCGCCATAAGCGATACCCCTAATGCATATTTTTGAATAATCAAATCCTTTCTTGTTATTGGCATTGATAAAGCATATATGTTCCATTTTGTCCTATCGTCAAATGCACAAGTGGTTAAAACAAGCATTACACAAACGAGCATCGTAAGGGCACAAAAGAGAATTTGACTTTTTGCCATGAAGGACACAAAGACATACATGATCAACAAAAAGGAATAGGGAAGGATCAAACCTCTGATATTAATGAGGTCTTTCATCATTAAACTTTTCATATTCTGTTCTCCTTTATAGTGTAGAGTATGATAACTTTATGATTGTACTTTTTCCTAAGCAATGGTATCAAATCCTCCTTATTTCCACATATGATTTTTGTTATAAGTATAGATCTGGTCATGGATTGGTTGACTGCTTGAATAGCTGATCAAAATGAATTCAAAGCAAGCACCCTTACGCTATATTGTATATAGTCATGATATATAATATATATAAACTTGTCAAGTGGTAATTTGAAAAATAAAAAAGGCTGGCGATAATAGCCGGCCTTTTTTATTTCAACCAAGGTTTGCAATCAATAGTAATATTTGTCTCAAACCAAACCTTTTTCTGGATTTGTATATACATTTCAGCAAAGTTGGTTATCCATTTGGGTTCATCTTCCTGAAACCCGGAATCTGGGACGCAAAAGCTGCTACCAGGCAAAAGGCCGCTACAGTCAAATAGGGAATAAAGTAAGGGTTTCCGTTTGAACTTGGAGTGGCTGCCTGACTGTTCTTAAAGAAATCTATGTATGCTCCCATACCGATTGGCCCTAGGGTCATGCCGATGGAATAGATGGATTGAAAAAAACCCATGGCAGCGGTTTTCTTTTCTAGGGGAATTTGCTGGACGGAGGAGGACATAAGGAGGGCAAAGAGAGAAGCGTTGGAGAAACCAGCCAGGATCTGTAAAAGGTATAGAACATAAATATTGGGGCAAACAGCAACCAAGGCGCAGTACAGCCCCATCATTGAAAAAAAGATAAAAATGAGCTTTCTTTTGCTAAAGCGCACAGAGAGCTTTGCTCCGGTAAAGTAGGAGCCGAAGATAGCAGACAGCGTGCAGATGGCCGAGCATAAGCCAAGAGGGAGGCCAAAGACAGCAAAGCGGTCAGCAGCATATTTTGTTATGGAAAAGTTGATGGTGGAAAAGGAAACGAACTGGCACAAGGCGCCTAGCAGGGAATAAAACAAAAGCCCTTTTTCCTGAATGACCAGAAGCAAGTCTTTTACACTTAGCTTGGCAGCGGAGATTTTTTCGCGACTGAGGCCAAAGCTCAGTACGAAGCCCAAAAGCCCTACAACTACACTAGCCAGGAACAAGACGCTGATATCAAAATATTCAATTAACAAGCTACCCACCACAAAGCCGCAGAGTACGCCAGCATTGTTGGCGGAATTAATAATGCCAATGGCTTTGGGCCCCTCGTCCTTATCAAAGTAACTAGCAAACAAAATGGTAAAGCAAGCCCACATGGAGGAGGCCAAGCCGGAAATGGCGTTGGAAAGAATTAGCAAGGCAGGGCTTTGGAACAGAAAGAGTCCCAGCGTAGAAACACCCGCCAGAAACAAGCCGATGGATATAAACAGCTTATGCCGTTGCAGGATATTGGCATAAACACTGATGGGGATACGGAAAATCAACTGGGAAAAGCCATACACGCCCCCGATATATCCCGCCACGGTTACGGACAGCGCCAGTCCCTTCTCTGTCCCCGTCAGATACGGTGTCAGAAAGGGCGCATAGACGTACTGCGCAAACCAAAACATCATAGTTAGGATGTATAAAAGCAGGCGCTTCATTTTGATGGATTGGTTACTTAGGTTGAATAATTTTGCCATGATGTACCTCGAGTCAAAATTTTATGATGGCAGCCATTGTACTGCCCAATTTATTGAATGTCAAATACATTCTAAAAGCCCAGAACCTTAGAATCCCTG
>CAZSXS010000039.1:0-31640 GCA_964611385.1 uncultured Defluviitaleaceae bacterium
CGGGAGGGAAAAACTTTTTTCGCCGTTTGAAAAAAGTTTTTCCCTCCCGCCCCCAAGGTCTTATCTTTTAAGGAGGGATACCATGCCGCCGGTTCATTTGTTGATTAAGCCTGCTTCTGGGCTCTGTAACCTGCGCTGTACTTATTGCTTTTACCATGATATCACCGAAAATAGGGAAACCAGCTCTTATGGCTTTATGTCCGATGATACGCTTGAGCAGCTTGTAAAAAAAAGTTTGGACTATGCCGATCAGCGTGTTACCTTTGCCTTTCAGGGCGGGGAGCCGACCTTGATTGGCTTGCCCTTTTATGAAAGGCTCACAGACTTGGTTTCGACATATAAAAAAGGCTTAAAGAAAGCCTTGACCGTTCACTTCGCTTTGCAAACGAATGGGATGAATCTCAATGAGGACTGGGCTCGGTTTTTTCATAAGCATCGTTTTTTGTTGGGCCTATCCCTGGATGGGTATAAGGAGACCAATGACCGGTACCGCTTGGACCCCAAGGGAAATGGTACCTTTGCCACCATCATGAATGCCGCTAAACTCTTGGGGCAATTTCAGGTTGAGTATAACATACTCACTGTTGTCAACGCAAGCACGGCAAAACGGATCGAAAAAATATATCACTTTTATAAAAAATCTGGCTTCAAGTACTTGCAGTTTATCCCTTGCCTGGAACCTTTATTCCAAGAACCCTTCCAAGAGGCGTATAGCTTGACCCCAAAGACTTACGAGTATTTTTTAAAAACCCTCTTCGACCTCTGGTATCGGGACGTGAAAAGCGGTGAGTTTATTTATATTCGCCAGTTCGAAAATTATATTGGTATGCTCCTGGGCTATCCGCCTGAATCC
Source organism: uncultured Defluviitaleaceae bacterium (assembly GCA_964611385.1). Taxonomy (GTDB): domain Bacteria; phylum Bacillota; class Clostridia; order Lachnospirales; family CAYPQA01; genus CAZSXS01. Next base: position 854 of record CAZSXS010000039.1, read on the forward strand.
TGTGGTATGTCCGGCGTTTGCTCCATGCAAAACGTCATTGAGTCCGATGGCGGCGTCTATCCCTGTGACTTCTACGTCCTTGATGCCTACCGCCTTGGGAATCTGAATACAGATGGCTTCGAGGAGATCAATGCAAGACGAAAGGCTCTGGGCTTTATCGAACAGTCCACTCACTTTCATCCCAAGTGTTCTGCTTGTAAACATGTCGAACTCTGTAGGGGTGGCTGCCGCCGGGATCGAGAAGCTTTTTTGCCAGAAAAAGGACACTTTTCTTTAAATCGTTTTTGTTCTTCTTTTGAGGGTTTCTTTGAGTATTCTAGGGCTAGAATGTTTGAAATTTGTGAAGATGTTCTGAAAAGACGAAACTAATGTAAAGCCTAATCGTGCAATTTTAAAATTGTACTTAGAAAAATTGACCAATGCTCACGCCTTGAAATATTGACAAGCCTTTGAATCAAGATATAATAGGCTTAGAGCTTGAAAAAGCGGCAATTTTTCCTTATTAAATTTAAAACCAGACAGGAGAAAAATATGGGCGGAATATTTGGCATTGCCTTAAACTGTGAATGCACCATGGACTTATTTTTTGGGACGGACTACCACTCTCACTTGGGAGTCAGCCGAGGAGGCTTAGCCGTATACAACGGAAAGAGCTTTTCTCATGCGATACACAAAATTCAAAATTCCCAATTCAGGTCTAAATTTGAGTCGGACTTGCCGGAATTGGTTGGTAATATGGGCATCGGATGTATTTCCGACTTGGAGCCACAGCCGATTACGGTGCGTTCTCACCATGGGCACTACGCACTGACCACCGTGGGTCGAATCAATAATGTGGAAGAAATCATTAAAGAGCTTTTCAAGAAGGGGAATACCCACTTCTTTGAGCTGTCTCACGGGAACGTGAATCAAACCGAGTTGGTTGCTGCGATTATTAACAGCCGCGAAAATCTGCTGGAAGGCATCCAAGCAGCCCAAAACCTCATTCAAGGCAGCTGCTCTTTGCTTTTGATGACCACGGAGGGGATTTATGCTGTTCGGGATCGTCTGGGGCGCACCCCTTTGATCATTGGTAAGGGCGAAAACGGCCACTGCGTTGGTACTGAAACCTGCTCGATGTCCAATATCGGCTACGAAGAAACTTATGAGCTGGGCCCGGCAGAAATCGTTTATATCAAGCCGGATGCCTTTGAAGTTGTGGCTCCAGCGCGCAAGAAAAAGCAAATCTGTGCCTTCCTGTGGACTTATTATGGCTATCCTTCTTCTACCTATGAAGGGCGCAATGTGGAAAGTGTGCGCTACAAAAACGGTGAATTGATGGCGGATTACGATGATGTTCCTGTTGATCTGGTCGGCGGCATTCCGGATTCTGGGATTGCTCATGCCATCGGCTATGCAAATCGGCGGAAAATTCCCTTTGCTCGCCCCTTTGTGAAGTATACACCCACCTGGCCCCGTAGCTTTATGCCGAAAAATCAGGAAATCCGTAACTTGGTGGCTCATATGAAGTTACTCCCTGTGTCTAAGCTGATTCGGGATCAACGGCTTTTACTTTGTGACGACTCCATCGTTCGTGGTACTCAGTTGTCAGAAACCGCGGCCTACCTTTTTGACAAGGGTGCAAAGGAAGTCCATGTCCGCTCGTCTTGTCCTCCTATTTTACATTCCTGTAAGTTCCTTAATTTTTCTTCCTCTGCTTCTGACATGTCCTTGATTGCACGACGAGTCATTCGGGATATCGAAAACACTGAGCATACGGTGCCGGAGGAATACATTGACCATAGCTCTCAGAAACATAAGCGGATGACAGTGGAAATCGGAAAGACCTTAAAACTGTCATCCCTGCTATTTGCAACCTTGCCGGATATGATTAAGGCCATAGACTTGCCACAATGTGATATCTGTACCTACTGTTGGACAGGAAAGGAAGAGCTATGATTAAGAGAATTTTAGTGGAAAAAATCGATTCGATTACTGCTAAGGAAAAGCTATTCGACCTGAAAAAAAACCTAGGCATTGAAGGCTTACGTGCCCTTAGGCTTTTCAATTGTTATGATGTGGACGGGATTTCCGACGAGACTTTTGAGAAATGTAAAAATACGGTTTTTTCGGAGTCTCCTGTGGACAGGATTTTCACACAAGAAGCCATTGTCAATACGCTGCAAGAGGATGAATACGCTTTTCGCGTAAAATTCCTGCCCGGGCAGTTTGATCAACGGGCTGATTCTGCGGTGCAGTGTATTCAGGCTGTGACGGAAAGGGAAGGGCTTGTGTCAAATGCTCAGCCCTCAGACAGTGCCCCCTTGGTCGAAACTTCCATACTCTACGTCTTGAAAGGCAGTCCGTCAAAAGCCTTGACTCAAGCGGAGATCAACCAGATTAAGGCTTACTTTATCAACCCTGTAGAATGCTGCGAGGCTTCCTTGACAATCCCCGAGCGGCTGGGGCTTGCTACGTCAGAAGGCGAGGATACAAAGGAAGTCTTCGATTTTATAGCCTTCAAGCAAGAGCAGCTGGAGCACCTGCATAAGAAAATGAGTATGGCTATGAGCTTAGCCGATCTTTTGCATTGCCAAGACTATTTTAAGACCGAGCAAAGAAACCCAACTGAAACCGAGTTAAAGGTGTTGGATACGTACTGGTCGGATCATTGCCGCCATACGACCTTTTTGACGGAGATTGAGGACGTTGCCTTTGAAGAGGGGGCGTTTAAGCCCTTGTTTCAGGAGGCTTACCGCACTTACTTGAACGAATTCGAAAAGCTAGGAAAAGGGAAAAATCCTACCCTTATGAGTCTTGCCACCTTGGCGATGAAGGCCTTGCGCAAGAAAGGTTATTTGCAGGATTTGGATGAAAGCGACGAGATTAATGCTTGCAGCATCAATATAAAAGTACAGACGGAAAACGGAGCAGAAGACTGGATTTTGATGTTCAAGAATGAAACACACAACCATCCTACAGAGATTGAGCCCTTCGGTGGGGCGGCTACTTGCTTGGGCGGGGCCATACGCGACCCCCTTTCGGGCAGAACCTATGTCTATCAAGCTATGCGCGTGACTGGCTCTGGTGATCCTCGCATAGAAATCAAAGACACCTTAAAAGGCAAGCTTCCGCAACGAAAAATCACCCTGGGGGCGGCAGCTGGTTACAGCGCCTACGGCAACCAGATCGGCCTGGCTACAGGCTTGGTTCGGGAGATTTACCATGAGGGCTATGTGGCTAAAAGAATGGAAATCGGTGCGGTTTTGGGGGCAGCCAAGAAGTCGCATATTTTCCGCGCTGAGCCTACGGCTGGAGATGCGGTCATCCTTGTTGGGGGACGCACAGGCCGGGACGGCTGCGGAGGCGCTACAGGCTCCTCTAAGGGGCATACCCAGGATTCGCTTTTAGGTTGCGGTGCTGAGGTTCAAAAGGGTAATCCCCCCACGGAACGGAAGCTGCAAAGACTCTTTAGAAATCCTGAGGCCGCAAGGCTGATTAAACGTTGTAACGACTTTGGTGCTGGAGGCGTGTCCGTTGCGGTGGGAGAGCTTGCACCGGGACTGGTGATCGACTTGGATCAGGTTCCTAAGAAGTACGAAGGCCTTAACGGGACGGAGCTTGCCATTTCGGAGTCCCAGGAGCGTATGGCTGTGGTGGTTGCTAAAGAGGATGTGGAGCGCTTTATTGCCTTTTCTAGGGAAGAAAATCTGGAAGCTGTTCAGATTGCTCAAGTCACAGATGAAAACCGCCTAGTCATGAGCTGGAAGGGAAAGAAGATTGTCAATATTTCCCGTGATTTTTTGAATTCCAACGGAGCTAAGCAAAGCACAAAGGTTCAGGTCATGAATCCAGATCAGGAGGCTTTGTTGACGGAGCTTGGACTTGGTCATGAGCTATCAGCTGAGTTAGACCTTTCCACCTGCGGGCAGAAAGGCCTAGGCGAGCGCTTTGATTCCACCATCGGTGTCAACACCGTGCTGATGCCCTTTGGGGGTAAGTATCAAATGACACCCATCGAGGCTATGGCGGCTAAAATCCCAGTCGAAGGGGATACAGATACCGTCAGCTTGATGAGCTATGGCTACAACCCTAAGCTTTCGACAATCAGTCCCTTCCATGGAGCGGTTTATGCCTTGCTTGAATCCATTGCGAAGATCGTAGCCACAGGGGGAGACTATTCGAAAATCAGACTCACCTTGCAGGAGTATTTTGAAAGACCCGGCAAAGAACCCAGTCGCTGGGGTAAGCCTTTTGCGGCGCTTTTGGGAGCCTACTATACACAAATGATGCTAAAAATTCCAGCAATCGGTGGAAAGGACAGCATGTCCGGCAGCTTTATGGATCTGGATGTTCCGCCTACCTTGGTTTCCTTTGCCGTCAATGTATCCGATGCGAAGCAGGTGGTTTCACCGGAATTGAAAAAGGTCGGGAGCAATCTTTTTTATCTGGATATGGAGTATGATGCGTATTTCATGCCTAACTTTGAACGCTTGAGTCAAAACTTCAAGGCTATTCAGGGGCTGATCCAAGATGGAAAGCTGCTGGCAGTCAGAAGTATTGGAGCTGGTGGCCTTAGACAAGCGCTCTTGGAAATGAGCCTTGGAAATCGTATTGGGCTTCGGGTCAAGACGCCAACGACAAAAGGCTTATACGGCGCTTTTGTGGTTGAAACGAATCTAAGCTTGGATGAAATAGAGGCTAGTACAGGAATGAAATGGGCCAATCTGGGTATAACTACCGATGAAGGTTTCTATTATAATGAAGAAACTTATTCATTGCCGACCCTTGAGGCGGCTTGGCTGCGTCCATTGGAGGCAATCTTCCCTACTGGCTTGCTCAAGTCAAGCGAGGATCACTTGCAAGAGAAGAACGCACAGGCTGATGTAGGTACTAGCAGTGGCTGTACGGGTGAAGACAACAACGGCAGTGTACCTGACGGAACGCAACCCATAGCGCTTGACATCCCCATCCGTGAGTATCCCAAGCAGGCTTACTCAAACCCAGCTTCTAGTCCTTTCAGGCGCTCTATGCAGCTTGGTGCTAAGCCTACTGTTTTTATGCCTGTCTTCCCTGGTACCAATTGCGAGTATGACATGAGCAAGGCCTTTGTAAAAGCAGGGGCACAGGTACAGACACTGGTGATCCGAAACCTAACGGTAGCTGAGCTGGAGGAAAGCATTAATGAAATGGCCAAGCGAATTGGCGAAAGCCAGATGATCGCGCTACCGGGTGGCTTTAGTGCCGGTGATGAGCCGGAGGGCAGCGGAAAGTTTATAGCTGCTGTATTCAGAAACCCAAGACTCACAGAGGCGGTCAGAGCACTTCTGGCTCGTGATGGGCTGATGCTGGGAATCTGTAACGGTTTCCAAGCCTTGGTTAAGCTCGGCTTGCTACCTTACGGAGACATTAGTCCCATCCGTGAGGACAGTCCTACCCTCACCTTTAACGAAATCAATCGTCACATCTCCTGTCTGGCTCGCACCAGGGTACTTTCAAACAAGTCGCCTTGGCTGTGGCTCTCTCCGCTGGGAGAAGCTTCTTTAGTACCTGTATCTCACGGCGAAGGGCGCTTTGTGGCCAAGGAGAGCGTCTTAAAGCAACTGGCTGAACAAGGGCAGATCGCCACGCAGTATGTGGACTTCGACAACAAGCCTTCCATGGACATCCGCTTCAACCCCAACGGCTCCATGCTGGCCATAGAAGGGATCACAAGCCTGGATGGACGGATCCTGGGCAAGATGGGCCATTCCGAGCGCATCGCGCCGAATCTATACAAGAACTGTCCCGGCAACTTTGACACGCGTATTTTCGAAGCAGGCGTTCGGTACTTTTCTTAATGAGCGTAACAAAAATTATTAGGAGGTTTCAAATGGTAAAAGTAGGTATTAATGGTTTTGGACGTATTGGACGGCTTGTTTTCCGTGCGTCTTTAAACAGACCTGATTTGCAGGTTGTTGCTGTCAATGACCCCTTCATCGACTTGGATTATATGGTCTATATGATTCAGTACGACTCCGTTCATGGACGCTTTAAGGGTGAGGTTTGCGTCAAAGACGGCAAACTCATTGTAAATGGCAGAGAGATCGCTGTTTATGCTTCTAAGGAACCAAAGGATATTCCTTGGGGCAATGACGGGGCTGACTATGTGGTTGAGTCCACAGGCGTATTCACCACCGTTGACACTGCTTCTGCTCACTTTGAAGGCGGCGCAAAGAAAGTGGTTATCAGTGCGCCTTCCAAGGATGCCAGAATGTTTGTTATGGGTGTTAACCACAAGGAATACACCAAGGATCTAAAGGTTGTTTCCAACGCCTCCTGTACAACGAACTGCCTTGCACCTTTGGCAAAGGTTATTAACGACAGCTTTGGGATTGAAGAAGGGTTGATGTCCACCGTCCACTCCACAACCGCTACCCAAAAGACCGTTGACGGTCCTTCCAAGAAGGATTGGAGAGGTGGACGTGCTGCTGCTGCAAACATCATCCCCTCCTCAACCGGCGCGGCTAAGGCCGTTGGCGAGGTAATCCCCGAATTGAAAGGTAAGTTAACGGGTATGGCCTTCCGTGTTCCTACCATTGACGTTTCCGTAGTGGACCTGACTTGCAAACTTAAGAAGGAAGCTACCTACGATGAGATCAAAGCTGTTGTAAAGGCGGCTTCAGAGAAAGAAATGAAAGGCATTTTAGCTTACACCGAGGATGCCGTTGTTTCTACAGACTTTATTGGTGAGTGTGCTACTTCGGTATTTGATGCCGAGGCCGGTATCGCCCTGAACAAGAGCTTCGTGAAGCTGGTGGCGTGGTATGATAATGAGTGGGGGTACTCAAATAAAGTTCTTGACTTAATTCAACACATGGCTTGCGTTGACGCTCAATAAGGCTGAGCCTTTTACGCATAGGAGACGGAGTATGGTCTTCTCTATATGGACAGGCTTTTCTATAACCAAGCCAATTATAACAAAAAGGCTTACCAAACGCTGAAACGTTTGGTAAGCCTTTTTGTGTGTCGAAAAAAGTCTAAGCTACTGGGCTTGGGCAGAAACCAAATTGCTAGAAGGGTGCCGTGTGACATAAGGCACGTTTTGAGATAATGGAGTCAATTATGCCATAAGCTTTGGCTTCTTCTGCGGTCATAAAATTATCGCGGTCTGTATCATGTTCTATTTCTTCAATTGTCCGCCCAGTGTTTTGTGCTAATAGTCGATTTAATCTTTTCTTATTTTTTTGCATATAGTCAGACATGATCTTAATGTCGCTGGCTGGGCCTTTAATTCCGCCGGATATAGCAGGTTGATGAATCATAATTTCAGAGTTTGGTAAGGCAAATCTTTTTCCGCGAGTGCCTGCTGCAAGTAAAAAGGAACCAAAACTTGCGGCGAGTCCAACGCAAATGGTAGATACATCACATTTGATATAATTCATTGTATCAAATATAGCAAAGCCAGCCGTCACGGAACCACCCGGACTGTTAATATAAAGACTTATATCTTTGTCGGGGTCTTGACTTTCTAAAAACAATAACTGAGCTGTAATTAAGCTGGCTGTGGTGTCGTTTATATCCTCTCCCAAGAAAATAATTCTATCAGCCAAGAGTCTGGAGAAAATATCGTAACTTCTTTCTCCTTTGTTTGTCTGTTCTATCACATATGGTATTGTGCTCATGCAGCTCTGACCTCGCATTTCATAGCAAATTTATAAGTTATCATAAAGTTATTGCTTATGGTAAATCTGCTTAATTTAGGGATGTGAATCCCAATTATTCTATATCTTTGTGGTGTATAGAGATATAGTTGTCTAAAAGCAAGAGTAAATGATTGCTGTGAGTCATAATTTGATTCATGGGCAATTTCAATGATAGGCTTCTTGGTATTGACAAGTTTTTCGGCGGCCACAGTAAGTCTGCGTGTTTGAATGTACTTATAAGGTGTGAGCCCCACACGCTCTGAAAACAATCTGTTCAAGTGAAATTTTGAGTAACCTACTTTATAAGCAACTTCGTTTAAACTTAATTTGCCATCAAGATTATCCTCAATATAATCGATAGCCTTCATTATTATGTTATTATCTCCCATTTTTTCACGCTCCGTTCACGATATAATTACAGTATATTAATCGACATTTGGTGGCCTTGTTGCCACTCAAATCAGAAATAGAAAAAGCGCTTTTTGCTTTTTCTATACTATATCAGATGTTATCGGCTTCGTCTTAATAGAAATTGCTATCTTTATAAAAATCACTTAGTTCTCAAAGCACTATACCTGTTCGCCATTTCGCTTTAGGAAATGACCTTGACATTGTTAAGCCGGAAGCGTTAAACTGGCTACGGTCTTGCCAAAATCGTAAACAGTTTTAATTCTGCTAAAAGGGCCGCTTACTATGCTGGGCACAGATGCATAAACTTAAAAAAGTTAAGGGAGGGAACTGGAAAAGCAGGTATATAACGGAAAACTAAGCATGGTCTGATACGTAAAGGGAAAGCAAGAAGGCCGTTAAAAAGCAAAGTTATATTTACAAAAACAAGATTAAGAACAAAAACAAGATTAAGAACAAAAACAAGATTAAGAACAAGACTAAGGCAGAAAGACGATTGCGAGCTTTCTGTTATTTGTGCTACTTATGGAGGTTACCATGAAAATGATATTCAGATGGTACGGCGACAGCGACCCCGTATCTCTTGAACAAATTTCGCAAATACCGGTTATGGATGGGATTGTGTCCGCTGTTTATAGTGTGCCCGTCGGTCAAGTTTGGCCGGAAGAAGAGATTCAAGCCATTAAGCAAAAGGCCAAGGCAAAAAACTTGTCCTTTGAAGTTGTGGAAAGCGTTCCAGTACATGAGGATATTAAGCTTGGGGCAAAGACAAGGGACCAGTACATTTCAGCTTATACGGAAAATATTAAGCGCCTAGGGAAGGCCGGAGTGCAGGTCATCTGCTATAATTTTATGCCTGTATTTGACTGGATTCGCTCCGACTTAAACTATCGACTTGATGACGGTTCCTCAGCCCTTATTTTTGACCATGAATCTCTTCAAAAGATGGACAAGAACAATCTTTCCCTGCCCGGCTGGGATGAAAGCTATTCGAAGGAGCAGCTCACTAGCCTTTTGAAGCAATATGAGTCCATCGACAAGGAAGCGCTCTGGAAAAACTTCGAATATTTCATTAATGCAATCATGCCCACCTGTGAGGAGGCCGGGGTCAAGATGGCCATTCATCCGGATGATCCCCCATGGGATATCTTTGGGCTTCCCAGAATTATTACCGGCTATGACAGCTACAAGCGTTTGTGTGCCATCAACAAGAGCATTAACAATGGCTTTACCTTCTGCATGGGATCCCTGGGTTCCTCACCAAACAACGATTTGTTAAAGATGGTAGAGGATTTCGGCGAGCGCATCCATTTCGTTCATGCCCGCAACGTCAAACACACAGGTGATCACTGTTTCCAAGAGAGTGCTCACCCTTCCAAATGCGGTTCCATCGACATGGCTGCCGTCCTGAAAAGGCTTCACGACGTCGGCTTTGACGGTTACATCCGCCCCGATCATGGCAGAATGATCTGGGGTGAAACCGGCCGTCCCGGCTATGGCTTGTATGACAGAGCGCTGGGTGCTATGTACTTGTATGGCATTTGGGAAGCAATACAGTAAAAGAAAGATGTTTTTTGAGTACTGGTAACGGTGTAACCGTTTTGCTGGCTCAACCCAATTTTAACTAAAAAAACTCTGTGATGGCCTTGATATATCTATTACAGAGTTTTTCACATCGGATATTTTTGTAGGGTTGGAGCAGGAGATTCAATAAACAGCCCTTGAATATTTTGGAAAAATATTATGTTCAAGAACCTCAAAATATTGCATTGCCAAATCGCTCCTTGTTTTCTATAATACAGAAAAAAACAAGGAGTGATTTTTTTGTTCAAAATTGCATTTATTGGAGCAGGTAGTCTGGGGTTTACAAGGAGGCTTTTGACTGATTTACTTACAGTCAAGGCTTTCAGAAATATTGAAGTTGCTTTTACCGATATCAACCAACATAACTTGGATATGGTAACTGAGCTGTGTCAGAGGGATATTGATGCCTTTGGGTTGAATATCAAAATACATAGTACATTAAATAGAAGAGAAGCCTTCAAGGACGCCAAGTATATTATCAATTGCGTTCGCGTTGGCTTGTTGGAAGCCTTTGAAACTGATGTCAATATTCCACTGAAGTACGGCGTTGATCAATGCGTGGGTGACACCATCTGCGCCGGTGGAATTATGTATGGGCAAAGAGGCATCATTGAAATCCTTGATTTTTGTAAGGACATACGTGAGGTTGCCTGCAAGGATGCGCTTCTGCTGAACTATTCCAATCCCAATGCTATGGTTACTTGGGCCTGCAACAAGTACGGCGGCGTTAGAACCATAGGCTTGTGCCATGGGGTTCAGGGGGGACATAGGCAGATTGCCAAGGCCCTTGGCTATGAAAAGGATGATATTGATATTATTTGTGCCGGTATCAATCATCAGACCTGGTATATTTCCGTTAAGCATAAGGGCCAAGAGCTTGTTGATCAGATCCTGCCCGCTTACGAGGCCAATGAGGAATTAATGCGGACTGAAAAATGCAGAATTGATATCATGAGACGCTTTGGCTACTACTCAACAGAGTCCAATGGTCATCTATCTGAATACTTGGCCTGGTACAGAAAGCGTCCTGATGAGATTCAAAACTGGATTGATTTAGGCGTCTGGATCAACGGCGAAACCGGCGGTTACTTACGCGTATGTACAGAGGGCAGAAACTGGTTTGAACACGATTTCCCAAACTGGCTGAAAGAAGAGCCTAGAAACTTTGATACCTGTGAACGCAGTGAGGAACACGGTTCTTATATTATTGAAGGCTTGGAATTGGGAACCCGCTACAGAGGACATTTCAATGTTGTCAATAACGGAACCATCACGAACCTTGCAGATGATGCTATTGTAGAAGTGCCTTGCTACGTGGACGGAAACGGAATCAGCGTCCCGAAGGTCGGCGACTTGCCCTTAGGGTGTGCAGCTGTCTGTGCGCAGAGTATTAACGTTCAGCGTCTGGCTGTTGAAGCTGCCGTTCACGGAGACGAGCTGCTTTTGAAGCAGGCTATGCTCTTGGATCCCTTGGTGGGTGCCGTATGTACCCCGCCGGAGGTTTGGCAGATGACCGATGAAATGCTGATTGCCGGTGAAAAGTGGTTGCCACAGTATAAAGAAGCCATCGCAAAAGCAAAACAGCGTATGGCAAGTGATAGCGTGATCAAGACGAAGGACTACAACGGCGCTGCTCGGCTGAAGACCAAATCCGTAGAAGAGATGGAAAAAAATAAAGCGGATGCCAGAAAAAATTCATCTGAAGCTGATAAGGCGAAAGAACGCGTAAAATAAATAGTTCTTTTAAAATTTCCGTGCGATTGATACCCTGCCCATGTCCGGCTTTTTGAAAAGGGATGGAGGGGGGCTTGGGGGGAGGAAGGGAAAAACTTTTTTGCCGTTTGAAAAAGTTTTTCCCTTCCTCCCCCCCAAGGTTTAACCCAAATTCATACAAGAGAAGAGGGTGTTGAGATGAAAGCTTTATTCACAGAATCAATCAATAATTGGCAGGACTGGGGCCGCGTGTTTCAGTCTATTCCTGCTTTTGCCCCGCTTATTCGACATATTCTACAGAAGGAAAATTTGCCCCAGACGGAAATTGAACACCTTACCCCTGGTACCAACGCCGTGTTTAAGCTTGGTGATTATGTGGTAAAGATTTTTGCGCCGAAAGAAAGTGGCATTGACCAATCCCTTGATTTGCAGACAGAACTGCTAGCCATAAAACATGCGCATAAACTTGGTGTATCAACGCCAAAGTTAATCGCTGAGGGCTTTGTCTGTGACAAATACCGCTTTGCCTATATGATCACCGAGTTTGTGAAAGGAAAGTCCTTTCCCGATGCTATTCAAGGCATGAGCGATGATGAAAAGCGAGCGATGGCACAGAAGTTGCGCCAAGTCACTGATCAACTGAATGTTCCTTGCAAGCCCCTTAACGATATTGATGTCATTGCCGATCAAGGACGTTACCGCCGCTGGGATAAATATCCTGATCGCTTCAAAGCAGAGCGACTGACGTATCTTCATTCCCACGACTTTGGTGAAAGGGTGTTTGTACATGGCGATTTATGCGGGGATAATATACTGATTACCGAAACTGGCGAGCTTTACTTGATAGACTTTGCCGATGCGGTGCTTGCTCCTGTTTGCTATGAGCACACCCTTGTTGCCTTTGAGTTGTTTCGCCTTGATCCGGTTTTGCTGAGCGGATATTTCGGGAATTACAGTGTGGAAGCGCTAGCAGAACTGTATTTTGATGGCCTGCTCATCCACGACTTTGGGGGCGATATTGTGGAACAGCATATTGGCAAAGCAAGCGAATTCCAAGGCCTTGAAGCGTTACGAAAGCGCCTAGCCCTGTGTTTCATGACAGATAGCCCGACAGAAAGTTTTTCAGGTAATTTAACAGACAAATAAATATACGGTTATACTCAGTCACGGTCAGCTTTGCAAAGCCGCTGCCCAAAAAACAATAGAATTGATCCGGGTTGAATAATGGCGGCTTGGTAAATGTTTAAGAGACTGAGTATAGTATAAGCTTCGTATAAAACGGGGCTTATACCGATCAGGCAACGAAACCATAATCAACGCAGATTGCAATGGTGCATACAACATAACAAGAAAAGTATTTCCGAAAGCCTATGCAGACGGGATAGAGGGTGTGGGGTTACATCCGGTTAAGCTGAGTATTGCTTAATGAAAAGAACATACTTTGTTAAAACTTTTGATGGTTTTAGTATGATAGTATGGTTTTTGTAACCTAATGGTAGCATTAGGTCATAAACGCATGGAGGTTGCTATGATAGCAAAGGAATTAACAAAATCCTTTGGGGTTGATTCGATCTTGGACAAGGTGTCCTTTATTATAAATGAAGGAGAAAAGGTTGCGCTGGTAGGCGTAAACGGTGCGGGGAAGACTACGCTTTTCAAGATGATTACGGGGGAGCTGAGCGCGGACTCTGGCTCGGTTTCTTTTACGGGGACCAGTGAACGGAGTGTAGGGTACTTGTCCCAGAGCAGTGAGTTCGAAAAAAACACCATACTGGAAGAGTTTTATGCGGTCTTTGAGAAGGAAATCGAATTGGAAAGAACCTTGCGGCAGCTGGAACAGGACATGACGGTTCTGGAAGGCTCCGCCCTGAAAAAAACCATGGAACGCTACAGCCGCTTGTCAGAAGAGTTTGAACGGCGAAACGGCTACGAGATGGACAGCCGAATCAAAGGAGTTATTAACGGCTTGGGTTTTTCTGCTGCTGAGGCTCAGGCGCCCTTGGAGCAGTTTTCCGGCGGGCAGAAAACCCGTATTTCTCTGGGAAAGCTGCTCTTGGGAGAGTATGAGCTTTTGTTGTTGGACGAGCCGACCAACCACTTGGATATTGAGGCCATACGCTGGCTGGAAGGGTTTCTTCGGGATTATAGAGGCAGTGTTTTTGTTATCTCGCATGACCGATACTTTTTGGACAGGATCGTTTCCAAGGTCATTGAAATCGAAAACAAGAAAGCCATCATCTATAACGGCAATTATACCGACTTTGCCAAGAAAAAAGCCAATGACCGCGAAGTAAAGCTGAAACAGTACCTGGATCAGCAGAAGGAAATCAAACGCCAGGAGGAAGTCATTCGTCAACTTCGTTCCTTTAATCGGGAGAAGTCCATTAAGCGCGCCGAAAGCAGAGAGAAAATGCTGGAAAAGCTGGAACGGGTAGAGAAGCCCTCGGAGTTGCCAGATAAAATCCGCTTGAAGCAAAGCGCCGAAACCCAAAGCGGGCAAGTGGTTCTGGAAACTTGGGAGCTTTCGAAAAGCTACGATAACCTGGATTTGTTCAGTGACTTGTCCATCAAGATTATGCGTGGGGAGCATGTGGCCTTAATCGGGCCCAACGGCGTGGGTAAAACCACTCTTTTTCGTATCCTTCTCGGTAAGATTCCTCCAAACGGCGGGGAGCTTCGCTTTGGATCGGCTATCAAGCTGGGCTACTACGACCAAGAGCATCAAAACCTAAACCCTGACAATACCATTTTTGAGGAAATCTCCGACAGCTTTCCCAAGCTGACTGCGGAGGAAATCCGCAACACCTTGGCAGCCTTTGTCTTCACTGGGGATGATGTGTTTAAGAGCATCTCTTCTTTAAGCGGTGGCGAGCGGGGGCGGGTCGCCTTGGCTAAAATTATTCTGAGCAAGGCCAACTTTTTACTCTTGGACGAGCCAACCAACCATTTGGATATCTACTCGAAGGAGATTTTGGAGAAGTTTTTACAAGACTTTGAAGGGGCCGTGTTTTATATCTCTCATGATCGGTATTTTATTAATAATACCGCTCATAAAATCATTGAAATGACTCCGAATGGGGTAAACAATTATTATGGAAACTATGATTATTACTTAGAGAAGAGTGCGGAAAAAGCAGCAGAGACGGCCGAAAGCGTTGCTAGTCCTGAAAGTCTTGTTGAGGATGAGGCCCTCTCAGAAAAGAACGACTGGCTGAGGCGAAAGGAAGAACAGGCAGAAGTCCGTCGCAAGAAAAACCTCTTGCAAAAGACGGAGGCGGAGATCGAAAGCCTGGAAAACGAATTAAAAGCCTGCGAGGACCAGCTTTCTAGCTGTGACCATGCAGACTTTGAAGTCTTGAATCAATTATATGAGAAAAAGCTTCACTTGGAAGAGCGGCTGAATGAAGCCCTGCTGCTCTGGGAGGAGTTAAGTTAGTCTGGTCTTACTCCCACTTGAAAAAACGAATTGATACAAAGGTGCAGATCAGGGCTATGGCTCCCAAGACCAGCAAAGGGGTCATTGCCGTTTCAAGTGGCAAACCAAGGGAGGCTGATTTCAGTAGTTTGATTCCTTGTGTAAGAGGCAGAAAGTCTGACACCTTTTGCATGGCCGGAGGCATGACCTCGTAAGGCAGGGTAGTTCCAGAAAAAATCAGCATGGGAAAATATAAAATACTGGCAATAATCCCTGCAATTTTGGTGTTCTTAGCAAGGCCCCCAACCATCATACCGATACTGAACATGGATAGCATGACCAGGAACCAGCCCAAAAGAAACATCAAGACATTGCCACCCATTTGAAAGTCAAAGAAGATTGTTGCGATGATGAATAGAAGAAGCAAGGAAGCGAAGGCGTAAAGCGCATAGATTGTCACCTGCACAAATAGGATCAGTGCAGGCTGAATCGGTGTGACTTTAAGCCTTTTTAATATGCTTTTGCTTCGGTAATCGGAAATGACTAGCGGTAATCCCATGACTCCCCCCGCACAAATGGCAGTGCTTGCGATTGCGCCGAAGGACAGCTCGAAAAAGGTATAATTAGCGCCTTCGAAGGCAGGCTTAGCACCGTAGATGATTCCAATTAGGATAAGAACCACAATGGGCATACCTATGGCAAAGATCAGCATGTCCATGCCACGCAGGGATAGTTTTAATTCTGTTTTTAGCATTGTGTTAAATGTTTTCATTTTGAACCTCCTCATCGGTATACCAAAGATAGGCATCTTCGAACTTGTCATAAGGGCTTTTTGCCACCGCTTCAGCAACGCTTCCATAAAAAATAGCTTCACCCTTTTTTAATATGCAGAGGGTATCGCAAAGCGCCTCCACCTCGTCCATGAAATGAGACGTGAGAAGAATACTGAGACCGCCTTTTTTTAATTCCTTCAAAATCTGCCAAACCTCCCGTCTGGCTCTTGCGTCAAGTCCTGTTGTAAGCTCATCCAAAAATACAAGCTCCGGCTTGGGAATCAGGGCAAGAATAATAAACAGTCTTTGCTTTTGTCCGCCCGACAGCTCCTTGATGGGCGTTTTTGCCTTATCACCAATTCCAAATTGATGGAGCAGATCCTTGTAATCTGCTGGGTTTTTATACAGGGAAGCGGTTACCTGGCAAAGCTCAGCCACTCGAATGCCTTCTTGATATTTCGCTTCCTGAAACTGAACCCCCACCTTCCCAAACAACTCCTTGCGCTGGGCAAAAGGGCTTAGACCCAAAATGCTTATGCTGCCACTGTCAGGTTTCTTGATCCCAAGTACACACTCAATGGTGGTGCTTTTCCCTGCGCCATTAGCCCCCAGCAATCCAAACACACTGCCTTCCTGTACCTGTAGGTTCAGATTTCTTACGGCCAGCAACGAACCATAGGACTTTGTAAGGCCCTCTACTTTAATGACTGCCTCCATTTTGAATACCTCCTAGTTGAAGAAAAATTTGATGCAAAAAGAATAACACCAAACAAAAGTCTGGTGTTATAGTGGAGGGTTTGAATATTTAGTTTTCATGTTTGTCAACATAACAAGCATTTTTTGGGCATTTCCTTTAGCAGCCTGTAAGGACAGGAGTAGCTTGTCACAAACATATTGAATCTCTTCCGTCTCTTCGGGTGTGTTTAAGAGCTTGATGATATCCACATTTTCATTTTTGGACAGTGCAGTCATCATACGAAGGATGGCCGTAAGGGAATAATTGGCGCACCTGAGGGTACGAATGATCTTTAGCTTCTGGAGATCAACATGGGTATAAATCCGATACCCGTTTTCTTTCTTCTTCGTACAGAGAAGTCCATTCATTTCCCAATTTCGAAGCATATCCATAGATATATCCAGCATTTTAGAAACTTCATTGCGCTTATAAGTATCCGTGTTTTCCACCCTCAGCCCTTGCAACAACTCCTGGGTAATTGCAAGGGCTTCATGGGCATAGCGAATTTCTTTTTCAACAGAAAGGATATATTCCTGGGTGAGGCAAAGAGCTGCATCAAAATGACGGAGGGCTGCTTTCTTGACCGCCTTTAGTATCTTTTTTCGCAAGCCATTTTGCATCACCTCTATTTGAAGCGCTGTACGAGCAAGCTGAAACTGATCTAAGTGCAGATCGGTAAACACCCGATATCCATTTTCTTTCCGATCTGCCTTTGGAATAAGCAACAGGTCCTCATACAGACGTACGGTGTTTGGGTGAACGCCCATCCTTTTTGCGATTTCACTGGTAGTAAATGTCTTGCCTATTGTATTCACCCGTTCAGAATCTTAACCTTCAATACTGCTGCTATGGTCTTCCCGTCTTTGATTTCACCCTTCAGAATCATTTGCACCACTTCGTCCAAAGGATATTTATAAACCTCCAAAAACTCATCTTCGTCCAGATGTTGAGCACCCTTATAAAGCCCTTTAGCCAGATACATGTGTATGACCTCCGTAAAAATGGCCACACTGGGACGAAACTCCCCAAGATAAATCAACTCTCCAGCCTTTAAGCCCACTTCTTCCTCCAGCTCCCGCCGAACCGCCTCGTCACGCTTTTCCTCAACCGAATCTAACTTGCCAGCGGGAATCTCCAGCATGGCTTCATTAAATGCATAGCGAAATTGCTTGACCATATACACACAGTTGTCCTCCGTCAAAGGCACAACACAGACAGCACCCTTGTGCTCAACGATCTCTCGAGTAGATGTCTCCCCGTTCTGTAAACGTACCTCATCAACTCGTACGTTAATAACCCTTCCTTCAAAGATTCGTTTGGATTGGATCCTAGTTTCCTCTAAATTCATATCTGTATTCCTTTCTTTAATGACCTTAAAATAATGATCTTAACATATTGATTTTAAAACATTGATCTTAAAATACTTGCTAAAAACTTCTTCCCCCACCGCCGTGGCCGCCTCCACCTCCGCCGCTTTTACCGCTGCTGCTGCTTTTGGCTACCTTAGAAACATGCGAGCGGAGAAATACATCGCTGCGGTGGGTGATTTGTAAGCTTTCTCTGTCCAAAAACTCCGAAGCCGTCTTGGCTAAGCTGGGTGTGATGGAAGAAATTTTCCTTAAAATCAAAACGACTATACCCGCTATCCCGAAGGGAAGTAAGAAAATGATAAGTATCTTCACGATATTCGGGGACGAAGCCTTAGCAACTGAGCTGGATTGTATGATAAAGGCCTCCATGACCTGTTCGTACTTTCCAGAAGTGGCCAGCGGCGCTACAACGTCCAGCATGTCCTCAATGGAGCTTTGATAGAGGCTTATGGCCTTGCCGCAGGTGCTGATGTAGATTTTCCGGATATCCATATTGATAACCAGAACCAGCCCAGAACGATCCTTTCCAACCCCAAAGCCGCTGTAATCATAAAAATTGTCGGCATAGGCCTTTTCTGTCATTCCATTGGCGTTATTGCTTGTTACCATGGCCAGATCCATGTCATAGTTCTTCATAAAGGCCAAGGCCTTCTCACGCAATCCGACCTCCGCAGCATCATCCAGCAGATTTGCAAAATCATAGACCTTCTGATTGGTATCAATGTCTCCCCAAAGGCTGATATAAGGCTCACTTTGAAGGGATTCCGCTGAAGAACGCCCAAAGGTTTCAAATATGGTGTATCCAAAGAAAGCCATCAAAAATGACAGCACAAGGGTCAGTCCAAAATAGAGCCAGGTTTTTTCGGGGGAAAGCGGGATGGATCCGGCTAGCTTGCCAGTTTGTCCGTTCATGGCAAAGGAGTAATTCTTTTTCTTATAGCGGGTATTCAGCACCCAAACCGGTAGCAAACATAATTTGATCTCGGTATTCTTGGGCCTGATGTTAGAGTCATTTACGGTTACGCTTGCATAGCCGCCGATATCGTTTCGTAAGCACGATTCAAAGGTTGTCTTGACGCGCTTGCCTGCCCTGGGCTCCAATTGATTTTTGTCTTCGTCCGGTCTTTGCGCCAGATAGCCGGACAGATACCCAAAACGAAACGGGGACATGAACTTCATCTCATACGGCTCTATACTATCCATTACGGCGTTTTCCATTTCCTTGGAGCCGTCTACGGGAATATTATGAAAGCGAGCCTTGCCGCTGCGCCTGACATCATAATAATCTGTTTTCGTATAATGATAGCGGCTGTCGGACCAGGTTTGAATTTTGAGTCCTGTTGCTGCCATATCGCCACTCACATCATAGTCATACAAGAAAAAGGGGACGTAGACACCTGTAATTTTGTCTACATTTTGAAACTTGGTATAATCACCAGGCACTAGTGGTCGTCCTTTACACAGCTTTAAAAAGGCATTGACGGCATCCTGCTTTGTCTTTGAGAATCCGATTATACTTTCCGGCCGGAATTCTCCGGACAAGCGTTCGGGAAAAATCGAACGATCCCCACAATAGATACAGAAGGACGCAGCGGTTGTAGGCTGAGCTAGGATTTCGCCTCCGCAACGTGGACAAGAATAAACCATCATGGCTTCATCTTCAACACGGCTTTCACCGGGAAGCTTTTCTTTCGAGCGGCTTTCCTTGGGTTTTGAAGAGGGTTCCGGCTTTGTTTCGGTGGGCTCTTTGTACTCTCCGACTTCACAAGCATAGTGGCAATGCTCGCAACTCAACTTTTGCGTCGTGGCATCATGAGTTAAGGTTGCTCCGCAATTGGGGCATACATAAGTTAAAACATTCATGGTAAAGCCCTCCTTGTTTTTACTTGATTATGAACGAAGTCAGGCTTTGTGTCAATGAGTTTTAAAAGCTAGCAATGACAAGCAATTTCGACTGCCAATAGCTCTTGACATATGTAGACAATCTATGTATAATAATAGATAGATTATCTATATAAGGAGGAAGAACAATGGCAACAGAAAAAAATCCTCTATCTGGTAATACCACCATGCTGATCCTTAAATTATTGGAAGCCAAGGACATGTATGGGTACCAGATTATAGAGGAGCTAGCCCAAAAATCGGATGATGCCTTTCACTTGAAAACAGGTACGCTTTATCCTATTTTACACAGTCTTGAGAATGACGGTATGGTTAGCTCCTATGACGAAAGTACCGACAAGGCTCGAGTCAGACGCTATTATCATCTTACCAGCAAAGGGAAGGGCATGCTGTCGGCAAAACAATCCGAGTGGACTTCCTACTCCAAGGCAGTCAATCGAATTATGGAAGGGGGCTTGTGCTATGCAGTCGCCCGATAAAATCAAAGCCTATGTACAGGAAATCTGCCAAGAGATTCGCTGGAAGAAGGCGCATCCCCGAATTGCCCAAGAGATGGAAGATCATGTGACAGACCAAAGGGATGCCTATCTAGCCCAGGGAATGGATCTGGATATGGCAACCGAAAAGGCCATTGCTGATACCGGTGAGGCGGCTGTGATCGGCACTCAGCTTGACCGTACCCACCGCCCCAAGCCCCAGTGGACGATGCTGGCGCTTACGGGTTTACTGATGGTGGCTGGAGTGTTGATTCAACTGCTTTTGCTGAGCCAGGGGGCAAGCAGCAGAACAATGAGCTTGACAGATATAGTGATGACCATGGCGGTTCCGGGAACAAGCTGTTTACTGATCGCTTATTTTACGGATTTTACGCTGCTGGGCAAATACCCAAGAACCTTTTATTTTTGCACAGTTCTGATCTCTTTTCTTTTGCTGATCCTTGCTCCAGAGGTAAACGGGCGGAAGATGTTTTTCGTGGTTCCCTCCTTTTCCTCGGCAAACCTTGCTTTGCTGTATCCCCTGGTCTTTTCCGGAATCTTATATACTGCACGAAATAAAGGTTATGGTGGGCTTATTCTTTGCGGCTTTGCCTTAGTCCCTCTGGCTTTCCTATGTTTGACTATATCAATAGTATCCTTCCTGCTCCTTGTGACTTGCAGTATTTTTCTTTTATGCCTTGCCATCTGGAAAAATTGGTTCGGCATCAAGCGGGTTTATGGTTTTTTGCTTCTGTTCGTTCCAATCGGGATCTTGGCTTTCGTGTTGGACATGCAACTAAATGTACTCGGGTCCGCGCGATTTAGAGTTGCCCTCAATCCCTCCATAGAACCAAACGGTATGGGTTATATGGCAAGTGTAACAAGAGCTTTACTGAAAAGCGCAAGGTTCTTTGGCCCCGGCGAAATGCCTCAAGAATATGTCGGGGTGGGGCAAACGATCTTTCCCCTACCCAGTGTGGATACAGATTGCACGCTGACTTACATTATTTTTACTTATGGCTGGCTTGTCTTTTTTATTCTTATGGGGATACTGTTTTTCTTTATCTTTAAAGGGTTTCAACTTTGTTTGCGGCAGAAAAGCGGACTGGGGTTGTTTGTTTCGGCGGCGGTCTTGTCGATCTTTAGCGCTCAGGCTTTTGGATATGTGATCTATAATTTAGGCTTACAGTTTTTGACGCCTCTTTCTTTACCGCTTCTTTCCTATGGCAAAGGGGCTATGCTGATCAACATGGGCTTGATTGGGTTTATGCTGTCCGTCTTTCGTACCGGGGATCTTGTCTATGACCGTAGAGTCAGTGCGGCTGAAAAGAGATTCTTTGTTTGGGATAAGGGTAAGTTGACGATTTATTTTAAGACTTGAGGTAGGGACTTGGATAAATGCTGCTAGACCGAAAAATAAAAATGCTCATCAGAGTAAAAAATCTGATGAGCATTTTTTATTATAGAGAGTCCAAAAGGGAGTAATGTGTTTGATTTCATCTCAACACCTTGTAAAAAACTGAATTGGTTTTAACCCCTCCTGCATTTCATTTACTTGATTCCCATCCTTTTGTTGTAGTCATTCCAAACCGTCTCAAACCAGCTGTCCGCTTTGGGAATAGGTCGTACTTTTTCAAAGTAGGATGAAAAGTCTGCTTTTTTTGGATTTTCCCAGTTCCCCTTCGTAAGCAGTACTTCATTCAAGCGAAGATTTTGCGTTGATTCTACATCACATCCATTACATCCACCATCTCTATCACACCCACCATCTCTATCATATCCATCACCTCTACCATCAGCGTCTACTTGTTCTTGGCTCCTACTCTCCCTGACCAGCCCTGATCCTCGAGTTCCGATTTCCTCCGCCGATTTGATCATAGCGGAGAGGACGGCTAATTGTGTGCTGAGGATATCGTAGTTCTTATAAAGATGGGGCAACTCCTCTTTTTCTTTGATGCGAACCCTAGAGAAAAATTCTTGGTGCAGCTCCAACAATTCCGCTCGAATTTCCTTCATCATTCGGATATCTCGTATGTAAGCCCCATAACTGCTCATCAGCTTCTGGGTTCTTATACGGGTTTCTATGAGATTGGAAGTATCCGCTAGCCTAATCTGCGGGAGGACTTGCTGGGGCGCTTTTTGAAGTTGTGCGTTTTGTCGAAATAAATCTTGCTGCTCCAAGCCCTGGTCTGCACGATCCTTCGCCGCAATGTGTTCCGCTGCGCGCATGGAACCAACTTGAGTGGAGTTTAAGGCGCTGCCGCCGGGACGATATACACCGAAGGTTCCGGCCGCTTCCCCAACCACGTAAAGGCCTCGGATACTGCTTTCCCAGTTCAGATCCACCGCAATGCCACCGTTACAATGCTGGGCACAGACGGCCACTTCCAAGGGCTCCGTATACAGATCAATTCCATGAGCTTTGTACAGCTCAATGGCTTTTTTGTTCATATGATGAAGCCGTTCAATAGGAGTGCCGAACAGGGCCTTTGAGTTTTTCAGATAGCCGTAGGCTTCGTCACTCAGCCCTTCAAAGCCCTTTTCCAAACCCATGGGGTTTTTGCGAAAGTCCATGTAGACTCGGTTTCCCTTCGCAATTTCTTCATGCACCAGAAGATCAATGCGAGAGGAGCTGTTGATTTTTTGGGAGTCAAAGGGCCATTGGTAGCCTTTTAAAAATACCTGATCCAAGGCCTTTACAGGCTCCGGATAAAATTCCGTCAGAAATTCCCTTTCTATTCCATTTTTGTCCACAGAGATATACCGAGGTAGTACCTGCTGATAGGTTCCTGAAACATTCCAGCGAAATCGGATACTAGCAAGCCCGTACTGCCATTCTTGGAGATTGACAGCCAAGGCACCCGCTTCTAAGGCCAGACCGGTAGCGCCCGTTTGGCTCTCCGGGTAAACCGAGTTGTAGTACACCCCCGCTGGGCCTCCTGTGGCCAGAATAAGATTCTTGCAATAGAAGCTGTGATATTGATAATTCTCCGTGGATATGGCTACCAGGCCTTGAATCCTCCGAGTTGTGTCGGATTCCTCTGCAAGCAACAGCTTGATCACCTGGTATCCATCCAGGATGGGGATGTTCTTTGCCTTCACAGATTTTTCTAGGGCCTCCGTCATAAGCTTGGAGGTCAAAGGGCCACAGGAGGTGGCTCTTTGCCTTGGGTCGTGATCCGTCTTGTAGCCTACATACTCTCCGTACAGATTCGTAGGAAAGGGAACCCCCAGATTGGCCAGCTTCATAAAGCATTTAACGCTGCAAGCTGCTTCAACTAAGGCAGTATCCCCATGAACACTGCCGCCCGAGAATAGTGTTTCAGCCATTTGAGCCACACTGTCGCTACCGTCGCTGGCTAAGGAGAGCTTGTAGTACGTCTGCTTGTCGCTTCCTGTATTTCTGGAGGTGCCCATGTTGATTCCCTCCGTAAGTAGGGCAATGTTTCTCTGCCCTAGATCATAGAGCCAGTCTGCCGCATTAAAGCCTGCGCAGCCGCTTCCAATGATCAGCGTGTCATAGCTTGTTTTGCACATCTTCCCTCACAGCCTCCTTAAATGAAAACCCCCGTCTGCATTCAAAATCTGCCCGGTGGAGAAATCAAGGAGCCCGCTACAGCAAGCCAGAACACAATTAGCCACATCTTGGGGCTGACCGAAACGCTGAATGGGAGTAATGCCCTCGTCAATGAGCTTTTCGTACTTTTCTTTTACCCCAGCCGTCATATCCGTCATAATAATACCAGGACGCACTTCAAAGACTCCGATCCTGTGTTCCGCAAGCCTATGGGCAAAAAGCTGGGTGATCATGGAAATGCCCGCCTTGGATACACAGTATTCTCCGCGCCCGGTGCTGCTGGTGTAGCTGGAAATGGAAGCGATATTGATGATTTTACAGCCTTCTCCTCCTTGCTTGATCATTTGGTTGGCAAAGAGCTGGCACATAAAAAAGGTGCCCTTCAAGTTAATATCTGTCAAGCGGTCAAAGCTTTCTTCCGTAGTTTCAAGGATATCTAAGCGAATTTCCGGCGCAACCCCGGCATTATTGACAAGAACATCTACCCTACCAAATTCATCCAAAACCTGACTCAGTAAATTCTGCCTGTCTTTCTTAAAGGAAATATTACACTTCACATAATGGGATACGCCTTCCATCTGCTCCTTGGTAGCTGAATAGACCACAGTATACCCTTCGTTTTCTAGGTTTTTTGCAATGGCATATCCAATCCCTCTTGAGGAGCCTGTGACAACAGCAACCTTCATACTACCTCCTTCATTATAGAACGCAGCACCTTGGCATCTTCCAAAAATTGCGCCTCATTATCATTCATCACAAATTCCAGTAAGACTGCAGTACAACTGTCCTTGCACAGTCGAATATATTCCTTCCAGAAGGCGCTTCCGTCTTCAAAGGGGAGGCGCATTTGGTTTTCCCAGTGGTAGGCATGAAGGATTTGCAGGCGACCCAGGCGACTCAGTTCACCGACATTGCGAAGATTCTCTTCGTATGTGGTATTAGAAAGCGGCTGCCAGTAAGTAAAAAGCTCTGGAACTTCTTCCAGAAGCTTTAGGGTTGAAGCTTGGGTGTTCGTCAAGGTTCGGCTATGATATTCCACAGAAACCGTAATCCCTTCCTTGGCGGCCATGTTGCAGATCTGGTTTAAATCCCTCACCACAGCCATCCGGTAAACGTCTCCGGCCTCTTCGCTATCTATGCTCCCCGCCCAAACCCGAATATTTGGTGCCTGCAAGGTCTTTGCAATCTCCAACACCTCCTCAAAGTTTCCTTGGCTGGGCCCGCTCACCCTGTTTTTGGCTGCTTCACCTGCTCGGTAATAGGAACCGTAAGAAATCGTTTTGAGACCGCTTTGTTCCATTAGTCCGGCCACCTTTCGGGCTGAGGCGAGATCGGGCACATGCACGTCACCGCCCCACTCTATGCCGTCCATTCCGGCCTTCTTGACCAACTCAATAAGGACATCAGCCTCCAAATTTCGAAACGTTACGGATACTAAACCTGTCTGCATTTCATCTTCTCCTTTAAATCATTTTAGTTTGTTACATTATAACATAGCTTAGTAATTTTGTATTTCTTTTTGCTGTGAATCCCTCAGTCGGATTTGGATATCGAACAAATGGACTGATCAAAATGATTTGCTAACAAGACCTTGCAAAACATGCAAAGGACAAAAAAAGAACGCTTCTCCCCTGTAAATACGACAGTGGAAAAGCATTACTTTCTATCTCCTATCTTCAACTCTTTGGTTATTTATTCTAATATTTTCTTGAAGTCCCCAAGCTCCATAAAGTAGGGCACTACATCACGCTTCAAGCGCAGGGGATTGGTTTTGCTGTCATTCAAGCCACGATCGCTGGTAAAGGCCAGCTTGAAGCCCTTTTGGCGCAATAGCGAAACATTCCTACGACAAAACAGGCCAAAGGTATAGGCAAATACATCCTTTACCCCAACAATATCCCTTTGATTGCATTGATCCAAATCCTGAGCAAACGCCTCGTTGCTAGAAGTCATCATGGCGCTGGTGCCTTCGCTGGTTCGTGTGTGCATATTGTGCGTGTGGTTCGCATACTCAAAAACATCAGACATATCCCAGAGATCCTTTTCGGTTAAGCATACTGACTTTTGACTGTTGTAGTCCTTTGGCACATCATGCAGCCAATTAGTGACCACAAATGCAAGCGCATGAAAGCCATACCGTTTCAAAATCGGATACGCATACAGCTTGACCGACTGAAAGCAGTCATCAAAGGTCAATAGCACCGATGGCTGAGGAAGGGGCCTGCCTTCATAATAGAAGGCTTTGATCTCCTGAGTAGACAGCGTATGAATCTTTTGTTCATGCAGAAAATGCATCTGCTGCTCAAAGTGTTCAAGAGTGTTGAACAAAAGTGAGGGTAAAATATCGTTATATTGTTGCTTTACGTCAATATGAGACGCATGCTCAGGGTCGAACTCGCTGGATTTTCGAATTTCATGATACATCAATGTGGCAAATTTCATAGTATTCTCCTTTTCCGAAATGGGTATGAAAGCATGTCTTTTATGGTCAACATTTGACTTACACCTACTCAGGCGAATTTAACATCCAGAATCCGCCTGATACTCATCCGCAAGAATCGCATACATTGCACAATCACAGATGCCTTTATTACTACGATCGGCCTGTCGCATAAGACCTTCCAATTTCATGCCACATTTTGCCATGACCATACCAGAGTGAGGGTTTCTTGGGTCATGGCGGGATTCTATCCGGTTCACGCCGACTTCCTCAAAGAAAAATTGAATGAGAGCTGTGAGTGCTTCCGAAGTATAGCCCTGATGCCACCATTTTTTGCCGATACAATAGCCTACATGCACCATTTTGATATCATCTCGCTGCTGTACAATGCTAATGCTGCCGATTGGCTCATTCAGCAGCTTCAGAACAATCGCCCATACATAAAAGTTGTCATTCTCATAACCACTAATCCAATCAAGAAGCACCTTTTTTGTAACTTCCAGATCGGTGTGCGGTGGCCACATCAAAAATTCCGTAACTTCAGGATCATTTGCCCAGTTTGTCCACACGGCTTGTGTATCTTCTAGGGTGAATCTACGAAGGAGTAGGCGTTGGGTTTGTAATGGTTGGGTGCCTGTGTGTTTCATTTTTGTTTTCCTCGCTTTATTTAGATTTTTAGGATTTGTGGTAATTGGTGGGAGTTTATGTATGTGATCATGGGTGGGTATAAACATAATGCGAAACCTATTAAAACATTGATGCAACATTTATTTTTAGGTTAAATGCGTCGTTAGTATGATATCCTCTCTTATAAAATTCACTTATCTTAAACAACTGTAATTTTGACTTTCCTTGTATACGAGTTAGCAAGTCATGTAAATCATTGGACTTAAAGCAATAAAAAGCGTTTCCATGAGCAAATGATTCAAATACATACATGTGTTTGTCTGGGTATTCAAAAAGAACATAATCTGTAAACGGAGCAATCCTTATATGTTCATATATATGCGATGGGTTGTGGGATAGCCAAATTTCCATGCGATTCTGCAAATCTGAGTCAGTAAGATGTTTATAACATTCCTTAAACTTCTTAATATCAATATCAATACCGATTCCAAGATTGGCACGCGGAAAATCCGTTTCCGTAGTTGTTTTATTGAAAACTATTGGATTGATTTCTGTAATTGTATCACAATGCATTATAAACTTATTATACCAATTATCATATTTTTTGATTCTGGTATCGTTATTAGCATATATCAAAACATTGTTCAGTTCAACATTGTTTTGCAAACCTGAAGAACTTACAGTTGATGATCCAATGATAACGGTTGTGTATTCGTCTCCAATAAACTCATAGAACTTTCCATGATAAAAGCTATTCGCATACGTTCTTAGCGTAATATATTTCAGATTTAACAGCCCACGTAGATACTGTGCGGTGTCAGAATCCATCCCAAGAATCTTTTGCTGACTAGTTTCACACTTCAAATAGTTTTGTAACGAACCTATTACCAATTCAATGGTTCCGCCAGACTTAATAATCGGATTGAGTATATTATTCAAAATATTTAAACCACTTTTATAGAGATACCCGGTTGCTATTCGAACATGATTAATTTTTAGTAGTCTGTTAAGAACGTCTATAATATCTGATATTGGTTCATCAAACTGATTGATAAACTCACAATAGTGGTGCTCATGCAATTCTCTTTCAATATAATCAAGGTACTTGCGTTTGATATGAAAATGATCAGAAGGGTATATATTGTTATTTATAAATTCCTTTTTTGCTGTTTTATCTTTTGCGAACACTATTGACTCATATGTGTTTATTGCTTCAAGAGATGGGTTTTCAATACCAAATATAGCGTCTTGTTTCTTTTTAACAGCAGCAACTTGTATGGCCGGTATTCTAGTATCAACATATTTAATTAAAGAAGAACTTTTCCTAACAGCTGTCACTTGCGCTTCTATGCTCGGGTTTTTTACATATTGAATAGCCCGAGGATCACTTTGCAGAGAGATTTCAACCAGTTCCGCATCCGGATTTTTAATGTATTTAATAAGTTGGCCCTTTTGCTTTAATGCTTCTATCTGTAACTCGCGAGGAATTTTATTAATAATTACTTTCACGCTACGAGGATTCCGCCGAATTGCAGAAAGGATAATATTATTACTCGGTTTTGTCAAATACGATATGGATATGGGGTTTTGAGTAATTGCTATGTTTATTAATTCAGCTGATGGGTCTTTAATATACTGAATAGTTCCGCCTTTTCGTGTGACTGCACTTAGTTTTTGTTCATAAGTCGGATTTTTGATAAACTGTAAGACGTTGGGATCTTTCATAAATGCCGTCTCAAGTAAATCACTAGCTGGATTTGCTACGAATTGAACAGCGGTCGCTTGATGAGAAAATGCTATTTGCTGAATTTTATAAGCTGGATTTGGTATGTACTTTATAGCGTATCCGTTTTGAGTTATAGCAAGAATTTGTTGTTCTTCAGATGGATTCTTTATGTATTGAATAGAATTTCCGCGCAATTTTAAGATTTCACATTGTTCTTTATATGTGAAATCGTTGATGTTTTCTAATGATATTATTTTTCCTTTATACTTAAAAGTGTCGCCCATCTGTATCAATCCTTTTACAAAGTTACTTAATATAAATTTTATTTTTGATTTACCGCCATAAAAGACACCAAGCGATTAGCGTAAATTACAATGTGTAGCCAAAATTGTTTCTCAGCTAAAATTCCCATTATCAACGTAATGACTACATTTTCCGCATAATGTAAATACTTCCATTAAAAGGAGGTTGTTTATGCAATCCAATAAAACATGTCAAGTTGTTGAACAGTATCTTGCGTATCTCGTTACTATCAAGGGTAGGAGCAACAACACTATTCTTGAATATCGCTTAGATATTTTGCAATTCTTTAACTTCGTTGCAACAAGCAGAGATTTAAAACACACCGATTTCAGTTTCGCAAATATTGAGTTTATAAAGTCTATCCTACTTGGTGATATGTACGCTTTCCTTGCATACTGCCAAAATACTCTTCATTCATCTCCCGGTACTCGTGCAAGGAAAATTATATCAATTAGACAATTTTGGAAATACCTTAAAACAAAAGTTCACCTTATTGAAAACAACATTGCTGAAGAACTCGAAACACCAAGACTCCCAAAGCGTATTGTACGTTGCCTAACCCTTGAAGAATCTGTTCGTTTGCTAATAAACGCCAATTCTTGTTCAGCAAGGGACAATTGAATTATTACAATTTTTTTGAATTGTGCTCTCAGACTCTCCGAGTTGGCGGCGTTGAATCTTGATCAAATCGATTCCGACATAATCTCTGTTATCGGAAAAGGCAACAAGGAACGCAAAATATATATCACTCCTGCGGTCAAGCATTCTTTGTCGCAATGGCTTGCAGTTAGAGCTACTCTTTCTGCCGATACGAATGCTTTGTTTGTTTCCAGAAATAAAACTCGTTTGTCAACTCGTTCTGTTCAAAATGTTGTGAAAAAGCATATTGTCGCCGCTGGGATTAATCCAGAGGGGTTGTCTACACACAAACTCCGTCACACTGCCGCTACGCTTATGTATAAATATGGGCGTGTAGACATTCGCTCTTTACAGCAAATTCTTGGGCATGAAAGTATTGCAACTACAGAAATTTATACCCACGTGGACGATACTCAACTACAAGCCGCCGTTAATGCTAATCCCTTAGCTATGATGTTTAGTTAGCATCGTAGCTTAAACAAAATGGAAAGCTCACTATCGTTATTAATTTATAGTTATGTTCAATAATATCTTGCTCTAATGAGATCTATCTTGTCAATAGACGGTAAAATAATTAACGTATAAAATCTTATAAATAAATCTTCAACTAAGATAGCATTTGATTCTATACGAGTGTTATTGTCAAAAACGGATTCAGCTTTTTTATGGATTCCGAATGCACCATCTAATATATATGAATCGCCAACATGCAAAATGGCTAAAAATCCCATTGATTGCAGTCTACTAATTGACGGCATATACCGTAGAAGCATACAAACATCTGATTCTTTACTAACTACTCTTTGCTTTAGCTCATATAGATTTTTCATTATATAAATATCAGACATAACAAAATTATCTATCAACATTATGAATTCTATAAATTCATGAGCGCTAATATTATTATTGATTCTTGAAATCCAAGCATTAGCTAAAAGAAATGATTTATTTTCTTCTATTTGTTTGTCAATAAATGTATATAAGATTTCTATATCTTTTTTGAATATTTCTGGATTTCTTTCTATTTTACTTCTATATTCCTTTACCTTTTTATCATCAATATTGTTTTTTTGGAATTCAATATAAAATGTGATAAACTTTTTCTTAAAAAAATTATCTTTTATACCTATACCAACATTTATTAAACTAAACAATTTTCCTACAACAGGCATTATTTTTACAATATCCATGTCAAACAGCTCAAAAATGGTTTTTTCTGATAAATTTGATATGTCTACATTTTTCACGCTTTCAAATGTATTTAATAATATATCCTTTGATGTGTTAATAATGTTTTCAGCATATGATCCAATATTGTTCATGTTAGATATCATCTCCTCATATAAATTAATGTGTTTGGATAACTAATCAATCTTCTACTATAATCGTGCAGTTTCCGATCCAAATATTACCAATCAAAGAGAATAAAAATAA
>CAZSXS010000040.1:0-31478 GCA_964611385.1 uncultured Defluviitaleaceae bacterium
AGGAGGAGGAAAACTTTTTTCAAACGGCGAAAAAAGTTTTCCTCCTCCTTCCCCCGCCTTAGAATTTTAAGAGGCCATTGGGCCGGACAAAATCATTTGGATTTTGCCCGGCTTTTTTGATTGCTTCTGGCAAGCTTCCTTTTCGGGTTCGTTGACAAAGAAACGGACAGATGATATCATGTCGACCCAAAGGAGGAAAGCAAATGAAAAAGAGAATTTTTAGTATCATTGCTGTTTTGGCTTCGTTGACCTTTATGAATACAACTGTAGTGAAAGCCACAATCAGCCAGTCCATGGTAAGAGTAGGCCTGGTCAGTCAAAAAAACGCCCGCAT
The DNA here is from genome assembly GCA_964611385.1 of uncultured Defluviitaleaceae bacterium. GTDB lineage: Bacteria > Bacillota > Clostridia > Lachnospirales > CAYPQA01 > CAZSXS01. The sequence continues at coordinate 335 of CAZSXS010000040.1, forward strand.
CACCATCGAAAATAAAACGCTATCCCTGGGCTTTGATAAAAACGGAACCTTCCAAAAGGAAGCAACGCTCCATACGACTGGATCTTTTTCAGCTTACATTGCGGACAAGCTCTATCTCCGCGTGAACCAAAGCTTTACCTCCTATGAACAGGCCAGAAACTATGGCTCTTCTTTGGGGCTGGGGGATAAGGTGGCGGTGGCCTACCTGGACGCGAACAGCTGGGCTGTCTATCTGGGGGGCTATGGTAGTCAGGCCGAAGCCACAGCCGGTAACAACCTCATTGGAGGGAAAGGCAGCTTAGTAAACGCCAATGAACAACGGGTTTTGCTAACAGACGAAGTACCTGGAGGCATTCGCATTATATTGGAAAAGAACCCGCACATCCTGGCAGAGGGAGAGCCTATAAAAATCGGCCAGCATAGCTATAGGGGCCGCATTGAAATGCTCTGGGATGCAGGCCTGCTGCCGGTAAATGTGCTTACACTTGATGAGTATCTGTACGCGGTGGTTCCTGTGGAAATGCCCGCCCATTGGCCTTTGGAAGCGTTAAAGGCACAAGCCGTTGCCGCCAGAAATTACACCCTAACCCGAGATGGCCATAGCTCAGTTGAGTATTCAGTCTGTGATTCGTCCCACTGCCAAAATTATTCAGGAATAAAAAAAGAAACAGAAGCGACCACGAGAGCGGTGAATGAAACAGAAGGAATCATGGTCTATTATAATCGCGAACCCATTAATGCCATGTATTTTTCCTCCAGCGGGGGCACCACGGAAAGCTCAGAAAACGTATGGGCCAACAATATGCCCTATTTACGGGGCATAAGAGATCTCTATGAAGCCGAGTCTAAATCCTGGTCCAGAACCTATTCATACAGTGAAATACAAACTGCTCTGACAGCAAAGGGCATCAATATAGGGCAAGTGACCGGAGTTTCCATCACGGCTTTAAGCTCCTCAAACCGGGTGAATCAATTGACGATCAAGGGCAGCACAGGAAATAAGGTCTTAATAAAGGAAGAAATTCGTTCTTTTTTTTCTTCCTTGAAGGGTGGGATTTTGGAAAGCCGTAATTTTACCTTGGGAAACATGTCCTCCTTTTCTCAGTTGCAAGCTACTGGAAAGCAGCCGCATTCCATTCAACGCTTATCCTCTGTTGCAGCTCAGCAGCCTGGCTTGCCGGTAATGGAGCAACAAAATATGGTGAACGGAGATTTCGTCCTCCCTGCCATGACCAAAACAGAGGATATCTACTCTGTACCCGTCAAAAATGCGGCCGTGATGGGCTCCTTTTTTGATGGCAGCCTGTCAGAAGTAAGTCCTGTAGTCGTTATCGGAGGCGGCCAGTCAACAAGCTACGAAAAGGGCAATGTTACACTGCCACCCGTTACGCCGCCTACCTTTACACCACCGCCGGAGCTGGCTCTGCAAACTCCCAATCAAGGAGCAACGACAAACAATCAAGGGCAAGCTACGGCTGCACCTACTCCCATAAGTCCAAGTCTGCCACCCAACCAGAGCGTACAAGGCGGTACTACGCATCCATTCGGTCAGGTACAAGGTTTGCCCGTCATGCCGGATGGATCGAAAACGGTGACGGCAGTGACTCCAATAGTGCCCCCGGCAGTTCCCAATGCACCAGTCAGCCTCAATATTAATACCATTGCCAGTAACCTGCTCAATTCCTCTGGACAAAGCGTTACCTTTACAGGAATCGGATGGGGTCATGGTGTCGGGCTCAGCCAGTTTGGCGCAAAAGGCATGGCCGAAAAAGGCTTTAACTATAAACAAATCTTAGAATATTATTTTACCGGAGTGCAAGTGTACTGATGAAGAAAATAGATAGAAATGAAGAAAAACAAGCGATCAATCGCATAACTGAACAAGAGTCAAATCAAGATACAAATCAAGGCACAAACCAAGAAATAAATCAAACAGAATGTTCTATCCAAGCAGAGAGTTCTGAATTAAATCGTGCCGATTTAAAGCTTTCGGATTTTTATTTTGACTTACCAGAGGACTTGATCGCTCAACACCCCATGGAAAACCGAAGTGATTCCCGCTTGCTGGTGTTAAATAAAATGTTTTGGGAAGACGATCGCATACCGTCCTCCTCAATTTGCCATGAGCAGTTCAAGCAAATCGGACGCTACCTTCGCCCAGGGGACTGTCTGGTTCTTAACGAAACCAAGGTGATCCCTGCAAGGCTCCTTGGCGTTCGTGAAAGCGGGGCAACAGCAGAATTTTTGCTACTGAGAAGACTGGAGGGTGACGACTGGGAAGTCATTTGCAAGCCAGCAGACAAGCTAAAAGTCGGAAGAACCGTTCAGTTTGGAAACCAAGGACAGCTCAAGGCAAAAATCCTAGGCGATCTGGAGGATGGAAAAAAGCGAATACGGTTTAGTTACGAAGGCATCTTTGAGCAGATTTTGGATGAGCTTGGACAAATGCCTATCCCCCCCTATATTAAGGCGCCGCTTTTAGACAAGGGGCGGTATCAAACAGTATATGCCAAAAATGAAGGTTCTGCGGCAGCACCTACCGCTGGACTTCACTTTACCGAAGAGCTGCTTTCAGAGCTTGCAGCAAAGGGAGTCCGATTAGCTAAGCTGACCTTGCATGTGGGTCTTGGCACCTTCCGTCCTGTACGAGTCAACATTCAGGAGCATGTGATGCACTCAGAGTATTACGAGCTCAGTCAAGAACAGGCGGAGATCATCAACAAGGCTAAGGCAGACGGCGGGCGTATCATCGCTGTTGGAACGACCAGCTGCCGTACCCTAGAGACCATTGCCAACGAAAGCGGTAGGGTAAAGGCGGCTCAAGGCTTCACAGATATATTTATCTTCCCTGGGTACCGTTTCAAGATTGTGGATGCTCTGATTACAAACTTCCACTTGCCGGAATCCACTTTAATCATGCTGGTGTCGGCTCTGGCTGGAAGGGATCAAGTGCTTACTGCTTATAAAGAAGCCATAGCGCTTGGGTATCGGTTTTATAGTTTTGGAGACGCAATGTTTATTCAATGATTCGAGTTTCCCAGAACGCTATAACATTAAAATTAAAGCAGACATCCGAAAAATTGAGGTGTCTGCTTTTTATTTACCACCCGCACACAAATAAAAAATGTTCAGTAGTTTCAGTCCGACTGTAAAGTTGACAGAGCAAAAAGCTGTCAAGCTCGACTTAGGGCCTATTTTTATTCATTAGATGTTTACAAATTCCATGATCAGAAAGCTTGACAAAGGTTTCTACGTGGTGTAGAATCAGAACACTACACGGTGTAGAAAACAAAAACGGCTGAGCCGTAAAGGAGGTTATCATGACTAAGCTACAAAAAATATCGGAGTCAGAAATGGAAATCATGAAGGTAATCTGGAATCAGGAGAAGCCCCTCACCAGCGGAGAAATCTCAAAGCTTTTGTCCTTACAAAAGAAATGGGCGGCTTCCACGGTGCTGACCTTTTTATCCAGACTTTGCGACAAGGGCATCTTGCAGGCAGAAAAAAAGGGGCTGTCCAATCGCTACACGGCCTTGGTTACAGAAAATCAGTATAAGGTCTTTGAAACGGAGTGCTTTTTTAAAACGGTACATAGGGGAAACCCCAAAAGCTATCTGTCTGCCTTAATCGAAAGCGAAGACTTAAGCTCGGAGGATATCCAAGAGCTGAAAAAGTGGTTTTCTGAATTGTAGGCCTCTTTAACTGTAGCTAAAGAAGTTGTAAGCTGCAGAAAATGTAAGCTAAAGAGGCTTACGGAACATTAGATGTAGAAAATTAACTGCGGCAAAGCCGCAAGCGGAGGTTTATTTAACAATGTTAAACCAAATATTAAAAGTTTTCCTTGTAATGGACCTTGCCGGAAGCTTGTTTATCCTTGTTTTTTGGTTGTATGGTAAAGTAGCCAGGAAATGGCTGAGGGCTACCTGGCAATATGCGGTTTATGTGCTTACGATTATCTTGCTCTTAATTCCTTTGAGTATCCCGCTTTCGAAAGTAGTTTGGAAGGAAGTCAGCTGGCTAAAGCCCTCGACTTACTATATTCAAGTAGCCTCCGATTCCAAAGGGGTATCTGAGTTGAAGCAAGACGAGCAGAGCATCAGCGTAACTGACGCAGATGAGGGCGGCCAGCTCAGCAAAGCCTTTAGTGAGGCCTTGTTTTACTTAGCACCGCTATGGCTTGGAGGGGTTTTGATTTTCTTTGGCCTTCAGTTTTTTTCGGCCTGGCGCTTTTATTTTTTCATCTCCAAAACCAGCAGAAAACTCAGCGGTGGAATCAGTGTAGGAATCAGCCAAGAAATCAGCGCCGGAATTAATGAAGGTCATGTAATTGGTGGAAACGATAAAATGAGCGAAGGCTTTGAACCTAGTGAAGGCTACGAAAGCCACGAAAGCATCGAAAGGGATAAAAGCGCTGAAAGGAATAAAATCAACAGAAGTATTGATCAAATCTTTGAGGACTGTAAAAAGCAACTGCATATTCGCCGGAATATAGAGCTTTTCGAAAACCCCCTAATTGGTGTTCCTATCCTGTGTGGATTTTTGAAGCCAAGAGTGATCGTACCCAAAATGAAATTATCGGAAGAGGGCTGGAGACATGTATTTCTGCACGAATTAACCCACTTAAAGCGCTGGGATCTGTGGCTGAAAAGCCTGGCTTTACTGGCTAACGGGCTTCATTGGTTTAATCCGCTTTCCTATTTTTTGTTCCGCAATATACATAAGGCCTGTGAGTTATCTTGTGATGAAAGCGTGACAAAAGACATGCAAGCATGCCAACGCAAGGCTTATGGGATGACCATTCTAAAGGTACTGGAATATACAGTTGAAAGCAGGCGGGGGTTTTACTTTGCGCTCTGCGACTCTAAGAAGAATATCTGTCAAAGGCTTGCACTGATCGCCCACAGTCAAGAATCCCACAAGTCTGCTAAGCTGCTACTGCTGACCGCCCTTTGTTTCTGCTTTTTATTTTCTGCTACGGTTTCCGCTGCTTTGCTCCCGCCGTCTGAGGTTGCTGAAGCTACCAGTAAGTCAAAACTTGAGGATGGAGTTTATGTCTATGCTTTGACCTTAGATAATGGACATAAAGTCAATCTGGGTTTCAGTGAAGAAGTCTCTCCGCTCTTTTTTGACAGTATTGTAGAAGCCATGAATACAAAAGACTGGTCTCATTTGAGCAAGGAGTATTGGACTTATATAATTGAGTTTGGAATCAAGCAGGGTGACGATATCATCCCTAATTTTGATTTGCAGGGGCAGGTGGCTGATGAGATGACAAAAAAAATTCAGAAAGGTCTTCTGGAACCCTATGCCCCAAGCAGTTATGTTCTTACAGAGCTTCCAGAGGACTTAAGCTATCTAAAGCATATAAAAATTTTTGATATCAATAACGCTTTACGGGATAATTTACCAGCAAGCACAGTTTTTGCGTACGACAGCTTCTATGATGAGAGCTTTACATATCAGGTGCAAGAGTGAGAAAAAACTAAAACTTTAACAATCGGAGGACAGAATGACAATATCCATTAAGCAATTGAACAAAACATATTCCAATAAAAAAACAGCCCTTTCGGGGATCAATCTGGAATTGAAAAGTCCCTCAATGGTGGGCTTGCTAGGACCCAACGGGGCAGGCAAAAGCACCTTGATGAAGCTTTTAGTTTCTGAGCTTTTGCCCAGTGACGGAGAGCTTTTGATTGATGGCAGCCCTTTGAAAAAAGCGGAAAAGGAGTTAAAAGCAAGGCTGGGATACTTGCCCCAAGCCTTTGGCGTATTTGATGAGCTAACAGTTTGGCAATTTTTAGACTATATGGCTGCCTTGAAGGGCTTGAAAAGTTATAAGGCAGCTATTGAGTCTGTTATTCAAAAAACCAATCTACAAGAAAAGAAAAAAGCGCGTATCGGAACCCTATCCGGTGGGCAGCGTCAACGCTTAGGCATTGCCCAGGCGCTTCTGGGCGAGCCGGAGTTGTTGATTTTAGATGAGCCGACCGTAGGTCTGGATCCGGCAGAAAGGGTACAGTTCCGCAATTTGTTTGCTGAGCTGTCCCAGGACAAAATTGTACTCTTATCCACCCATATTATTGATGATGTGCAGTCCATCTGTAACCGCTTAGTGGTTATTCATGAGGGAATGATCTTATTTGACGGCAGTCCTGAAGGCTTAATCACCGTAGCTCAGGGGCATGTGGGTGTGTTCCGAGAGTCCGGCGGCAAGCTCGGTTCAGCAACTTTAACTGGGGAAACCGTAAACAGCGTTTTGACCGGAAGCAACTATCGCGTGACCTCCCGCATTAACACCGCAGAAGGCATTTCCTGCCGTATCGTGGCCGAAGCCTTGCCAGACTTTGCTCAGCTTGCAGAGCCAAGCTTAGAGGATGCTTATTTGTATCTGTGTGCGTTCGGAGCCTCCGGCAACCGATCTGTAAAGAATGGAAAATCAGAAAGCATCATAAGCGCGTCAGTTCAAAGCGATAATTCTGAAAGGAATGAGGGCCTATGAAGCTTGCAACTTGTGTTCGAATTGAAATCTCCAGGCTCTTGCAGGCCAAATCGACTTGGCTTGTGATCTTGACAACCATTGCCTGCGAACTGCTGGGCTATAAGTATTTTCAACCGGCCACCGACATGACCCTTTCCAGTCGCTACATTGCCAACCCTGTGCTGACTGCAAGTGCCATTGGGCCCTTTCTCTTCGCCTTGTTAAGCCTGTTTGAACTGAATCGGATCCATAAAAACGACTTGAATGTCCTGACGGATACAAAGATTTCACCCATCACCATGGGTATCGGAAAATATACTGTGCTTTTATTGACCGCCACGCTGACGGGTGTTTTTGCTATGCTGCTGTACTTTCCCTTTACGCTATACCAGCTTGGAAATCTTTTCAGACCCTCCTTATACCTGTTTAGTTATCTGATGATCCTGATCCCTTCCCTATGGATCGGTTGCACCCTGGCTACTATTTTTTATCAAATTACACGGCGGGTGGATCTGAGCTTTGTTTTGTTTTTAGTCCTGTACATCTTGCCTTTTAATCCGTCTTTTGTTGATAATTTTATCCTTCGCTGGCAGAATCCAAACATTGTTATTTTCTCAGATGCCTACAGCAATGATGTGGTTCTGCACAGCATTTTTTATAATCGACTGGTTTGGCTGACGGGTTTGCTGGGCTTGTATGGCTTGTCCTGTTTGTTTATTCGCCGCTATGGAAAGGGGGCTGTGGCTTCATTCCTGTATCATTGCAAGGCCTTTTTTGTTCCGCTGCTTTGCTTTGGCTTACTTGCTTTTTCAACTTTTCTTTATCAGAAGCAGCCCTTTATCAACCATGCTCCCAAGGAATTTCAAATGCATGAGGATATGAACACCTCAGTCGTACTTCAGTCCGTTCATACGGAGGCAAGGCCGAACATTCTGATCGGAAGGCAAGAGGGGGTAAGTACCTTTCTCCTGACAAACGAGTCTATGACCGAATCCGACTGTTGGCTGACCATAGACTGCGGGTATAAGATAAAATCCATGACCGCAAACGGAAAACCCCTAGCCTTTGAGGATTTAAACAATGACAAGTATACCTCCAAACAGATCCAATTTAAGCTGCCTGGAGAAAAGGAAATCGAACTGGTGGTGGAATACGGCGGTTATCCCCAGATTTGGTCCCAGTCAGCAAGCATGCTCTATGGTAGTGATCTCTCAAAGGATTCCATTAATTTGATCGGCACCTCCTTTGCACCCCTGATCAGTGTGAATTCGTATCGTGAAGCCAAAAATACAGCAACAGTGGTATTGCCCGAAAACATGGAAGCCTTGGTCATGAGGGGCGAAACCAAAGAACTGTCCAACAACGGTGATGGTACAAAGACCTGGGAAATCAACGTGGACAGTGGTTCTGGTATGATTTATCTTTATGCCGCCGACTATACGAAGGTAGCCGTAGATGCGCTGGAGAATAGAGTAGACTTTTATTACAACCGTAAAAATAAGCCCACTATGGAAAAATATAAAATCACGGAAACCTTGCAAGAGGTTTTGAGCTTCTATACAGAAACTTACGGGCCTCTACGTATGTTAAACGACAATAAGCTGGTCTTGCTGGAACTGTCTGCTCGAATCTTCGGGGGCTATGCTGTGCCCGGCATGAGTGTATTCGGAGAAACCACCTTTGCTGAACAAAGTTTGAAGGATCCCTGGAAGGGCGCTTCAGGTCAGGAGGTAATGGCTCACGAAATCGCACATCAATGGTGGGGCGGCCTAGGCGTTCCCTTTGCTGGCGAATATGAAATGACTAATAAACATCCGGAGTGGAGTAGTGAAGGCTTTACCGTGTTTACAACCTACCGTATGATGAAGAAGAAATACGGTGATGAATATGCAAAGCGCAATTATGTTGATGTATGGACGAAGACCGTGGATAAAATAAAAAGAAATTTTTATTACCGAAATCCCCAATACCTGGAAATCCTGCCAGAAAAATATGTGGCAAACATCCGCGTAAGCCAAGAACAAGCAGAGCGATATTGCTTGATGCCCCTCAAACTCCTAAAGGCTGCCGAATTACTGGGAGGGGAAGAAAAGCTGGATGAGGTCATGGCGAACATATATATTGATAAAAGTGCCGCTTACAGTGAGCTGAGCTATGAGGAGTTTTTGCAGGCTTGCGGCTTAACGGAGGAGGATTTGAACCTTGACTAAAATATTTTTTTATGAATTGCGGCGTTTGCTTTTACGTAAGTTCTTTTGGGGGCTTCTGGTAGTCACCCTGGTGTATGCTTATCAGCTTTTAGACAGTGAAGTAATCTTGGGTATAGCAAACACAGCCCCCTTTTCTCCTTGGAGTTATGCTTGGTATTTATCAAAGTGCCTGCCCTTACTACTTGTGACCCTCTGCTTTTTTGTATCAGCCCTGTACAGCAAAAAGGAAAAGAAGGTTCAGGTACTGATTAACACGACCCCCGCTGATCTGCGTCTGTACCGCCTAGTACGTTGCCTGACGATGCTTTGTGGTCTCCTTATTCTGATCCTAGCTGTAATCGTGCCAAGCTTTGTATTCTACAGCCAAGTTTTTAAGTTTAACCGCTTTATGGAGCTACTGCTTCCTATGGGCATCAGCTTGCTTCCTCCGATCATTTTTGTTATGGGCTTAAGCCTGTTTTCTGGTAAGTACAGCACTGTTTTGCAATATGCCCTTGTCTTAGCTGTGCTGCTTGCCGGAGTGGCTCTGGGTTCCGGCTTTGATCTTTTGGGCACAAACTTTTATACCCAGTACCCCCTGAGCCTCGACTTGGGAATGAATGGTGAGCCTGGCTTTGTTTTACCGCTTAGCTTTCTTCTTCAAAGGCTAGTCTTGACACTCCTGGGCCTGGGCCTATGGATTTTCGCCTAATTTTTCCAAAAATTAATGTTTATTTAAAGATTACTTTATTTAAAATTAACAAATAAACTGTATACTTGGAAAAAATACATCTGGGCGATACTACGTCCGTGAAAGGGAGAAGAAAATGAAAGAAAGTAAGTCGGCTGTTCAAGCTTTGATAACAGGTGTATGCCTGATTATCACAGTCAGCATAATCATGTTTGGAGTCAACAGCATCGTGAACGAGTATGTTCGCTTTAAGCGGACATCGAGCGGAGGCATTTCTGTTACCGGCTCGTCCTATCGGGATTTCAAATCGGATTCAGCTACTTGGAGCTGTTACTATTCGGTCAAGGGTGAAACCACAAAGGAAGCTTACGAAATTGTCAAGATCAACAGCGACAAGATAAAGAAGTATCTGCTGGACAACAATTTCAAGGAAGAGGACATCAGCTTCAGCAATGTGCGGATACAGCAGGATTTCACCTATGAATACAACGACAAAGGTTCTATCATTGCTGAATATCCGGATGGTTTCACCTTAACCCAACAAGTAAATCTCCACTCCTTTGATGTTGATTTGATCGACTTTATTTCACGGGACGCCACCAGTCTGATTGACGAGGGAATTGATTTGAATTCCGAGTCGCCTGAGTACTACTACACCAAACTGGATGAACTCAAGCTGGTTATGATTGAAGAAGCTACGCAAAACGCTAGGGATCGCATTGACCGCATCGCTTTAAATGCTCAGAGTAAGGTTGATAAGCTTTTAAATGCAAACCTTGGTGTCTTCCAGATTACGGGCTACAATTCTTCTTCGGAGGAATTTAGTTACAGCGGCGCATATAATACATACTCCAAATTTAAAACGGCTTCGGTTACTGTTAAGCTTTATTATGCAATTGAATAAGGTCAAATGGTTACCAGTTAGTAACACGCACTAAGTAACAGGGGAATTCACGCCCAAGCCTAGTAAGGGACACCGCCCTTCACTTGAGCTGGTCGCAAGCCGTTGCGGGCGGTGTCCCTTACTAGGCTTTCATCGGACCGCTTTGTGTATGTAACTTGCGCGTATTCTACAAGGAACGAAAAAAAGGTGTCAACCTGTGTGGTTGGCACCTTTTTCGTATTTTTCGAAATTCCCGTGGGATTTATACCATCCTCATGTTCGGCTTTTTAGAAAGACTCTTAAGCAGCTGTGTTTTTCTTCGTAGCTAAATGAACCCCAACAGCGACCAGAATTGACACAGGCAGGGCGATTACCAAAGCGTCGGCCATTCTCAAAAAGCTGATACTGGTATCAGCTACAATGGAGTTCTTGCCAAAAATCAGCTTGCACAGCTGCATGGCTGTAGCGGATTTTTCATTGATAAAGAAAGACCAGATGATGCTGGTTGCGGAACCGCAAACCATGCTAGCAATGGCCGCTTGCTTGGAAAAGGTTTTGCTGTACAGGGCGGCTGTGTATGTAGGCAAGAAAGACGCAGCGCAGAGGCCATAGAACAATGAAGTACCCTGGGCAATGATAGCCATACTTACGTCTAGGCGGCTGGACATGTAAGCCAGGGCAGCGCTGAGGGCAATACCCATGGCAATGCCGATACGAGTTGCGGAAATCGTAGAGATCTTTGAGGCCAAGGTATTCTTCATGAAATCACGGCCGAAGGAAGTGCCGATGGTATGCGCCAGGGCGCTGGCAGTAGAGATGGAAGCGGCCAGCATAATAATGATGAACAGCCCTGAAAACCATTCTGGCAAGTAGCTTTTAATAAAGAGAGGAATGATGCTGTCGTTGGCTCCGGCAGCGCCGATGGCAATTTTTCCGCTGTCCTCAAAAAATTTCACATTGGACAAGGCTCCGATCAAGAAGGCTGTACCCGTCATCATAAAGATGAAAATTCCGCCTGAGAGGGTGGCGCGGTTTAATTCCTTTCCGCTTTTCACCGTCATAAAGCGGACAGCAAGCTGCGGTTGAGCCAGAACGCCTATCCCTACACCGGCAACCAAGGTGGTTACGACGTTCCACCAGATTGGGGAGCCGAAGGCGGGCATACTGCTCCAACCTTGGAAGCCTATGGCACTGATCTTTTGGGTCTGAGCAGCCACTTCTGGGATGTTATTCAGTTCCGACAGAGCTGAATGGGCGTTAAAGAAGCCACCCAGTAGTTTGTAGGAATAAATAAGCAAAAAGCCCATGCCCAAAAACATCAAGCCACCCTGGAAGGCGTCCGCATACATGATGCCCTTCAAACCGCCGGTAAGAACGTACAGGATAATAAACACGCTGATGATCAACAAAACCAGATCGGCATTGAGGGAAAAATAGGCAGCCACAAAGTCTACCATTCCCTTAATAACCGCTGAGGCATAAATAGGCATGAACAGCACTACAATGAGACTGGAGTAGCCCTGTAGGAACTTGGAATTATAGCGCTTAGCCAAGAGCTCTGGCAAGGTATAGGCATCCAGTTTGTGACCGATCTCGCGGGTTTTCTTGCCGTAGACAACAAAGGCAATGAATACGCCTACCAAAATCGTCAAAACAGTCAGCCACAGAAGGGACAAACCGAACTGTCCGGCGGCACCACCGAAGCCAACAATTGCAGAAGTAGAAACAAAGGTAGCCCCGTAGGACAGAGCCATAACCACCGGATGAACTCCCTTACCGGCCAGAAGGTAATCGCTCTTGCTTTTGGTTTTTTTGAATCCGACAAAAGCAAGGGTTCCAATACAAGCCACATAGAAAATCAGTCCCAATACAGAATAAATCATGTCAAAAATCTCCTTTGAATTGGTTTTGTGTTAGCCTATTCCTTGTTCCAGTTGATCAGGCCGTAAAGTACGCAGCCCAGCATGGATAAAACGGATACGATCATTGCTAGGGTAATCCAAAAATCACCAAACACTCCTTCCACCTCCTCATCTCCTACTCTTGCCGACTTTTCAACAAAAAAACGCCTGTGGTTCTCTGTAACGAGCACCACAGGCGTAATTTAACCGTTAGAAGGGTCAAATCAAACTGTATATCCGGTAACACGACAGAAAAACCTTATTAACACCGTTAATAAAGCTAAAAAATCGTGCTGTAAAAATGGCCGCCGCATAAGTCATGATTTAGTCTCCCTTAAAGTCAAGCACTGTATATTTATGCATTATAGTATAGGAAATTGCGTGTGTCAAGAAGAAAGTCTGTCTTTTGCCTTGATTTCCGCTAGAAAAGTGATACAATGTTTTTCATTGTTTTATTTGAGAAGCTGGGAGTGTAGGCTGTTCAATGGAGGAAGTTGAAAAAATCTGATAGGAGGTGCTTTCTGATTCAACTAATATCAAACAAGAACGTGATTAATATTTTACGAAGAGCTCTTAATGCAATTGATTACAGATTGGTAGAGCATGGGGAACGGGTCGCCTATGTGCTTTACAAAATACTGCAAGAAGAAGGAACCTTTTCTCAAGAGGAAATGATTGAAATGTGCATGGTTGCCTTTTTGCATGATATTGGTGCCTACAAAACGGAGGAGATAGATTCCTTGACCGACAAAAAGGATCTTCTGAAATTTGAGATCAAAAAAACGCAAAACCATAGTATTTACGGCTATCTCTTTATAAAAAACTTTTCACCCTTCCCTCAGTACGCCGAAGCTGTTTTGTACCACCATACGTCTTATGAGCATTTGAACAAAATAGACATTACTTACAAGGACTTGGCGATGAAAATCTTTCTGGCTGATCGGCTTTGTTTATTCTTGGCGCTTGGTCTTTCGGGCATTGATGAGCAGTTGTTTTTTGAGATGAGGGACAAGGTGTTTTCAGCGAAATACATTGATTTGATTATCGAGCTGGAAAAAAAGGAACACATCAGCCAAGTTCTGAGCGACGGCAATTATATGGCCGAAATCACAGGTCTTTTTAACAAGGCCGAGTATGGTTTTGACCAGCTGGTATCGTTTTTACGAATGCTGATTTATTCCATTGATTTTCGCAGTGAGCATACCGTTATGCATACCATCACCACCGTCGGCATCAGTGTGGCCATCGCAAGGCTGCTTGGGATTGAAGAAGATGAGCTGAGAAAAATTTATTTGGGTGCTTTGCTTCATGATATTGGAAAAATATCTACCTCTCTGCTGCTCCTTGAAAAAGCAGGCAAGCTTACTGATTTCGAGTTTAGCATGATGAAGGATCATGTTGTGGCCAGCGAGTATATTTTAAGTGGATATATTGACGACGAGATTTTGAAGATTGCTGTAAGACACCACGAAAAGCTGAACGGAACCGGCTATCCTCATCGCCTGAAGGCGGAGGAACTGACGACCAGTCAGCGCATTCTGGCTGTGGCAGACATTTCAAGCGCCCTCATTGGTAAACGAAGCTACAAGGAGCCTTTTTCCGAAGAAAAAACCAAAACCATCCTAAACTCTATGGCAGAGCGAAATGAAATCTGTCCGCAGATTACAGCCTTGGTTCTGGAGCATTTTAGTGATATCGTGGAGAATGCGTTTGAAAATATAAAGGATGCATTGGATCAATATAAAAATATGAATGCAAGCTATATCAAGCTATTGGATCAAATGAAAATAGTCTAGGAGAAACTATTATGGCCGTTACAAGAATAACATTGGTGAATTTTTCAGTATTTGAAACATTGGATATACAACTTAGCGAAGGGGTAAATGTCTTTATAGGGGAAAACGGAACGGGTAAAACGCATTTGATGAAGATTCTGTATGCTGCATGTCAGGCTGTTGATACAAAGGTCTCGTTTGCACATAAGATCGTAAAAGTTTTTAGACCGGACGACTTTAGAATTGGGCGGCTTGTAAATCGCAAGCCAGGAAACTTAAATGCGAATGCTAAAATATATGCCTCGAAAGCGGATAGCGAAAGCAAGGATTTGAAAGCCTTGTCTATTTCATTCAGCATAAAAACCAAAAAGTGGGAGGCAGAAGTAACGGGTGAAGAGCAATGGGAAAAACAATTTTCAAAGCTAATGAGCACTTTTATACCAGCCAAGGAGATTTTATCCAATTCCTTTAACCTGAATGCTGCTGTTGATAAAAACAATGTGGATTTTGATGATACATACATTGATATTATTAACTCAGCCAAAATTGATATTACGATGGGTAAGGATAGTACTGAAAAAAGAAAGTATTTGTCTAAGTTACAAAATATCATTAACGGAAGGGTATCCTTTGATGCAAAGCAGGATAAATTTTATCTTTGGCCTAGTGGTAGGCAGTCTAAAATTGAGTTTCATTTAGTAGCTGAGGGCGTGAGAAAAATTGCATTACTGTGGCAGTTGGTGAAAAACGGAACTCTTGAAAAAGGTTCCGTTCTATTTTGGGACGAACCCGAAGCAAATATTAATCCAATTCATGTTCCGCTGATTGTAGAAATGCTTTTGGAACTACAAAAGAGTGGTGTGCAGATCATTGTGTCCACACATGATTATATATTTGCAAAGTACTTTGAAGTGAAGCGCAAGGATAGCAATATCCTTTTCCATTCACTATTTAAGACTGCAAATGGAGTGCAATGTGAAACCAACGAAAACTTTAGAGATTTAAAAAATAATGCAATTATATCATCGTTTGATCAGCTCTTGGATGAGGTATATTTTGCTCATGTGGAGGATTAAGTTGTGAGCAAAATATTTGTCGATGAAGGTAATAACCATAAAATTGATTATTCTGTTGCTGATTGGGCAACGGACCAAATGCATGCTGATTATAAGCTGATATCTGGGTCATTATTAAAAGATATTGATTGGGTGATCGAGGATGAAAACAGCCTTCTTTTTATCGAATACAAAAACTTCGATAAAATCACAGGACAAGATTTTAAGAATCTAGCTGGTGCTGATTGCTTAGCTACAGAAATTGCAAAAAAATTTTATGACAGCTTTCTTTTCTTATTGCTAAATGGCAAATCCTGCAATCAATTAAAATATGTTTTTGTTTTGGAGCGGCAAAGTGCCGACAGTATAATGCGCAAAAAGCTCCGAAATAAAATTTCAAAAAAGTTACCATTCAATTTACAATCTATCTATAGCAAAACCATCATAGATCAATTTGAAACGCTCAGCGTTGACGAATGGAATGCAGACCCCAAGTTTTCAAAGTACTCAATCAAACCTTTTCATTAAGAGGAGAAGAAACATGGACTTACAAGGAACACGTACAGAAAGAAACATTAAAGAAGCCTTTGCCGGTGAATCCCAGGCTAGGAACCACTACACTTATTATGCGATGCAAGCCAGAAAGGAAGGCCATCACGAGGTGGCCGCTTTGTTTGAACAAATGGCTGAAAATGAAATGGAACATGCCAAAGTTTGGTTTAAGGTGCTCAATGGGGGGCTGGGTGATACCCAGCGAAATTTGAAGGAAGCAGCCCTTAAGGAAAATCTGGAATGGAAAAATCTTTATCCGAAGTTTGGGCGAGAGGCCAGAGAGGAAGGCTTTGAGGAGTTGGCTCTGCTGTTTGAAAAGATTGCTTCTATAGAAAATAACCATGAGCGCAAATTTATTGAAGCCTTATTGACGCTTTTTAATCATTCAACCACAGAACAAGGCAAACCCGAGTCTGGGTCTGGCCTTGAACCTGAACCGCTAACGCCAGAAAGCCAGTACCGCTGTAAATATTGTGGGAATTTAGAAAACGAACGTTTGGGTCTTTGTCCGATCTGCGAATCAAAGGATTCCTTTGAAATCATATCTTGACTAAGGGAGGAAAATATGAAGCCGAACATTGATCTGACTTTGGCTGAAGATATGGGATATTGGTCCAAAGCCTCCATCCTAACTGGAAAAAAGTCGCGTCTAGGAGACGCTAAGAATTCCCAAAAGGCAAAGGGACAACAGGTGTTCAGATGATGGTTAAAGAAAAAGAATTTTACCGTACACTACTGGCAGTGGCGATTCCGGCAGCTTTCCAAGCCTTTATTTCCTTAAGCGTGAATATGCTGGATAACATCATGGTAGGTTCCTTGGGGGATGTTTCGCTGGCCTCGGTTTCCTTGGCCAATCAAGTAGGCGTTTTTATTACCTTTTTTATTAAGGGCATCGGTGGGGGTTCATCCGTCTTGATCTCCCAATATGCGGGAAAAAAAGACATGCAGAGCATAAAGGCCATTTTTTCGACGGTATTTCAGTTTGCGGCTCTCAGCTTGTTTTTGATCTCTTCCTTGCTATTTCTCTTCCCCGCTCAAACTTTAGGGATTTTCACCAACGATCAAACCTTGATTTCCACGGGCTTTACGTACATAAAAATTGTAGCCTACAGTTATTTTCTTTTTGCCATGACGGACTCTCTGGTTTCTATGATGCGAACAGCCGAGGTAGTGCGACTTGGTATTATCGTGTCTTTCATTACTCTGTTTTCCAATTTGACCCTGAATTATGTTTTGATATTCGGTAAGCTTGGACTTCCGGCGCTGGGTGTAAACGGAGCGGCTTTGGCAACGCTTTTATCCAGGATGATTGAGCTTCTCATCGTGTTTATTTATGTATTCAAACTTGACAAAAAAATAAACCTTAAGGTTAAAGAACTCTTAAGGCTTAACAGGGACATGATCAAAGATTTTGCTACCTATGGGCTTCCCATCGTTTTTGGGGATTCTCAGTGGGGCTTTGTGGGCTTTATAAAAGGCATGATGATCGGCCGCCTGGGTGTTTTGATGATCGCGGCCAATAGTGTGGCCGATACCGTGCTTTCCCTTGCTATGATTTTCACCTCCGGACTCTCCAATGGTGCTGTTGTTACCGTAGGCAAGGCGGTGGGTTCCGGTGATTTCAAGAAGGCCAGAGCCTACTCAAACACCATTCAGATTCTCTTTGCTCTGGTAGGGCTCTGCGTTGCCTCGCTGGTCTTTTTTTCACGGGGGCTTCCGCCACTTTTATACAATATCTCTCAAGAAGCAAGACAGATGGCAAGCATCTTCCTGGGCATCGGTGCCTTGACGCACATCGGCACCTGTTACCATGCAGCTTGCTTCGTGGGCATTAACCGCGGCGCCGGTGACGGCAAGTTCGTAATGAAGGTGGATCTCATCTGCGGCTGGCTGGTCGTCCTGCCCCTGACCTTTTTGGCCGCTTTCGTTCTAAAGCTTCCTCTGCCTGCTATTTATCTTTTTACCCGAATTGATCAGTGCTTCAAGTGGATCATTGCGTTTCTTCGCTTACAGGGGGATCGTTGGATGAAGAATGTTACTAGGTAAGGAACTCTTTTGGAGCAAAAATATTAATCTGTTGACATTGCTTTCTTAATACAAAAGGCTCATCTGTTTTAGACAGATGGGCCTTTATTGTTTAATGAGAGGTCCCCCCATGATTTTAGAAAAATCAAGTCTTTCAAAATTTCCGTGGATTTATACCACTCCCCCCACGGTTTTAAAAAATCCTATTCTTCATCTTCATCAGGTAGTTCCACCGGAGTAAAGGCGCAGTTGGTGTCTGAGCAGGCCTTCATGCGCTTCTTTGTGCCCTTTTCAATGAGATGAGCGCTGCAGACGGGGCACTTTTCACCGGTGGGCTTGTTCCATGACAAAAACTCACAGTCGGGATGGTTGGCGCAGCCGTAGTATTTCCGGCCTTTTTTGGTCTTTTTGATGAGAATGGCACCGCCGCAGAGCGGACAGCTTGCCCCTGGAACTTCTTCAAAAAAAGACTTGGTGTTGCGGCATTCTGGAAAGCCCGGACAAGCTAAAAACTTGCCAAACTTGCTGAACTTGATGACCATGTTTCGCCCGCAGTTCTCGCAGAGCACATCGGTCTTTTCATGCTCCACAGAAATCGCACCTACCCGCTCCTCTGCAAGCTCAATTTTCTCCTGCAAGGGGCCGTAAAATTTGCGCAAGATTTCCTTCCAGTTCAGTAAGCCGTCTTCTACCTTATCCAGGTCGTCTTCCATTTTTGCTGTAAATTCCGTATCGACTATGTCCTCAAAATTATCCTTCATTATGTCGTTGACGACTTCCCCAAGTTCTGTAGGGTAAAAAACCTTGTTTTCCTTTGTGACATAGCCGCGTTGTACAAGGTTTGTAATGGTGGCTGAGTAGGTGCTGGGGCGTCCGATGCCGACCTCTTCCATGGTCTTTACCAGCATGGACTCGCTGAAACGAGCCGGTGGCTGGGTGAAATGCTGCTCTTCCTTGATTTCGCCTGGATTCAGAACTGCTCCCTGCTCAAAGGAGGGCATACTCAGCTGTTCTTCTTCCTCGTCCTTATCATAAATCTTTAAATAACCATCAAAGGTTAGGCGGGAACCAGAGGCCCGAAAGCTATATTTTCCGCAGCTCAATCTGACCGAAACCGTATCATACACGGCCGGAGCCATCTGGCTGGCCAAAAACCGCTCCCACACCAGCTTGTACAGCTTGAACTGTTCCTTGGTGAGAGACTCCTTTACAGAAGTCGGCGTTCGGTCGGTTTGGGTGGGACGTATGGCTTCGTGGGCATCCTGCGCCCTGGCCTTTGATTTATAAACGGGTCGCTCCTCTGGCAGATACTCTTTCCCTAAGTTTTGGGTGATGTACGCACAGGCGGCTTGATAGGCTTCGTCCGAGATCCGGGTGGAATCGGTACGTACATAGGACAAAAGACCAACCGTACCCTCGCCCTTTATGTCCACACCCTCATAAAGCTGCTGAGCCACCAGCATGGTTTTTGCAGTGGCAAAGCCAAGAACCTTGGAAGCCTCCTGCTGCAAGGTACTGGTGGTAAAGGGCGGGTAGGGCTTTTTGCTACGGGTTCCGTGTTTTACTTCTGCAACGGTAAACTGCTTATCCTTGATTTCCTTTAAAATTTCATCAACAATAGCCCTGGAATCCGGTTCAATCTTACCGTTTTCATCTCCATAGAATTTAGCCGTAAAGCCGGAGGCCTTGGCTGTTTTTTTCTCCGTCTTTATGGGAAAAAATGCATCTATGGTCCAATATTCCTGAGGAATAAAATTCTCGATTTCTTCTTCCCTGTCGCAGATCATCTTTAAGGTAGCTGACTGTACCCGGCCTGCACTCAGGCCTTTTTTTATTTTTCGCCATAAAAAGGGGCTGATCTTGTAGCCCACTATACGATCCACTTCACGGCGAGCCTGCTGGGCATCCACCAGATTGAAATTAATGTCTCGTGCTTCCTTGATGGAACGTTTTACGGCGCTTTGTGTAATTTCGTTAAAGGTGATTCTTTGTGCCTTTTGGCTGTCCAATTTCAGGGCATGTTGCAAATGCCAACTAATGGCTTCGCCCTCACGATCAGGGTCTGTGGCCAGATAGACCTTGCTTGCTTTTTTGACTTCCTTTCGCAATCGGGACAAAACCTCGCCCTTTCCGCGTATGGTAATATATTTGGGTTCAAAATCGTTTTCCACATCAATTCCAAGCTCGCTTTTGGGCAGATCCCGGACATGGCCGACGCTGGCTTCAATCTTATAATTGGAGCCTAGAAATTTTTTCAGGGTCTTTGCCTTCGCCGGTGATTCGACTATAACCAGATTTTTCGACATATAACAACATCCTTACTTTAATTATGGGTACGCTTTAAACATCAACATTATATAATCCGCAATATAGTATTGTCAGCGTTTCTCTTTATTAATCCTTTTAATTCGATTAGGGTCACGAGGTAGTTCACGGTGGTCATGTCCATTTTCAGGTTTTCGCTAATCGATTCCAGGGTGGTATTGGAATAACCTACGCTATCGTAAATTGGTCTTTCTTCTTCTGTTAGACAGCTTTTTTTATCTTCTTCACTAGGGTTAGAAGGGGGCTGTCCATTTAGCCGTCCACTAAAGTTAAGAACACCTCTACCTTTCAGTTCAAATAAGATATCTTCAACACAGGTGGCAATTTCCGCTCCTTGTTTAATGAGGAAATTAGTACCGAAGCTTAGCTTGCTGAAAATATTACCAGGTACTGCCATTACCGTTCGGCCTTGTTCCAAGGCCATTCCTACGGTAATGAGGGTTCCACTCTGCTCTGTGGCCTCGACCACCACCAAAACCATAGAAAACCCGCTGATAATCCGATTTCTGCGGGGGAAGTTTATTTTGTTTGGCTCAGTGCCCAGGGGGTATTCGGTGACAACGGCTCCTCTTTGAGAAATCTCCTCCATCAAGCCGCGGTTTTCTGCCGGATAGCAGACATCCATACCACAGCCCAAAACTGCCACAGTGGAACCCTGCATTAAAGCGCCCCGATGCGCCACGCTGTCCGCACCCTTGGCCATACCGCTGACAACAAGCACCCCATTGGCGGCAAGGCCTGACGCAAAGTTCTTGGCAACAGAAAGGCCGTATTCCGAGCACCTTCTGGAGCCAATAATACTGACACAAGGCACATCCACTGGCAGCTCTCCCCGAACATAGAGTCCCAGAGGCGGCTCGTCGATCTCCCTTAAAAGGCGAGGGTATTTTGGATTTTCCTTGGTGATATAGGAAATCTTCTTCACCAGAAGCGTTTCCTCTATCTTCCCCAAGTCAAAGCGCTTACGATTTAAAAGCAGGCTTTCCGTATCCCTCTCTTGTTGCAGCACTGCGTTCAGTGCCTCGCTTCGGGCAAAGAAAATCTCTCTTGAGGAGCCAAAGCGACTTAACAATAAGCTTTGTTTTTTATAGCTAAGGGGGGTTTGAGCAAGCCACAAGGTATAGAATTCATCACTCACAGCCTTGCCTCCCTCATTGTACATACATGGATTTGCAGATCCGTTCCGCCACCTCATCCCCCATTAACAGGCTCAAGAGCGCTTTCGAAAAGTCCATGGCTGATCCGGCAGCTTTCCCTGTCAAAATATTACCATCCCGAACGAAGGGAGCATCTTGAAGCTCAGCCCCCAGCAGTGCTTCTTCATAACCGGGGAAGCAGGTTGCCTTCTTACCTTCAAGCAGGCCACAGGCGCCCAACACAGATGGAGCCGCACAGATGGCAGCAAGGATTTTACCAACTTCTGCAAAGTCTTTCAGGATTGCCAGAGCTTCAGGGTACTGTTGATACTGCTTCGTACCAGGGCCCCCAGGCAATATCAGACAATTGTAGGTATCTATTTCATTTTTGTCAAGGTCTTTGAACAAGCAATCTGCTTTCATTAGAATCGTATGTGAGCCAGTTACAAAGTATTCATTGTTCAGAGAAACGGTCTTCACAAAAACACCCCCGCGCCTTAAAACGTCTATGGGGGTTACTGCCTCAATCTCTTCAAAACCATCTACTAAAAATACCAATGCTTTCATCGTATCTTCCTCTCTAATTTTATTCTATCATTTGATAAATCCTTGTGTACTATTTTAGAAAAAGGGTAATCTCTTGTCTTATAGTTAGTTTATTATACACAGCCCTATTGATTTTTCAAGAGTTTTGTTTATAATGTGTCAAAATGAAAAGAAGCAAAGGCTTTACTTGTAATATGCTTTGCTTCGATATGGAGGAAATAGATGTGTATCTTTTGTAAAATCGTCAATAATGAAATCCCATCTTATAAGCTGTATGAAGACGAAAACTTTATCGTGATCCTGGATCGTTTTCCGTCCAGTCTCGGACATGCGCTGGTGATCCCCAAAAAGCATGTGGAAACTATTTTTGAACTGGGCAAGGACAAAGAACTGACTTCAAAGATTTTTGTGCTTGCTGCAGAATTTGCAGAAAAAATAAAAATTGCCACCGGCTGTGAAGGAATGAACGTGCTGCAAAACAACGGAGCCCTTGCCGGTCAAAGCGTTTATCATCTTCATATTCATTTGATCCCTCGTTATCAAGGGGATGAGGTATCTGTTCACTGGGAATCGCAAGACCCCTCTGATGAGGACTTTAAAGCGTTTATAAAGAAAGTAGGGTTTGATCATGAGTAATAACTTAAAAAACAAGGAACAACTGAAAGAGATTCTTACAAAGAATCTATTGTTTTTTGACGGCGGAATGGGAACCATGTTTCAGGCCAAAGGCTTGAAGCCCGGACAGACGCCGGAAAGTCTGAACCTCACGCACCCAGAGCTTGTTACGGAAATTCATAGCGAGTATTTGAAAGCCGGAGCCAATGTGATTACGGCAAACACTTTTGGTGCATTGAGCTCGAAGCATAAGAATTACAAGGAAATGATCCAGGCAGCGATCCAAAACGTCAAGAACGCCCTTTCACAAACGCGAAGGACTGCTTATATCGCTCTGGATTTGGGGCCGACAGGAAGGCTTCTCAAGCCCATGGGAGATTTGGCCTTCGAAGACTGCGTAAGCATATACAAAAATTCCGTGCTGACAGCCGTCGAGTGCGGTATTGATTTAGTCATAATTGAAACCCTAGTGGATGGCTACGAGGCAAAGGCGGCCATCCTTGGTGTCAAGGAAGCTTGCGAATCGCTTCCGGTGCTCTGCACCATGACAGTAGATAGCACAGGAAAGACGCTGACAGGGGGCGATTTAACCACCAACACACTCTTACTGGAAGGCCTCCGAGTTGATGCTCTGGGTATCAATTGCGGTCTGGGGCCGGAACAATTTTTGCTTCTATTCGATAGACTGCGTGAAAATGCTTCCATCCCCCTTATTGTTCAGCCCAACGCCGGGCTTCCGGAGATGAAGGATGGGGTTTCTTGTTATAATTATTCAGCGGAGTTGTTTGCTGATTGTATGCTTAAGCTGGCCGAAAAAGGCGCTCACATACTGGGCGGCTGCTGTGGCACAACACCTTTGCATATCCAAAAGACAATTGAGCAATGCAAAGACTTATCTCCAAAGCCCATAGCAGGGGAAAAGCAAAAGGCCTGTTGTTCTTATCAGAAGGCGGTCATGCTAAATAACGATACTAAGATTTCCTATGCTTTAAGCCTCAGCAATGAGGAAGTAGCTAGGGCCTTGCAGCAAGAGGATTATGAAACTTTGGTGGACCTTGCTCTTGAAGAAAGTGACGAGTTCGATATCCTGAACCTGGACTTGGGAGAGGGTACGGCAAAGGTCATTCCTATGCTTCAGGAAATCATCAAAACACCCCTTTCCTTTAGCCCTTCCAGCCCAGAAGTCTTAGAAAAGGCCTTAAGAATCTATAACGGTCGCCCGGCGGTCACAGGCCTTCAAAGCAGTGGAATGGATGCCTGGGGTTCTTATTCGGCAATCATTCAGAAGTATGGGGCGGTTTTAATCTCCTTATGAATATAACCATTAACAAAAGCGATTACAACAATATCAGAAAGATTGTTTTCAGCCTTCCAATCAAAGGCATGAAGGATGCAGACGGCAAGGAAGTCTCCAAGGCGCAGGTCCGGGCTGTATGTATCAAAAACGAAAGACTCTGGCAGCTTGAACGCTTTTCGGCCAACCAAGCCTTTCATACCAATATTGAATATGAGGCCTTGCAGCAGACAGTCGATGGCTTAGCCGTCTTGTTTAAGGAAGTAAACGTTTTGATGGAAAACAAAACCATATCCTATAAGCAGTCCAAGAAAGGCAAGCTGCTGATCAACGAAAGTCCAGCTAAAGATAAGAAAAACCAGCATAGGCAAAATCAATCTGAGCAAAATCGCAATCAGCAGGAACAAGGCGAACAAAGCAAAGACCTTTCTCACAACAGAACCAAAAGCTATCTTTTAGAGGAAAACACGGAGATTCCACCCTTGGTAGACTTGGGTGTCTTTGATCAAAACTATAAGATCATAAAGTCAAAGTTTGATAAATATAAGCAAATCAACCGTTTCGTTGAACTCATCGACCACGAGCTGAAAAATACGGAATTGGCGAAGCCCTCTTCAAGAAACGCCCCAAAAAATTTCTTTCCAACAAAATCCCCATCAAAAAAGCTCTCATCAACAGATTCAGATGAGAGCTTTACTATCTTGGACTTTGGCTGCGGAAAATCCTACCTGACCTTTGTCCTTTATCATTATTTTGTGAAAGTTAAAAATAAGAAGGTTCACATCATCGGCTATGACTTGAAGCAAGAAGTCGTAGCCCATTGCAACGCTGTGGCGCAAAAATATGGATACGAGGGCCTTCGCTTTGTCGTTGGAGATGTGTCCGACGAAAGTCAATTTCAAAGCTTACAGGCCGATATGGTGATCACTCTGCATGCCTGTGACACCGCAACCGATTATGCCCTCTATTATGCAATCAAACACCAAGTCAGCTATCTGTTTTCCGTCCCCTGCTGCCAGCACGAGTTAAACGCCCAGCTCAAGGATGATGGAAACACAGCTATCCTCCTGCGACACGGACTCATTAAAGAACGCTTTGCTGCCCTATTAACGGATTCCATCCGCTGTGAGGTGCTTTCCCTGTTGGGTTATCAGGTGGATGTAATCGAATTTGTAGACTTTGCTCATTCTCCGAAAAATCTGATGATCCGAGCAGTGAAGCAAAGGAAGCCGGTTCCAGATGTTCAAGAAAAACTCTTGCAGCTTAATACAAAGTATTCTATTTCTCATACCTTAGTAAATTTGTTGTGTTGTCACCATTAGTCCCCTCTTTAGCCCCATACTTTCTCAGTTCCTTCGTAATTACGATCGCAACCACAACAGTGGAAATGATATCTGCAAGAAGGCCGGAGTACCAAATTCCGTTCAGACCCATGAAGAGAGGCAGAATCAGATACAAGGGCGTCAGCAGCAAAACCTGTCGTAAAAGGCTCAAGACTATAGTGGTCTTAGCCCGCCCGATGGAGAGAAAGAAATTTGCCGAAGGGATTTGGTAGCCTACGATCAAGATTGCGCCTAAGAAGATACGCATACCGTTTGCGCCCACATCTACCAGTAAGGGATTTGAATTAAACATGGAAATCAATTGTCGGGAAAAAAACTGTATGCCTAGGAAGCCAATGGAACTAATGACAAGTGAATAAAGTACGGAATAGTTGTATGCAGATTTTACCCTTTTGTAATCCTTTCGCCCATAGTTGTAGCCAATGATGGGCTGGGTGCCTTGATTGATGCCAAATAGGGGCATGAAAATCAAGGTGGAAATGCTGCCGATTACGGTCATGGCTCCAATGGCTATGTCTTGGTTTTCTTGACCCAGTTCCAGACCACCATAATATAGAAGGCTCCGGTTCATCAGCACTGAAATCAAGCTTGCTGCAATCTGCATTAAGAAAGGCGAAACCCCAATAGAAAAGGTTTGCATGATAATTTTAAAGGACGGAATCAAGTTTTTTAAGCGAAAGCGCAAGGCCGCATTCTTCGAAAAATAATATGCCAATACCCAGCTTGCAGAAACAAATTGGGCAATGATTGTAGCATAGGCCGCTCCCTTGATACCCAAATTCAACTTAAAAATAAAAATTGGATCTAGTATCATGTTGATAACAGCGCCCAAGACTTGCGTAGATGCAAAGCGCATGGGATTCCCTGCAGCTCGGATGGGATGATTCAAAATAAAGGAAATCATTTGAAAGCCGCAACCAAACAAAATGATGGTTATGTACGGCAGAGCAAAGGGAATGGTAAGCTCTGTACCTCCCACTGCGCTCAATATGCTTTTCCGATATAAAAGCCCAAAGCTCGTTATGAGGATGTTAAAAAGAAGCGCCAAGGTCAGGGCATTGCCTAAAACGTGTTCTGCATTTGCCTTGTCCCTTTTGCCCAGAGAGATAGAGATATTCGTGGCCGCGCCCACGCCCACCAGCTGGCAGACGCCCAAAATGACAATCATAATGGGCATACAAATCCCTATCCCCGTCAGTGCGGCATCCCCCACACCTTCAATACGCCCTACCCAAAATCGATCCACTACATTATAAAGTGCATTCACCAACATGCCTACAATGGTAGGTATGGAATAGGTTAAGGTAAGCACCCACATTTTTTCATGGGCCAGTCTGTATTCAGACTGGCTTTTGTTATGAGTATGCTCATCTCCGCCATTTTTCAACTCATTCGGATTGTGTTGATTATTTTCATCGTATTGTTCTTTGTTTTCTTTTTCGTTCAAAGTAACCTCCAAACAGCCAATAACTGCCTTCATCCATCCATCTTTCATAAGAATTGAAATGAAGTCCGGCGATCCTTGGCAATGGTATTTTCATCTATTCATTCTTTAGTAAATCCGGCCGTAATTTTCTAGTAAGCTCCAGGGATTGTTCTTTTCTCCACTTTTCGACATTAGCGTGGTGTCCGGAGAGTAAGACCTCTGGCACTGCTCGTCCCATAAAAACAGGAGGCCTGGTGTACTGAGGATACTCCAATAGTGCCTCATTGGAAAAACTCTCATTTTGATAAGACTCACTCTTGCCCAAGACACCATCTTTGAGCCTAGAAACGGAGTCGATCACAACCATAGCGGCCAACTCGCCCCCAGTAAGTACATAGTCGCCGATGGAAAGCTCCATGGTAACGATCTCATCAATAATTCTTTGATCCACACCCTCGTAATGACCGCATAAAAGAATCAAGGACTCAAATTCAGAAAGCTCCTTCACCAGAGCTTGATTGAGCGTTTTTCCTTTCGGAGACATATAAATAACAGGCATGTTTTCCCTGTTTTCAATGCTGGAATACGCATGAAAAATAGGAACCGGACTCATCACCATACCAGCGCCGCCGCCGTAAGGGTAATCGTCTACATGCCTGTGTTTATTTTGGGAATACTCCCTGATATTTATACAATTGAGTGTAATGAGCCCGTTTTGAAGTGCCCTGCCCACAATGCTGTGATTCAGACCGCTTTCGATCATTTCCGGGAATAAGGTTAATACATGAAAAGTCATTCTAATCCTTCCAGCAGGTGTACTTTCATAACTTTGCTAGCAATATCCACCGATAAAATGCATTGCTTGATGGCCGGAATCAGAAGTTCACCAATTCGGTACACATCATTTGCACCAGTTTCAATCACCTCGTCCAAGGTTCCTAAAAGCTCACCGTCTTCTTTATATACTTGAAGGCCGATTAAATCCTTCACATAGTATTCATTCTCCGACAGAGGCAGAGCCATATCCCTGGGAATACGAATCAGCCCATTTTTGAGGCCCAATGCCTCATTCATATCATTAATTTCCTTCAATTTAATTAAAACAAGGTTTTTATGATAGCTAAGATTCTCAATCGTAAAGGTCTGTACCCTGTTGTTCTTTTCGAAATAAACATCAATCGTATCCAAAAGCTCGAAGCGCTGCACATCAAAGGTCAAAGGAAACACTTTAATTTGACCCCGAACCCCATGAGCATTAATCACTTTTCCAATATCAAAAAAATCCTCGTTCTTCAAATCCTGATCAGACAACACTTGACCTCCTTCCATCTTCTTAAAACTGACCTATTCTAAGACCGTAGGGGGAGAAAGGGGTTTGGGGGGCAAGGAGTGCCCCAACTAGTTGGGGCGGAAAACTTTTTTCGTTGTTTGAAAAAAGTTTTCCGCCCCCTTCCCCCAAGGTTTTCTCTTCCTCAGACCCTATTGAATAATTTCAACGACAACACGCTTGTTGCTGTGAATCGCAGCTGCCTTAACAACAGTGCGAATGGCTTTAGCAATGCGGCCTTGTTTTCCGATGATTTTACCCATGTCTTCATTTGCTACCTTCAATTCAAGAATAGTTGAACGTTCCCCTTCAACTTCATTAACAACAACCTGTGAAGGATCATCAACTAAATTTTTTGCAATAACTTCAAGTAAGTTCTTCATGTAAAATATCCTCCTGTTTTACCTTATAGTCCGGCAATTTTAAGTAGCTTTTTAACTGTATCTGAAGGTTGAGCCCCCGAGGCAAGCCATTTCTTGGCTTCTTCAGCCTCAATCTTGATTACTGAAGGGTTCTTGGTAGGGTCGTAAAAGCCTAATTCGGCGATTGCCTTTCCATCTCTGGGAGTTCTGGAGTCAGCAACTACGATCCTGTAGAAGGGTGCTTTTTTGGCGCCCATACGCTTTAACCTAATCTTTACCACTATTTCACCTCCTTTAACTACACTTATATATTAAAAGGGAAGTTGATTTTACCCCTTTTGTTCTTTGTCATACCCGAAATTTGCTTCATCATCTGCCGTATGGATTCAAACTGCTTCAATAGCCGATTGACATCCTGAATGGTTCGACCGCAGCCTTTGGCTATGCGGCGCTTTCGAGAAGCATTTAAGATTTCCGGGTGTTTGCGTTCCTTCTTGGTCATGGATTGAATGATGGCTTCCACATGTACAAGCTGCTTTTCGTCAATGTCTGCTTCGCTGAGACCTGCCTGATTCAAACCTGGTATCATGCCGATCAAGTTTTTAATAGGCCCCATCTTTTTCACTTGCTGCATTTGATCCAAAAAGTCGTCCAAGCTGAACTCGTTAGACAGCATTTTCTTCTCAAGCTCTTTGGCCTGCTTTTCGTCAAAATTCTGCTGAGCTTTTTCGATTAGAGAAAGCACGTCACCCATACCTAAGATTCTTGAAGCCATACGTTCAGGATAAAAAGGTTCTAGGTCTTCCAGCTTTTCACCCATGCCCACATATTTAATGGGCTTTTGCGTAACGGCCCGAACAGAAAGAGCGGCTCCGCCTCTGGTATCGCCGTCCAGCTTGCTGATGATAATGCCGTCTATTCCCAACTGATCGTTAAAGCTTTGAGCCACGTTTACCGCATCTTGCCCCGTCATCGCGTCTATCAAAAGGATAATTTCCTGGGGGCGAATAGCGGTCTTAATTTCCTTCAGCTCATTCATTAACTCTTCATTAATGTGTAAGCGTCCGGCGGTGTCGGTTATGACTACGTCATGCCCGTCCCGTCTTGCTACATCCAAGGCATTTTTTGCGATATCAACGGGATTTTTGATCCCTTCGGAATAAACCGGAATGTTGAAGGTCTTTCCGACGACCTTAAGCTGCTCAATGGCTGCGGGACGATAGATGTCACAGGCAACCAACAAGGGTTTCTTGCCTTGCTTGCGTAGCTGTCCGGCTAGCTTACCGGCGGCGGTAGTTTTACCAGCACCTTGTAACCCGACCAACATATAAACCGTAGGTGATTTGGATGAAAAGGTAAGCTTGCTCTGAGCACTGCCCAACAGGTTGATCATTTCTTCGTTGACGATTTTGATGACCTGCTGGCCGGGATTCAAGCCCTCCAAAACATCTGCACCGATGGCCTTTTCTGTCACCGTATTGATAAAATCCTTTACAATCTTAAAATTGACATCGGCTTCCAGTAAGGCCAGCTTTACTTGACGCATGGCCTCCTTCAAATCCTTTTCTGTTAGCCTACCCTTACCCCGAAGCTGCTTAAACACATCTTGCAGCTTTGCGGTCAAGCTTTCAAACGCCATATTCACCGGCCTCCTTTATCCAAGCATTTTTTCTGCAAGGGATTTGATTAAATTAATTTTTTCTTGAATGAGTACTTGGTTTTGCTCATCGCTTGTTTTTATCAAGATACTTTGCAAAGACTCTAATTCAAAATAAATATCTCCCAAAATATTCTTTCGGGTATAAAAGCTATCAATACAACATAGCTTTTCTTCATAATACTTTAAGAGGGCAACAGTGCGAGTAAAGCTGTCTCGAACACCCTGAGGCGTAATTTGAAGCTGCTGCCCCACCTCGGACAAGGATAAATCCTGACCATGATGCATATCAAAGATCGTCTTTTGCTTTTCGGTTAAAAGCTCTCCGTAAAAATCATAGGCCAAGGATAAATAAAGATGCTCCGAATATTCACTCATCAGTAAGCCTCCTAAAGTACTTTTGCTTTATAGGGAGGGATTATAGTGGATTGCTGAACGTTTGTCAAGAAAAATGTGCAAGAAATTTGCGCGTCAAACAAAACAAAGCAGAGTAACCTCTTCCCATGAGGCTGCTCTGCTTCTTGTTTACCTTATTGCTCAATATGGATAGAATGACTTTTATCTCATGCCCCAGAACATTATACCGACGATAATCAAGCAACAGGTCAGCATGACCAAATTTAAAAAGGTGTCAAAGCTCTTTTTCTTTTTAGCTAGAGAGGCCTTGTCCACTCTGGGAACGGACTTGCTTCCGACCTTTGGGCTGACACTAAGATTGCTTGTGTATACATTTGAAACACAGGCACTTCCCGGAGCTGCAGCTGGCAGCTTGCTTTGATACGCTTGGCTGGCCTGCGCTGCCTTAGCTGAATTTTTTTGTACATCCATGCTTTTTTTCTCTTCTGCTAACTTGAGTTTTGCTTTATCCAGATAACTGACAATGATTTTCTCGGCTTCGGCTACAAAATCAATGGGACCGCTCTCGGTCAGTACGCTTTCCTTTACAATGAAAATTGCTTGCTCGTACCACTTTGATTGGTTCCCTTTGATTAAGATTACTTTCTCATTTCCACTCATGTTCTAACCTCCATAAAGACGCTTACTTTAAAGTTTTCTATGTTTACTATGGTTTTATTTTGCAAAGAGTATTGCCATAAATTTCCAGAAGTTATACCACTTGAATTGAATTGCATGTTTTTTGATGGAATTGCACAGGTTGCTTGAATCCTTTTCTTTTACTTTCTATAATTTATTTTGGCGAATTTTTAACCATTCATGGTGAGTGTTTTGCCCCCAAACATGATAGTTCAACGCCAATAAAATTAGGAGGAAAGCAGAATGGATGAAAGATTATACGCCTTTCGGAATGAAAATAGCATCAAGCAACAAGTGTAACAACATCATTAAACTGTTGGATATTTTCAGAAATAAGCGAATTGATTGGGTTGATATGTTTTTTGTCTAAATCAAAAATACACGAATCAATTGAACTTTTAAAGTCGTAAAAAGAACCATGGTAGGCGGCGTTCAACACTTCAGATTTAACGAACTTCCATAGTCTTTCTATCAACTCTAAATGAGCAAAAATAAAATGATGCAATAAAACTGCACAAAAGAAGACATA
>CAZSXS010000041.1:0-31451 GCA_964611385.1 uncultured Defluviitaleaceae bacterium
ATAGAGGGTGTGGGGTTACACCCGATTAAGTTTAATATTGCTTAATAAACTGTTTCGTTAAAATATTTAATATTATTTAGATGCTTTAATGGAATTTATAACCTAGACGAATGGAATCATAGAGTGAATACATGGAGGTAATCGAATTTTATAAAGGAGGATACCCATGCAAGACAGAATCAACCCCAAGACGGGTGACCGACTAAGCTTGCTTGGCTTCGGTTGCATGCGTCTGCCTAGAAATGGGACGGCCATTGATGAGGCAGCTTCAGAGAAGCTGTTTATCCACGCAATTGAACAGGGAGTTAATTACTTTGATACGGCCTATGTTTATCCCGGCAGTGAGGTAGCGCTAGGAAAGTTTTTGGCTAAAGGCTGGCGTAATAAAGTCTTTCTTGCCACCAAGCTGCCCCATTTTTTGGTCAAGTCGGCTGGAGATATCGATAAGTACTTTAACAAACAGCTGGAACGCTTGCAAACCAATTATATTGACTACTACTTAATTCATATGATTTCGGATATGGCGATTTTAAATAAGTTGTTGGCTCTTGGCTTAAAGGATTGGGTAGACCGTAGGAAAAAGGAAGGCAAAATTAAACGCATTGGCTTCTCCTTCCATGGGGCCCCGGCTCAGTTCAAACTCATCATAGATGCTTTTGACTGGGATTTTTGCATGATCCAATACAATTACCTAGACGAACATAATCAGGCAGGAACAGCGGGTCTTCAATATGCAGCCGGGAAAGGCATAGGTGTACTCATCATGGAGCCTCTACGAGGCGGCAAGCTCGTGAAGGGACTCCCTCCCGACGCCTGTACGCTTTTTGAAAAGGCAGAACCCGGCTATACCCCGGCTCAGTGGGCCTTGCGCTGGGTAATGAACCATCCTGAAGTTATGACCGTGTTATCGGGTATGAACAGCATGGAACAACTGAAGCAGAACTTGATTGTGGCAGAAAACACCAAGCCCGATTCTATGTCTCCAGATGAACTGGTTGTCATTGAAAAAGCGAAAGCGATCCTCATGCGGGATATAAAGATCCCTTGTACGGCTTGCGGATACTGTATGCCCTGTCCAGCTGGGGTAGATATTCCGGCTTGCTTTTCTTCTTACAATGAAAAATACACGCTAAAGCAAAAATTTGCATGGATGTATTACATGCAAAACGTGGGCGGCGCCACTCATTACCCCGCCAAAGCATCGCTGTGCAAAAACTGCGGAAAGTGTGTCAAGCATTGTCCCCAGTCTATTGACATCCCTCATGAACTGGCGAAAGTGACCTCAGAATTTGAAACACCGCTTTTCAAGCTGGCATCAGCCGTTATGCGTATGATAATGGGCGGGAAGAAGGCATGAAAGAATGAAGAATGATAGGGTAAGGCAAGAACCTTTAAAGAGTAGTGGATATGCTTTACACACAAAAACCCCTGTTAGCTTTTGGCTAACAGGGGTTTTTTTGGTAGCAGAGCTTCGCATATTGGTATGCTGGATTCGAAGTCGAGTGTCAACATTCTACAGTTCGTAAGAGGAATAAACCGAACTGTTTTGAACTATTTTGTCGT
Organism: uncultured Defluviitaleaceae bacterium; assembly: GCA_964611385.1. GTDB lineage: Bacteria > Bacillota > Clostridia > Lachnospirales > CAYPQA01 > CAZSXS01. Next base: position 1,564 of record CAZSXS010000041.1, read on the forward strand.
TATTTGTACTTAGCTAAGGTTTCCTCAGCTACTTCCTGCATAAGCTTTGCTGTCTGCTCGGCAGATATCTTCCCTGCAAAAAAATTATCTGCCTCTTTTAATACTTCAGTACTGATTTGACTTCTGGCAGGGGAAGGTGAATCAATCTGGGCGTAGGGGAGTATCCTATCAAAAGCATGTTGCTTTTGTGGGTGGTCGGTGTAGTTTTTCTGAATGAGGGGATCGTTCAGTGCGGACTTGGTAGCTGGGAAATAACCGGTCAGTGAGCCGTAAATTGCTTGTGCATGCCCATTGGCAAAATATTTGAGAAAAATCCAAGATGCCAACTGCTTTTCTGGCGTAGATTTAAATAGTACCTGGTTACCACCAAATAGGGAGGTGATTTGTACATCAGCCTTACCTTGCGGAATGAGGGTGATATCCCAGTTAAAGCTGTCGCCGATTAAGTCAATCTTACTGGAGGTTCTGGCAGTTGTAGCAATTTCCATAGCCGCTTTTCCGCTAGTAAAATCATTCTCCGTATTTTCAGCACGATAAGCCGCTCCGCTATCAACCAGGCGTTTCATCATGTTAAGAAGATCAATGGTAGCCTGGTTGTCAAAATAAACGCCGCCGCTATCGTGTGCAATAGGCTCAATGCCATAAGTACGGATCCAAGTAATTAAACTGCCGACGGGATTATTCCCGACAGCCAGTGCCGGTATTTGCGTTTTTTGATAAGTATCTAGGCACTGCTTTTCAAAATCAATCCAAGTCTTTGCAGGCGCATCATAACCGGCCTGTTTTAATAAATCAACATTGTAGTAAAGCCCCTGAGCACTGTTCCCGTGAGGCCAACTCATGGTTTTACCGCCATAATTTATAATCCTTTGACGGGCAAGAATTGCCGGAAGAATATCATCCAGTTCAACCTGAGACATGCCGTACTTTGCACTAGCGATATAATCATCAAGAGGAACCAGAATGTCTGCTTTCATATACTCAGCCGTTTCATTTTCATAGCACATAGAAACATTTGGAAGACCTCCACCCTGGAACGCAGCCTTCACCTTTTGGTTGAGCTCAGTATAGTTACCCTGAAATACTTCTTTAACCTTAATTTTACCCTCATACTCTTTGTTGAAGTCAGCTACAATCTGCTGAATAGCCTCTCCGTAGATGGTTGCTTGAATATGCCAAAACTCAATTTCTACTGGCCCGTTTTTACCAAGCTCAATCGCATCAATTCCGGCGACCTGTGGGGTGCCTTGAGGAATAGTCGGAGAGCCCTGAGAGCTTGTGCTCGGTGTAGGGGAAGAACAGCCTGCCAGCAAGGCAATCGACATTGCGGCGGCAACCAAGGGTTTTCTAATTTTATAAAACATAAAATCCTCCTGTCAAAATAGTTTTTTATCAAAGGGTATGTAGTTCAACAGTCATACCATAGTGGGGCAATAGCTTGGGAATTGTGCCAGTATTGGCGATGGATGGGTTCATACTGTGTAGGGGAACAACGACTTTGGGTGCTATGGTGGTGACAAACTCCGTGAGCTTTTTGGAGGTAATATGCCCTCCTGTACTGTGAAAATGATAAACAATTCCTAGTTCTCGTAGCCAATAGAGCAATGTTGGGTCGTTATTATTCAGCGGGTTGCCGTCAGCGTGAAAATAATGAGAACAATCCTTTCGCTGTCCTAACTTTTCCAGTTCGCTCATTAAGCCAATCTTCTTCTGCGTTAGATAAATGGCGTACTTATCTTTGTTGTTTACAAGCTCTCGGTAGCTGACGGTACGATAGGGTAAGGACGCATGCGTTTCATCTTCAAACAATACAATGGTATCCATATCCTTTACAGCCGGATTACCAGACAATGCCTCAATCTGGTTTGATACACTGTGCCACAGCAAAGCGGTTTGTACGTCCATAACCAAGTTCCGATTGTACTCCGCTGTAACATTGACGAAATCTGCCACACGCTCAATGTTACGGCACAATATATTGATGTATACAAGTCCCTTAGATTGCTCTAGCATCTGACTGTAACGCACTGGTAAATCCCATTCGTTCACATTCGCTTCATATTGCGTTGTTGAATCCACACGCAACGTTGTACCCTCCGTAATAAGCATAGTCAACTTCTGTTCTGCCAGAAAGCGCATCTTTTGTTTGACACGTTCATTATGCCTTCCATGCATACGGTAATCACCGGTAAAAAACACCTTCTCATCACCCGCATGAATTAAAATACCTGAAGCCCCGGGTGTATCGTGATCCAATTCCACAACCTGAATCCTCATATCAGCTCCCAACGGATAACTCTCCATATCAGCTAGCCCTTGCAACCTTGCTTTCGTATCTATGTATTCCCCACTTTTCACAACAGCTTTGTAAGTAGCCAGAGCCTCCTTGTGCATGAATACCGTAATGTCCTCAGCAATATAAGGCAATAGTTCCATATGATCCTGGTGAATATGGCTGACAAAGGCACACACATGCTTGAATTGAGGGACGGGTATCTCCCAGATACGTTCCAACTCCTCCACGGTTAAATCTCCAAGCCATTGCTTGTCATACAAGGAGAGAATGGGCGGTGCAACTTTTAACAATAAATAACTTTTAAGCAAATGGCTTCCAGGGCAAATATTTCCGCTGCCCCAACCGTAAAAGTTCGTGGGCATTCGACCAAGGTCAAATACAATGGCTGTGTCACCGACACCGACCAAGACATTGATGCCTCCGATTGTATTAAGACCTCCAAAAAAAGTAACTTGTGCTTTCATGCTGCACACTCCTCATCAAAAGAATTTTTTTACAACTCATTCTTAGTAACTGATTGTTCTTAGCAACTGATTTAACTGCTGCAATGTGGACAAGCGCTCATTCCAAGTAATGCCATCATAAACAGCATAGGGTGATACTAAAATTGTTTTTGCTCCTATCTGTTTTGCTGGTGATAGGTCATTGAAGCTGTGGTCGCCAATACTGACTACATGTTTTGCACAACCGGCCTTCTCAACAATCTTGGGCAAGCGATCCCTCAGTCCGTATGGCTTATTGATCCCAAACTCAATGTTGGGTATTATATCCTGCAAGCCCAAGGCTTGCACAAAGCGGATAGCCCCTTCTTGTGGCGTGTTGGTAAACAGATATAAGGTTATTCCTTGCCTATTCATCTGTGCAATGGTTTCCCTTAAATCATCATCCAATTCTAGGGTGTTGTTTGAAATCATGTGCTCACGTATAGCTAAAAAAGCTTGACTACGTCGTTCTGGCGCAATGCAAAAAGCACGTGCTATCAACTGGAGTATTGACCATGCATCTCCTAAGAAGCTATATGCTTCAGAATAAAAGCGAGATTCAAAGTTATCTTCTGCGTTACGAAAAGTTGGTATCTCATATAGTTCCCTTATTGTTGAGATAGGTTGGATTTGAGTTTCATAAAATTCCCCTAAACGCTGAGGGGTTTTATCACGCAATAAGGATTCAATATATTCGAGAGTGGACTCGTAAGCGTATTCCCAGGGTGTATCCTTAACCAGCAGACTTAAATACTCCTTGTAAAACACCTGATCCTGATACAGAGTGCCATCCAAGTCAAAAATAATCGTATGTATGTTGTTCATAAAAGTTCACTCCTCTCTAACCCTTTAACCCACTGCCAGCTATAGCTTCAGTGAATTGTTTTTGTACAAAAAAATATAAAACCAAAATTGGGATGACACAGAAGGTAGCAGCTGCCATAATTAATTGCGTACTGGCTCCATCCTCACTGCGAAAATACATTAGTCCAACCTGAAGGGGACGCATACGCTCGCTTGAAGTAATCAGCATTGGCCATTGCACGCTGTTCCATCGGCCGATGAAGGTCAATAAGGAGGCTGTCACTATGGTTGGAGCGCACAGTGGTATGAGTATTCGGACTATGTACCCAAGGTGTCCGATCCCGTCCAGTTGTGCAGCCTGCCAATAATCCTTTGGTATCGCCAGAAAAGCTTGTCTTAGCAGAAAGATGGTAAAACTGCTGGCCAACCCAGGTAGTAAGATTCCCATATAGGTATCATACAAACCCTTACCGCCATTGCCAAGGATGTCATTTCCGCCCAGCAGTGGCAATTTACGAATAATCATAAAATTAGGTACTATGGTTAGGTCTCCTGGTATGAGCATTGTTGTTAGTATAATTAAGAACAAAAAATCTTTAAACTTAAATTCTAAATTAGAGAGTGCATAGGCTGCCGGTATGCAGAGTAACAGCTGCAATATAACACCCAATGTTGCAATGACTAAGGTGTTGATGTAGTAGATTGTGAAAGTGGATTCTGGTTTGTTCCAAGCTTCTATGTAATTCGAAAACACCCATTTTTCCGGAAAAAAAGTTGGAATGCGATGGTTGATTTCAGCAAAGCTTTTAAAGGAATTGAGAATCATCCATAAAAATGGAAAGACAGAGAGTATGGCGCAAGCGGTCAAAAAAACATAGGTAAATACCTGAAACGAATTTTTATATATCTGTTGCCGGCGATAAATGTTTATCATTTGCAAAAACCTCCTTTATCCATAAAATACTGTTTTGTCACTAATTTTCTTTTGTATTACAGTCAGTATCAGTACGATTGCAAACAGCAAAGCAGATAATGCACAGGCATAGCCCGCACGATTGTATTGATAGAAGTTGTTAAAGATATACATAGAGATAGAGGAGGTAGAACCGTTGGGAGAGCCACTTCCTCCCGTAAACAAGTAAAACGCATTAAAGGATTCAAAAGCACCAATGACAGAAGTAATGGACAGAAACAGCGTAGTGGGAGAAACCAGCGGCAAGGTCACATGAATAATCGATTGCAGTTTATTGGCACCATCAATCTGTGCTGCTTCATATAACTCAGGGGAGATGCCACTAAGCCCTGCCAAATAAATAACCACGTTAAACCCGATGGAACTCCAAATAGAATAAATCATGATTACACAGAGCGCCCAGGTTGGGCCAAGTAGGGCGTCTGGTACGGAGGATACGTCTACGCCAAAGCCGTTTAATATTTTTTCCAGTATCGGGACTGGATCACTGGCCCATTCCTGAGGCGGCAATCCCAAGGCCTTTATGATGACATTGAATAACCCGTACTGCGAATTTGCCATCCATCGAAACACAAAGATGGCCGCAACGGTAGATGTAATATAAGGAAGAAAAAAAGCTATGCGATATCCTGATTGCAGTTTAGGAGATACACCATAAAATAATAGATAGGCAAACAGAAATGATAATCCAATGCTAATGGGAATGGTAATTAGCGCATAGCTGGTGGTAACCAGTAAGCTCTGACCCAAGGCTCCTACCTTAAGGCCAATGCTATCCGAATAGCGAACAATATCTCGGGTAAACATTTCCACATAATTTTGCAGGCCAATAAAGGCGTTCTTTTTAAAGCTCCAGTCAAACAAGGATACATACAAACTATAAAAGAGAGAGAATATTCTAAATACAAGTAGCAATAGCACAGCTGGGGCACACATTAAAAAAGCCACACCCCCATCAGACCGAAAAATGCCGGTTCTCCATAGACTCGCCCTTACTTTGTCCTTTTTAGTTTTTCTGTTCTTTATGAATACTGTCATAGGTATACCCTTATCTCCAGATGGTAACAACCTTTTACCTTGCCGCTCTACTGTCATAGGCCCTCCTATAAATTGTTTAACGTATTTTTGCTAGTTCATTCTCTAGCAGTACGTATACAATTTTAGTATGAGTGTGTAAAGAATGCTAGCAATACAAGGTAAAGCATAAGTAAACTGGGAATATGCTATTAATTAAGATTGAAAGCTGCTTCAGTGAATTCTGGCAGGTTTTCCTACCATTGACAGTTCATTGACTGAAAAAGTATAAGGATACCAACGAAAAAGCCGCCCTTGCTAGGCGGCTTTTTTAATTCTATTGCTATGATATCCTTGGTTAACAGTCTTTAACGTTGTGCTTGTTTCAGCTGTCGGGTGGTTCAAGATTAGAATACTTTTTCTGTTCAGCATGTCACGGTTTTGTGAGAGGAATTTTGAACATTCGCCCATAGTCTCGCTGCGCTTCCAGCTCGCACTCGGCGATCAATCTGTTGAATGGTTCGTCTGTAGGCTTTTGTACACGCTGGGCACAGACGAGAGCCGAAATATACTCCATACGCAGCACTGGCGGGATGGATACTATCTGATAACCCTTATTCACAAAAATGAGGTTCATCAGAAGCCTCGCCGTTCTTCCGTTGCCGTCCGCAAAGGGGTGGATATCAACCAAACGCCTATGCGCGAAGGCCGCAAATAATACCGGATGACAGGAATCTTTTTTCTCATTCAATTCAGCAACAAAGGCTTTCATCAAGCTGGGAATTTCCTCTGGGGCCCCTGGCACATAGTCTGTGCCGGTAATAAACACCTGATGGTCGCGGTAGCAGCCTGCCTGTTCGCTATCAATCCCGCTGTAAAACAGTTGATGCAGCTTGCAAAGCCTATCCTCTGTAAAATAAAGCTTGTCCGAGCGTGCAAGCGCCAGCATGTAATCATAAGCTTTTGCGTGTCCGGTGGCCTCGTAACAATCTCTCAATGGCTTTCCGCCCACGGTAATACCGTCCTCCAGCAGCACCTTTGTTTCGGTCAAGGTGAGGGAATTTCCCTCCAGAGCGTTACTGCTGTATGTTGTACCAATTTTAAAATACTGATCAAGCTCCAATACTTCCTTTGGAGTCAACGGACGGCGTGCATGAATCAATTTACGGTTTACATCTATTCGTTCAAGCAGACGTTTAAGCTCCATTTCATTCACCACTCTTTCATAAATAGTATAGTATACTCTGGGCAAAAAAGCAAACTTTCACCTATGCAGTCAATGATTACATTGCCATATGGCAATGAATCGTATACCGCTTTTTTCAGAAGGACGGATTGATGTTGCCAGCACGCTGTGAAATACAATAGGGGCTAAACCTTGTGAATGATTTAGCCCCTATTGTATGTTGACCTGCTTTCTGTTATAATTTGTTCGTATTAAGCATTCGGTTGACTTGTAGTGTACTTTTATTAAATTTCCCAAGCCACCTTTATTTAATCTTGATTCATTCTACAGTTTTGTGGGGTGGCTTTGCAAAGCTTAACGGTACTGAGTATAAAAAGAAAGGTGTGTGTTTGTTATAAGGAACACTAAAATAAGCAAGCTGTTTATTGCAGCTTCAGCAATTTTTCTGCTTGTTATTACCTCAGGCGTACTTGTCTTATCTGCAAAAAACAACCCATCCGAAGCTACAGCTTTAGATGCAACTCAAACAGAGGTCAGAAGTGAAGCAACTGAATCAACCGAACTAAGGGAACCAACTGAAATGAATGTAGAGGATCCGAAAGCAATCATTGATAAAAACCTTGAGATCATCATGAGCTCCATTAAAGCTACAACCCAGGCCGCTTCTGTAAACCTAACAGCCTCTATCAATAAGCACAAGGCTGAATATAAGCAAATCATTCTGTTGGGAGAAGAAGCATTACCTGATCTCTATTCAGTTTTTGAAGAAGAGAAGGGGATAAAAGGGGAATTAGCCCTAGCAGCCATGCTTGAGATTAAACCCGACTTAAACATTAAGAGAGCGGAGTCCACGGCTAAACATAACTACAGTTATCGGATCGAAACGTATGGAATTGATTTTGGAAATCAGGTTTCGGGTATGTATCCTGCAAAGGAGATCAGGCTTGTTGACACAAATACTGATAAAACATTGTGGAGCATGACACCGGGATACCTAAAAACAGATTTCTCATGGTCTCCGGACGGACGATATGTTGCCATATCCTATATGGCTAGAGAATATGCAGAAACGATCGTTCTTGATACAAATACGATGACTCTGGTTTCTATTCCGGGCATGGAAGAACTCTCAAAACAAGTTGATAAAGTGCTTGCGCCAAGGGAAAATCGGCCTGACCCACACTTTTGGGCTTATAAATGGACTTACAGCAGCACGCTGAAACTAAAAATGACCTTTGATTGGACAGCGCAAAATGACAATCAAGTGGAGGGGGGCTTTATCTATGACCTTGCACAGCAAAAGATTGAAGCTGTATTCGCAGATTACAAAGAAACCCTCTCTCCCCTTGAACTTGAATCGCCCATTAAACTTGAAATAAAATACAACTATTTCAATTATTTTGAGGAAGGGTACAAGCCCTTTGAAATAACTGATTCCAAAATCATTCATCTCATCGTAACTAGCCTTGAAAACTCGACCATTATCCATTCATTTGAATATGAGGATATTGACAGAGTCCCTAACCCTATTGCAGAAATGACCTTTTTTTATAATGGGCGCGAGAAAGCAATTCGGTACATCATAGATACTTTGTACAACAAAGCTGCTTTTGAAATGGAGGGCGTTTATTACTCCACTGATTATGACACAGCAAGGCTTATACAAAACCTTGAGAAATTCAGACCCAAAAGCATAGAGGTCGATCAAGACGTTAAAGCGCTTTTGTCCGGCTATGGACTAAACCCTGTCTTTTATTTTACAACTACCGATGTAGAACTACCGGACACTCTGCTCTATAAGGGTGATGAGTTTCCAACCAAGCTTTATTGGAGCTACAATCTTCAATTGTCGAAAGATATTGGGTTGGACTTCAGCCGGTATTTAGGAAAAACGTTAACGGCAGAGCAGTACTATTTACTGAATCCCTTGCCAGATGCATACTTTCCCGAACGGGATGCTTACGCGGTTATACTCCGGGATAACGGTGAGATTGTAGGTGCTTATATACACGCAGCTGGACATCTCAGTTATGCTTGTTCATTATTCCAGAGCAGCTTTGAAGAAATAACAGGTCTAAGCTTTCAGCAGTGGTTTGCCAAAAACGGCTATGATCAAAATGATCCAATCAATATCAAAAATGCAAAGCTGTCACCGGAGGAGGTTGTTAGACTTTATTTTGAGGCCCTTAACAGAGGTGATGAAAGTTATATGCAATATGAGGCGATCCGCACTCTAAAAAGGTATCCAGGCTTAAAAAAGGATTTAGGCAAATTACTTTCGTCAAGCTGGTATGAAGATGTTCCTGATGGTATGGAAAGAAATATTGAAAGCATCAAACTCCTAAGCCTTGAAGAAAGTCAAGAACCTACAGAAGAAAACGAAAAAATATTTGATATTGCATTTGACTTAAAAGTTAAAAAGGTAATCACCAACGACAGTGGTATTGACACAGCGAAAATATGGCTTGTTCAAGAAGGTGCTATGGGCTGGAAGGTTGTTGCATATGGGCATTAGGTTGATATTCCCAAAATAAGCCTTCACTTGTTCTACACACTATTTTGCCTTTCAAGCTTAGCACAAGAATACGAAACATAGCAAAAGCCGCCCATGGGCGGCTTTTATTTTGATATGCGCTATACTCAGTCTCTTAAACATTTACCAAGCTGCCTTCATTCAACCCGGTTATACTCTATTGTTTTGCGCGGCGGCTTTGCAAAGCTGACCATGACTGAGCATAGGGAAAAAACAGGTGCAACTTATCCATCCAAAACGCAACTCATCCAAATTTGCTTGCCTTGACCTAATTATCCACTATCTTTGCAAACCGTCTGTTTTAGTTAAGCAGGTGAATCAAGAAGTATGGAGATTTTTTATAGTAGATAAGGTGTAAATTATGCTAAATATTAATAACCCAAGGCTAAAAAAAGAATAGAACCGGTTTTTTTATTCTTAATAATTACACTGGTATGGACTTGGCTAATTGGATTCATTCCATTGATACTTGGGCTTGATAACACTTTTTTAGGCGATATTCTTTTTAAGGCTTTAGTCGGACCCTCTCCTTCTATTATTGGAGTTATCTTTGTATTTAGAACTTATTCTAAAGGTCAAATAAAAGAGTACTTTAGAAGAATTTTTTCTTTTAAACAAATGGGCTGGCTCTGTCCTTTACTTTTGATTATGATGTATTTCGGAGTTTGCGCAATTACTATTTTGTTTAGCACGCAGTTATTTGGTGGACAGGTGCCGGAATTTGGCGGTGCTAAAGCATTAGTTAATACACCGTATTTAATATTTATGTTTATTGGGCTTGGGTTAGTGTCCGGTCCACTGAACGAGGAATTTGGTTGGCGAGGCTTTGCACTTGATCCACTTATGAAAAAATATGGATTTTGGAGTGGTTCAATAATCCTTGGTTTTGTGTGGGGAATATGGCACTTACCTTGGTATTTTTATGCCAGCAATGGTCAATTCATAGCTTGGAGCATAAATCCCATACACGGAATAGCAATGATACTTCATTCAATTTCACTATCTTGCATATGTTCTATAGCGTATATCAAGCGAAACAGAAGTATTCTTGCAGGTGCGCTTGCACACTTTTTCTCAAACTTCTTGGTAGGTGGACTCTTGATTTATCCTTTTGATAATACTTATATCATCGTTTCAATCTATGTTTTTATATTTATCGAAACAGTTGTGAGTTTGTGTTTTGCATTGTCATCAAGGTTCAAAAAAGAGATAAAAGAAAAGCTACATATTGACAACAATAATGTTGATACAACTGAACCAAGCTACTGAAAGCATTGCACCTAATTTCATGCCGATTTACGAAGTCTGTATCATAAGAAAGTCATTTATCAAAGAACCAGATGCTCAGACAAGGGGCTGACAATCCGTGAACATTTCACGATTGTCGGCTTTTTGTTTATCCCACAAAAAACTCTTTACGATACCTAATAGGTATGTTATTGTTAGTTATAAATTAAGGAGGTTTTCAAAAAAATGGACAAAAAAATTCTTGGCATTTTGATGTTGAAACTGCTGACGTTTTACGAAGTCGGCAACATCAAAAGAATGAACTTTAAGTTAATGTGCAGTGATAGCCTCAGCAGTATGCAAGTCGTTCAGGCAATCCGACTTCCAGTACGTTGCAATATGGCATCAACAACACCAGGTTTCAGCTTGATTGGTTTAAGAAGCTGGGAGAAAAGGTTTAAGGGGGCAGAGCTATGATCAGCGTAAAAAATTTAACTAAAATCTACCGTGGCAGAAACGGAGATGTAACCGCAAATAATGATATTTCCTTTTCTGTCAGTCAAGGCGAGATTGTCGGGCTGCTCGGACATAACGGTGCAGGAAAAACAACCCTCATCAATCAGCTTTTGGGGCTTGTTAAATCTACAAGCGGTGAGATTAACATTCTTGGGAAATCTGTTTCGGCAAACCCTACACTCGGCAGATATTTATGCTCTGTTCAGCCGCAGGGGCAGTTATCGCTCGGAGAACTCACACCCTTGAAGGCTGTAACTATTATGGGGCTAATGCGCGGAGGAAAAGATAAAGAAATTCAGTCTGAGGCGATTCGGCTTTTTGAAGCTCTCGACATCTCAGAATGGATAAACAAAGAGAGCGCTCAGCTTTCCGGCGGTGTCAAAAGATTAACCGCGTTTTGCATGGCGGTAATTCACTCACGGCATATTATTGTGTTGGATGAGCCAACAAACGATGTTGACCCTGTGCGAAGAAGATATCTTTGGAGTGAAATTAAAAAACTTACCAATCAAGGCAAAGGTGTCATCCTGGTAACGCATAATGTAGCCGAAGCCGAAAGTGCCGTAAGCCGAGTAATTATACTGCATCACGGTAAAATCCTCGCTGATGGCAGCAGCTCACAAATCAAAAGCAAATTCGAAGGTAAAAACGATTTGCGTTTTGAATTTCAACCATCTGAACAGTTTTCAGATGCAATGCTACCTAGCTTTGCCGGGAATATTTTTAACATTGATGAACGCAAAGCCTTTGCCACCACAAAAGAAAATGTCGGGGCAGCTCTTGACTGGATTAGAGAACAAACGGCAAAGGGTATCATCTATGACTTTTCATTGTCTGAATCCACTCTTGAGGACGTATATGTCCGCTTAACCGAAGAGAAGAATGGAGGCGTATCGTAATGGTATTTGCAAATCAATATAAACAAGTTTTGAAGCTGCAAAGCTTTAGGGTTTTCGGATCAATCGTTGTTTTTACCATCGTTCAGATTATCGTATCGCTTGGTATCGCAATCGGATTTACATACCTTTATTCTGATGCAGACAGACAATCAATTTTATACCTGGCAACAGGTGCACCCACAATCGTTTTGATTATGACAGGGCTTGTTATTCTACCGAATCAGATTTCCAACGCAAGAATTGAGGGACATGGCGAGTTTTTAAGAACCCTGCCTGTAAACAGAGTGGCAATTATTATGGCGGATACCACCATTTGGCTGCTTGTAACAATACCAGGTATTGCTGTTTCTTCGATTGCAACCAATTTTATCTTTAATCCAGGATTTAGCGTATCGCCGTGGTTTATCCCTTTGTATTTACTGTGTGCTTTAACATGCATTGGCGTAGGATACGGATTTTCATACGCAATGCCCCCAATGCTTGCTATGGCCTTATCCCAGGTTATCGCATTTATAGCCCTTATGTTCTCACCCATCAATTTTCCAATGAGCAGATTACCCGGCTGGTTGCAAGTGGTACACACTATTCTGCCAATAGACTCAATGGCACAGATCATGCGGTCTACTTTGGCATACAACACATTTGATTTGGATTCGTGGGTTGTAGTAAAGGTTTTAATTTGGTGTATTTTAGGATTTATAGTATCGATCAGAATTCTGAACAAGAAATAAGCTTGCCAGATTAAATCGAAAATGAGACAAACCGAATGATCTTATGCCCTGAGACCTTGCTGAAAAATGTTAAAAAGCCCAGTCACTAACCGGAGCAAGACCGGTTGGTGTCTAGGCTTTTTTGTTACTATAATTCCAATCGCAGTTCTCTTGACTTTCATTTCTTACAGGTGTAATATATAAAAAGCTACAGTTGTAAGAATAAGCAAGCTAAAGAAATAAGCAAACCAAGGAAATAGAATCATACCTCAAAAAGCAAACTGCTTTCGGTCAAAAGGAGGTGAAAGGATGAAAAAAGGAGTTACATTCACAGTATGCACATTGGGAATCATCTTTGGGTTAATAGCGGTACAATGGAAACCGGAGCCAGAGCCAAAGACTTATAAGTTTAATGATACGCAAGAGAATCTGAATGCACAATTAGAAGAAAAACAAAATAATGTGCAAGATGAAGCAGAACAAATTGATGCGATGAATGAGTATAGTACTGAGGGGAATAGTGAGTATATTGAGGAAGTACCAATAAACAAGTTAGATATCCATGTGGAAGAAAATCCAAAGAATGAGCTTGTCTTTACGATTTCAATAGATGATTTTATTTCAAGCTATAACGGCTTCTATTGGAGTGACCACGAACTTGCTTATCTTTCCGCTTCGTCAGAATGGGTGTGCTTTACATACGATAGCACAGCCCATTCAAAGTACGAAACTTACTATTATCGATTCTCAGAAGATAAAACGATTTGGTCACTACCTACTATATCCGTTTATGTGCCAACGGATAGTGATTACATACAAGAAATTACACTCGACTTCGATGACCATGCTTATAACGAGTGGATGTATAATTTATATGAAGAAATATGCTTTTATGCGTTTAAGGTTTTATTCCCGAATTTTGAAAGCAACAAGATTACCAAACTCTATAACGCTTTGTACAACAAGACTAACGACCCGCTGTGTTATGTAGATAGAGGAGAGCCTATGCCTAAAGTGCTATATTACACGAATGGCATAGGCTTATATTCTTATTATAAAAGTGGGATGGCACATATTTGCATTATTCCAATTACAAATCAATACTTAGATAAACTGGCCGCTAAAAAGGTTGAAATCCATCGTATTGATAATGAATTCTAAAGAACGTCCATATCGGATTCTGAATGGATAGCAGTTATTGAGCGCTTGCCCATTGACAATCTTAGTCTATCTATGCTAGACTAAGTCCAGTCTAAAGTATATAGATTGGAGGAATAGTAATGGCTAAAAATGTAAACCTCACCACCGCAGAGAAAAAACTAGCAGGACTGTTATGGCGGGTAGCACCGCTGAGCTCGCCGGATTTGGTAACGCTTGCAGAAAAAGAAATGGACTGGAAAAAATCAACGACTTACACGGTGTTAAAGAAACTTTGTGACAAGGGTTTATTCAAAAATGAGAATGCCAAGGTGTCAGTTGTACTTACCCGTGATGCGTTACTTGCACAGCAAAGTCGCTGCTATGTAGAAGACAGCTTTGGAGGCTCGCTGCCCAAATTTATCACAGCATTCATCGGTGGCAAGAAACTCTCAACAGAGCAAGCTGTGGAACTAAGACGCTTGATTGATGAACACGAGGGGAGCGGGAAAAATGGATAAACTGTTCCTTACAATTTTAAATATGAGCCTGACCGGAGCCTTTGTCATCACGGCAATCTGTTTTGCCCGACTACCGTTGAAAAAAGCGCCAAAGATCATCTCATATTGCTTGTGGTCAGTAGCAGGATTCCGGCTGGTATTCCCGTTTTCAATCGAAAGTATATTCAGCCTTATTCCATTCAATGCCCAACCCATACCACGAGACATCGCAATGCAGCCTGTACCTCGCATTGACAGCGGTGTAGCGATTGTGGATAACATCATCAGCAATTCGTTTCCGGCCTCAGTTGGAGCCAGTAACAATCCTTTGCAAATATGGACTGCCATTGCTGCCTATTTATGGCTTGCTGGCGTTGCGGTTATGCTCATTTATGGCCTTATTTCTTATGGTAGGCTCAAAAGCAAGATGCAAAGTGCCCTTTGTGTTGAAGCCAATATTTACGAATCTGAGTCGATAAAATCGCCTTTTGTGCTGGGTTTTCTTGCACCAAAAATTTACTTGCCCATAGGGTTATCAGTACACGAAAGGGGATACATTCTTTTACATGAACAAACCCACATTTGGCGCTGGGATCATATCGTAAAATACACGGCCTATTTTATTCTGAGTCTCCATTGGTTTAACCCTTTTGCATGGGCAGCGTTCTTACTGATGGGCGTGGACATGGAAATGTCCTGCGATGAGAGCGTGTTGCAAAAAATGGGCAGTGGAATTAAAAAAGAATACTCGCTTTCGCTTCTGTCTTTGGCAACAGAACGGCGTACAATTAGCGTAAGCCCCCTTGCTTTCGGAGAGGGCGGTATAAAAGTGAGAATTCAAAATATCTTGAACTTTAGAAAGCCACCGCGATTTTTCCTTATCGTGGCAGTAGCTTTGACAGCTGCAATGAGCGTAGGCTTTGCAGTAAACAATACCCAAGTTACTACATCCTATCAAGCACAGGAGTGGTTGGACTATTTCTTAGATGACAAACTACCGTGGAACGGCAGTTTGGAACTAGAACTGCCCGAATACCCTGGTACCATCTTTCGGTGGACGCCAGAAAAGGTTACAGCAATTGATTCCCAAGGAGAAAAGACGCTTTTTAATGGTATGCCGATTTGGAATGTGTACCTTGCAGACTTGACGGGCGACGGAATTCCCGAATTCTGTGCTTCGGTTAGTATGGGTTCGGGCATTGTGGATGGACATATCGTTGTCCATGATTACGCTACTGGGAAATCATTCGTCCTTGAGGATCGCATGTTTTATGATTATCAGCTTTATCTTGATAATGGGCAGCTGATGGTCAAACAAACGAAGTTCTTCGGGGGAAAAAATTCTCCCACCGCCACAGGAGCCTTGGTTATTGAGAATGGTACACTTACCGCTATTGGCATTGATCGTACCAGGCCAGTCCTTGAACCGAAAGAAACAACAGCACCGCATGATTTATTCGACTCCCCAGCGGCAGTAGATTGAAGTCAGTGCCATCGTTTAGACTCGGTTAGACCCACATAAATGCTTTTTATTTTGTTGACAACAATATCAGTAAGTGCTATCATATTGCAAATTTTTAGATACGCGCAGGCGGGCACTTAAAGCGCAAGATTCAAGGGCCTTTCAGCTTTTTCGAAGGTCGGGTGCTGTCTCGGATACTGTCTGTGCATACAGGAGGATGGTTTTATAATGAAGAAGCCTAATTTAGCTATCGTTGGTGCAACTGGTATGGTCGGCAGAACTTTTTTAAAGGTGTTAGAGGAGAAAAACTTCCCCTTTGAGAATTTTTATATTTTTGCGTCAAAACGCTCTGCTGGAAGTAAAATGACTTTTATGGGTA
The DNA here is from genome assembly GCA_964611385.1 of uncultured Defluviitaleaceae bacterium. Taxonomy (GTDB): domain Bacteria; phylum Bacillota; class Clostridia; order Lachnospirales; family CAYPQA01; genus CAZSXS01. The sequence continues at coordinate 17,682 of CAZSXS010000041.1, forward strand.
AGGAGTATCTTGTAGAGGAGCTTACAGAGACTTCTTTTGACCGTGGCATAGACATTGCTCTGTTCTCCGCAGGCGGGGATACCAGCTTACACTTTGCCCCCATAGCCGCAAAAGCCGGTTGTGTGGTTGTGGACAACAGTTCAGCTTGGAGAATGGATGAAAATGTTCCTTTAGTGGTTCCAGAGGTCAACCCCGAAGACATACAATGGAATAAGGGCATCATTGCAAACCCCAACTGCTCTACCATTCAGGCCGTAGTGGCCTTAAAGCCCCTTCACGAAAAGTACAAAATCAAAAGAATCGTATACTCTACCTATCAGGCCGTATCCGGTGCGGGTAATGCGGGCTATACCGATTTAGAAGAAGGTATCAAAGGCAGTGCGCCCCAAAAATTCCCCCATCCCATCGCTTTCAACTGCATTCCCCACATTGATTCCTTCCTAGATAACGGATACACCAAAGAAGAAATGAAAATGGTAAACGAAACCAGAAAAATCCTTCACGCACCCGATCTGAAGATCACTGCAACAACAGTCAGAGTCCCTGTTTATTATGGACATAGTGAAAGCATCAATGTAGAATTTGAACATACCTATGATTTAGACGAGCTAATTCAGCTGCTTGAAAAAGCCCCCGGCATCGTCGTTCAGAACGACAGCAAAAACAATCAATATCCTATGCCCATTCATGCCGCCGGAACGGACTCCACCTATGTGGGCCGTATCCGCCGAGACGAAAGCGTTGCAAACGGACTCAATTTATGGGTAGTCGCCGACAATATCCGTAAAGGTGCGGCTTCTAATGCAGTACAAATTGCAGAGTTGTTAATTCAATAGGTCGAAACTAGGCCATTCACAAATTTGAGGGAGGATTTTTTATGTTTACTGGTTCCGGTGTTGCCATTGTAACCCCTTTTAATCCAGACGGAAGCGTAAATTTTGACTGTTACAGAAGGCTGATTGAGTTTCAGATCGAAAACGGAACAAACGCAATTCTTGCCTGCGGAACAACAGGCGAGGCTTCAACCTTAACGGATGAAGAGCAATTGGAAGTAATACGATTTACAGCTGAGGTAGTGAACAAGCGTATTCCCGTCATTGCCGGAGCTGGAAGTAATCACACCCAGCACGGTATTGAGCTTTGTATAGGGTCTCAAAAGGCTGGAGCAGATGCCTGTCTTTTGGTGACTCCGTACTACAACAAGACCACCCAAAGAGGCTTGGTCCAATACTATACGGATCTGGCTAGTTCCATTGACATTCCAGTTATTTTATACAATGTTCCTTCGCGTACCGGCTTGAACATTACACCCCAAACGGTTTATGAGCTTTCTAAGGTAAAGAATATTATTGGTATCAAAGAAGCCAGTGACAATATCGTTCAGATTGCCGAAATCGCACAGCTTTGCCAGGACGACTTCGTGATCTACTCTGGAAATGACAACCAAATCCTGCCGATTCTGGCCTTGGGCGGCAAGGGTGTAATCTCTGTACTGGCAAACATTGCCCCACGGCAAACCGCCGATATTGTAAAAAAGTATCTTGAAGGTGACACCACTGGTGCCCTGAAGCTTCAACTGGATTTCCTGCCTCTGATGTTGGCTCTCTTCTGTGAAGTAAACCCTGTTCCCATCAAGGCGGCCATGAATCTAATGGGCTTTGATGTGGGTGGTTATCGGAAACCTTTGATTGAAATGGAAAAGAGTAATCTCGAGAAGATTCGAGTGGAAATGAAGAAGTTGAATTTGATTTGATTTAACTTGATTTTGATTTTTATTTTTGACTTGATTTTATTTTTTAGGATTGAATAAATAGTAACAGAGCGTTGTGCTTTGGTGAGTTGGTCAAACTCATTGGAAGCAAACGCTCTTTTTTTTATTCCGCTTCGGTGTCTCTACTCAATAGGGTATGGTACAAGGTAAGATCAAAGGTGATATAGCAATGCTGTATGATTTTTTGTATCAACTTCCGAATAACCACTTGATAACAAAGGTAAAATATGGTATCGTTTTGCAAAGGTATTTTGGAAAAAATAACCACCTACTATTTTTCACAACAGCATAACCCAGTGCTTGTTTTTGCTATTTAATTATTAAGCGCAGCTTATTTTTATTCCAAATGCCTAAATAAAATATAGAGGAGAGATTTTTAATGAAAAGGAAAAAAAATCTATGTAACCTACTCGCTGCATCTATGTTTGTCACACTCTTACAGGGCGGAACTATTTATGCTGCTGACATTGAAGAATCAGCCTCCACAAAACACTATGTTTTAGAGTCAACCGTTGAAACGGTAGAATGGGGTGTTATCGACACAACTCGCGATCCTGTTCTTTCTGTTGATCCGGGCGACAGTGTTACAGTACGTACGCTAACGCATCAGGCCGGAAACGATTATGACAGAATGATAAAAGGCGATGCCGCAATTGAGGAGATCTACGAATGGACTTCTGACGGTAGAAATATAGACCAGAGGGGACCGGGGGCTCATATCGTAGTTGGACCCATTTTCGTCAATGGTGCTAAGCCAGGTGATGTACTTGAAATTGATATTCTCGACATGGTGCCGCGTGCTTCACTAAACCCTGAGTTTGAGGGGAAAGCCTTCGGCGCTAATGTTGCCGCCAACTGGGGTTACTTGCATAAAGACCTTCTGGATGAAAGCGGCAATCCTGTAAATTATGTAACTGTTTTCGAAATTGGTAAAGAGGTTGCACAGGCAGTTTATGGCTTTAAATGGGAAAACATTGTGGATCCTCAAGGCAAAGCACACCCGTCCCAAGACACGCAAGGCTTAATTGTAGACCACACAAATCGCGAGCTGGATTACTCCGTGTTAAGCTCTGTTCAAGTTCCGATAAGGCTTCATTCTGGTATTATAGCGACAGCGCCTAATGTAAAGGGACGCATTGATACAACCTCGCCTACAAATATCGGCGGCAATGTTGACAATCATCGGATCACCATCGGCAGCAAGTTGTACTTACCTGTAGAAGTTGAAGGCGCGTTAATCTACCTTGCTGATTCTCATGCAGCACAGGGCGACTGCGAATTAAATGGAACGGCTATTGAAACCTCCATTGACACAACCATTCAGGTAAATCTACATAAAAACAATGAAATGCCAAACTATCTTCAAGGGCTTAATTATCCATTGATTGAGAATGAGGATAGTTATGTCGTTACAGGCTACAGTGAACCCGATTACCTGAAAGAGATGGGGCCTGAAACAAAAAAGGCTGATATTTTAGCAGTTGCAACGCAAGATAAAGCAATGAAAGATGCCTCTTTAAAAGCGCTTCAATTCATTGAAAAGAGATACGGGCTAACGACCTTTGAATCCTATGCTGTATTATCCACTGCAGTTGATTTTGGTGTTACACAAGTGGTGGACGCAAATTTAGGCGTTCATGCCATCATTTACAAGGATTGCTTTGAAACAGAAAAACAAATGGATGTTCCTCTGTCGCAGGCTATAGTGAATCTTGGGGGCACTGTGGCTTTAGAGAACAACCTTATTTCTATTACGCTAAACAATAAAAAAGCGTTATTTTTAGCTGACCAAAAAGTAGGTAAGCTAGATAATCAAGAATTTACCTTAAGAAAAGAAATAACGGTAAGAAATGACATAGCTTATATTGATACTTTAACTTTAAATGAGTTACTAAAGGAGCTAAAAAAATAAATACTCTAAATAAACAAGAGTTTCTGGTGTGTTTTCTGATGTTTTAGGTCAATTAAAGAATGGAGCCAGTTTCCCGAAAAGTATTTAGGTAGACCGACCTAGGAGGCATTTGTATGAAAAAATTAATGATCAGAGGCAAGCTGACCTTTTCTGTGATTTTAATCGTTTTAATTACAACGGCAAGTATCTTGACCTTCGCTACTATTTTTATTAATCAGGCTTATAAGCGAGTATTAGATTTAACCGTTTATCAAGCAGATTTAATAACAAAGACACATGTAGAAGCGATGATAGAAAGTCTTGAGGCTAATTATAAATTATTTACAGATGGAACCATTAGCAAGGAACAGGCTTTGCTGAATGCCGAAAATTTAGTGCGGTCTACTAGGTATAATAACGGTACAGGTTATTTTTGGGCTGACTTAGCTGATGGTGTCAATGCGGTACATATACGCCCCGAAATTGTAGGAACGAATAGATACAATAACACGGATGCTGTAGGAAACTATTTTGTTCAGGACACGATTAAGGCCGGTAATGTTAGTGGCGGAAGCTTCTTTGATTTCTATTTTCCGAAGCCCAATTCAGATGTACCACTAAAAAAAAGAGGTTATGTCATGAAGTTTGAGCCCTACGGCTGGTATGTAGGCTCGGGCAACTACGAGGAGGATAACCTTGCACTTGTTCAAAAGGAAATAGACACAAATAACAAAATCAAGTCGCAAATAGTACTGATTTCATCTGCTATAGGTGTTGTCATTTGCTTGTTTTCCATCATTGCACTTTGGTTTGTTTCTGGGAAAATAACAAAGCCCATTATGCAAATTGAGAAGGCCGCAAAAGACTTGGCAAACGGCAATCTAAATACCAATCTGAATATCAAAAGCAACGATGAAATCGAAATACTGGCAAATGCATTTTTGACCGTTCGAGATACAATTTTGAAGCTTACTCAAAGCGTTGTAAAATTATCCGAAGAATACATTAATGGCGATATTGATTCGAGGATAGATGAGTCTTCTTTTAAAGGCGAATACTTCGCACTAGCAAAATCAATTAATCTGATTTACAAAAACTTTACCGATGATTTGATAACGGTTCTTACTTCATTTGCACAGTTTGGGGACGGTAATTTCGAGGCAACTTTAAAACAATTCCCTGGCAAAATGAGCATTGCAAATGTTAAATTTAATGAACTGCGCACCAATTTAAAAGCTGTTCATACAGAAGTTACAAAGTTGATCAACGGCGCTGCTAACGGTCGGTTGGACGAGCGTATAGACCTAGCGCTGTATAAGGGTGATTGGCAAAAGCTTGCACTGGGGCTGAATGACCTATTAGAAGCTATCCATATTCCAGTTGATGAAGCCAATGCCGTGCTGCTGCAACTTGCAGAGGGCAACTTTAATGTAACCGTTAACAAAACCTATGCTGGCAGCTTTCAAACAATGATGAACTCTTTTGATAAAATGATCAGCGCCACAAGCTCGTATATTTCTGAAATTAGTGAAATATTAGGCAGCATGGCAGAAGGAGACTTAAATAAAGGCATTACCCGGAAATATATTGGGCAGTATAATCAGATTAAAGAATCCATCAACAATATTTTATCCATCTTTAATAGTACGATTACTGAGATTAAAGCTTCAGCAAAAAATGTTCTTGACGGAGCCAATCAAATGTCTGGAACAGCGGTAAGTATGTCTGAAGGTTCTACTTCACAGGCGAATACAGTAGATGCATTACATCTTACAATTGGCGAAATCAATAAACAGACCGAAGACTACTCACAAAAAACAAAAATGGCTGACAGCTTATCTCAAAAATCAGTGACGAATGCCAAGAAGGGCAACTTAGAGATGAAGAAGATGCTTGAATCTATGGATGACATTAAGAAAGCATCCAAGGATATTTCTCAAATCATTAAGGTGATTGATGACATCGCATTCCAAACGAATATCTTAGCCTTAAATGCTGCGGTTGAAGCGGCAAGAGCAGGACAGTATGGTAAGGGCTTCTCTGTTGTTGCAGAAGAAGTACGTACTCTGGCTGGCAAAAGCCAAATAGCTGCTACTGAAACATCGGCTTTAATTGAGAACATTATCTTAAAAATTGAGGATGGATCAAATATTGCATCACTCACAGCCCAATCGCTTGAAACGATTATTAGTGATGTAGGAGCGGTTTCTGAAATTATTAACTACGTGACCCAAGCAACAGATAATCAAAGCGCTAAGCTTTCTAACCTTACTTCTGATATCAGTCAGATCTCTAACATAGCGAAAACCAACTCCGCTCTGTCGCAAGGAACCGCAGCGGCAGCAGAGGAATTAAACAGTCAATCCGAAATTCTGATGGATACCGTTTCTAAGTTTAAGGTCTAATGTCTAATGGATTTGATGGATTTTGATGATTGATCGATATGATCGATATGATCGATATGATGGATTAGATGTGCATTTATGTGAAAAAGCCGGACAACAGGGCCTATGGCCCCATTGTCCGGCTTTTTTATGAATCAAGTTGACTATTGATTTCTTCTTGCAATTTCTCGTGAGGGTCTTCCCAACCGGAGGGTTTGATTGTCTTGCCCATTTCGTTGAAATGAGGCTTCCCATCCTCCCATAACTTTGATAGGTTGGCCTTGTGCACAATTTCAAATAACTTTTCGGGCTTTACGCCCATTTCCACCAGGGTGCCTAGAGTAAAGTAAATTAGATCGATCATAGCGTCGGACTGCTCCACCAGGTCCTCGGCTTCTATAAATTCGTTGATTTCTTCCAGCATCCAAGCATAGCGTTTTTCCGCTCGCTCCTTTGGCATAAACTGAGGTTTATCGGAGACCGGGTGGCCAAACTTTTCATGAAATTCCTTTACCAGCTGCCATTCGTGATGAATACTCATTGCACAATACTTTCCAGGGCTCTGGCTGTATCCATAATCAAAAGATCAGGATTATGTTTGTAAGGGGGCATCAGCTCGGCGCTCAGGTAACTCTTATAGCCCACGCTCTTTAAAGCAGCATTGACCTTTGGCCAGTCCACATCACCGTTGTAAAGCACGGTGAAGCCGGTTATGTTCCCAACGGAACGAATAAAATCTTTGACATGAACCCGAACAATCCGATTACCCAGGATTTTGATCCATTGTTCAGGATAGCCTGAGACCAAGACATTGCCGACATCGAAGTAAGATTTAACATAGTCGCTGTTAATCCTATCCAAGAAGTCCCGCAGCTCCAAGGGGCTTAAGAACATCTTGTTCCAGACGTTTTCCACGCCGATAACAACCTTCTTTTCCTCGGCATAGGGTGCCAGCTCACTGTAGGCCTCGAAAGCTCTCTCAAGTGCCACATCATAAGCAACCTCTTCATTTACAAGGCCAGGCACGGTCAAGATCGCCTCAACCCCTAAATAACTGGAAGCGTCAATCATCTTCCGAATGATGTTCTTGGCCTTTTCTCTGGTTTTTTCATCGTTACTGGTTAAAGAATTGCTCCAGAACAAGCCGGAAGAAATACTGGAAATTGGAAGGGCATATTTTTCTGACAGCGCCTTGATGACGGCCCAGTCCTTCTCATCCATTTCCAGAGTCAAAGCATTGTCAATCGTGCGGTTTGCACTGTCCCCATGGTTTTCGTTCATGTTGATTTCGATCCCGTCGTACCCGCATTCCTTGACAAGCTTAAAGCACTCTTCCAGAGTCTTATTTTGTGGATAGCACCATGCATTAATTCCTTTTAACATTTCATGACCTCCTATATTAATTTTCTTGGATTATATCATATTATTTAAAATTGTAAACACTCTGCCTATTGATTTTATGGATTAGTATTGCTAAGTATCAGAAAATACGATATGATACATTCAACAATTCATTAATCACTTGATTGGTCATGGGCTTGATTCATCAAAGCTGATTAAAGAAGTTAAACTCAGTCTCTTAAACATTTACCAAGCTGCCATCATTTACCCGCTTAAATTCTATTGTTTTGGGTGGCGGCTTTGCAAAGCTGAACGTGACTGAGTATACACTACTATTTTAAAGGAGATGTTAGGATGTTGAAAGTAGGATTAGTAGGTTTAGGCTTTATGGGTGCGTCTCACTTAGGCATTTACAAGCAAATGGAAGCCAACAATTTACCGGTTAAGCTAGTAGCCATTTGTGATGTAGACGAAAAGAAATTCGGCGGACAGCTGACACAGGGGAACCTGGATACCACTGACAAGGGAGCAGATTTGTCGGCATACAAGCTTTACAGCGACATGGAAGAGATGATTGAGAAAGAAGACCTGGACTATGTGGATCTGTGCCTTCCAACTTATCTTCATGCCCCCATGGCGATTACCGCTATGAATAAGGGAGTACATGTATTCTGCGAAAAACCCATGGCCATCAATAGCCATATGTGTGAGCAAATGATTCAAGCTTCCAAGAATACAGGCAAAAGCCTTATGATCGGCCAAACCCTTCGGTACTGGAATGTATACGAGTATGTCAAGGAATGCATTGATGACGGACGCTACGGCAATGTGGTCTGCGCTTATCTGTACAGAGGCGGCAGCACCCCTATCTGGTCTTGGGAAAACTGGCTGCTTCGGAAGGATTGCTCCGGCGGTTGCCTCTTAGATCAACATATTCATGACGTAGATGCTATCAACTGGCTGTTTGGTATGCCTAAGTCTGTATCCAGTGCCGGTGTTGTTGTCAATAAGGGCAACGGCTTTGACGTGGTTTCTACCAACTACCTTTATGGGGACAAGGTTGTAAACGCTCAGGACGACTGGACGATTAATGGAAATGGTTATGGCTTTGAAATGCTTTACCGTATCAACTTTGAAAAAGGTGCTTTGATTTACAACAAGGGAAAACTGAAGGTTCATCCGGTTGATGCTCCCGCCTTTGAGCCAGAACTATCAGATGAAAGCGCATATTATAAAGAAATCCGTCTCTTTGCAGAGAATCTGCTGGCTCAGACCGAAGGCTATACAGGTGCAGCACCCAGTCAAAAATTGGATTTCTTTGCCCTCCTTGAAAGTCACAAGGATACCATCGTTTTGGCTGAGGCTGAAAACAAATCTGCTGAGCAAAACGGTGTCGTAGTAAACGTATAATCAATTAATGTTTAGTTCATTTAGTTAATTTAGCGTATAGTCAATTTAATGAAAAAGAAGGTTTTTGAATGCTAGAAGCGAACATTAGGACTAAAAACCGCAAACTGGTCATCATGGGCTTGATGACCGCCGTAACCATTCTATTAACCTACACTCCCCTGGGTATGATCCCGACTCCCATCATCAGTGCGACCATTATGCATGTGCCGGTGATTATCGTGGCCATCTTAGAAGGACCTGTTATGGGGCTTCTGATGGGTTTGATCTTTGGCTTGGCTGCCTTAATACGGGCAGCCACCCTACCGCAGGGTGCCCTAGATCCACTCTTTATCAATCCACTCATTTCCGTGCTTCCTCGGCTGTTCATTGCCTTGGTGGCTTACTATTCCTACATGCCTTTTGCCAAAACAAAAGAGCCCATCGGTATCATAGTAGGCTCCGTCTTAGGTAGCCTTGCCAATACCGTGGGCTGCTTGGGTATGCTGTATCTGCTCTATGCGGCCAGTGTCCTGGAGAAAACTGGCATTACTGCGGCTGCCTTGTTTTGGACAGTGACCCTCTCTGCTGGAATTGCGGAAATGGTCGTTTCGGCCATCATTTCCTTCGCGGTCATTACAGGTTTGAAAAAGCTGTTGAGAAGCCGCTGAGTTATTGGCGTTCTTCCATTTGCCTCAAAAACGGATATGGGTTTAGCCATATCCCGTTTTTATGTAAAGATGTTTTTACCAGTATGGAAACGCTTAAATGCACGCGGGTTTTGCCGACGGTTCCAGAGGACTTTCCTTGGGTGTCCCCCATGTAACCGATGATCGTTCCGGCTTTCACGTTGGTTCCTTTACCTAGGTTATCATAGTAGCGGTCCAAATGTTCGTAACTATACACATTGCCTTTTTTGCTTTCGATATCCACATAATAACCGCCTTCATCACTCCAGCCCATGGCTTTAACTGTTCCGTCTGTCATGCTAACCACAGGCAGACGGCCCCGGATATTTTCTCGGTCGATAATGTCTACGCCTTGCTTTTCTTTCTTGGTATCGTTCCAGCTATCGCCATAGATGTAAGGCACCAGATCATAGCTGTCCTTGATGCTCCCCACCGGAAAACACTTCAAATCATCCAATACCCCATCAAATAATTCCCGATAGGTCTGCAAGTCCTTGCTGGAATATTTTCTCTTCAACTCATCATATTTTACAATATACTTTTGTTCCAGCTCTATGCCCTCCAGGATCACGGCCTTCATGGGGAAAAAGTTGTTCTCCAACGCATACAGGCTGATAAGTTCGGGATAGCTGATGTCGTACTTTTCCGATAGGCTGTTTAATTCAATGAAGGTTTTGAAGGGAATCTGAAAGGCGGAAATCCTGTTAAGCGGGATTTCCGGTTTTTTTTTGCTCCCAAAAATAAGCAGAACAACCAGCACAATCAAACCCAGTGCACAGGCATTGATTAAGATCATTTCTGGTTTTTTTCTTCGGTACCGTCTTCTCTTGGATAAGAGGGGCCTGATGAAAATTGTATTGATATCCTTAACGATGGCTAGGATTTCTTTTTTGAGCAATAAGAGTGCAGAGGTTTTGGTATATTTTCGGATCATGTTCCCTCCAAACCTTGGGCAACTGCCTGAGTATACTCTACTTTATTCCTTGTATAAGCAGGATATGCAAAAATTCCTGAAGGCAGATATGAAACTCGTAGCAACATACTAAACCTTTCTTGTAAACGATAATCAGATCAAAGATCTGAAAATTGCAAATAAAAATCTTGACTTTATAAACGACAACGATAGGAGGAAACAACCAATGAAAGCTAAAATTCAAAAGATCATGATCCCACGGAACAAACGTGTGATCTGTATCAGTGATATTCACGGCAGCCTTGACTTATTCAAGGAGTTGCTAAAGAAGGTGTTTTTTACTGCTGATGATCTACTCATTTTACTTGGAGACCTTTATACGAAAGGCAAACAAAATCACGAAACCCTCCAATTTATTATGAGCCTGTCTCAAAACCCCAATGTGTATATTCTTCGAGGTAATTGCGACTGGAAGCAAAGCTACCTGACAGAAGAGGAAGGGGCTTGGCTGGAGTACTTGCCTCATATCATTGAGACGGAGAATTACCTATTTGTTCATGCGGGCCTTGGCTCTGGCCCATTGGAGGAACAGGAGGCGGTCACATGCATGAAAAATGATGCCTTTATGGAAAAAGGGCTGTGTTTTGATCGTTATGTTGTATGCGGTCATTGGCCTACGGTCAACTATACCCATCAGATCCCCTGCTTCAATCCCATCGTCAATCAGAAAAGCCGCATCATTTCAATTGATGGCGGGAATATACTAAAGAATGGGGGACAACTAAACGCATTTATTATTTGCAAGAATCGCTTTACATATGAGGCAGTGGATTCCTTGCCGCTGCTTCAGGTGGAGAAGGCGCAGTCCGCTAGCGGCGGAGAGCTGAACATTACCTGGAATGACCGCTGGATTGACTTGGTTGAGGAGGGTGAAGAATTCGGCTTATACAGGCACAGGGAGACAGGGAAAACCCTCTACTTGCCGAGCCGGGAGGTCTGGAGAGATGAGAAGGGCAACCTTTGTGAATGTGACAACGGAACTGATTACCAGTTACCTGTCTGTGCAGGTGAAGTTGTTTCTTTGGTTAAACGCTTTGGCAAAAAGGCATTGGTGAAAAAGAATGGAATCATGGGATGGATTGATCTATGCTCAGTCTCTTAAACATTTACCAAGTCGGCATCATTTAACTTGGATAAAGTTGATTGTTTTGGGCGGCGGCTTTGCAAAGCTGAATGTGACTGAGTATAAAGAAAACCCCCGTGAACAGTTGCCTAACTCAAGCAACTGTTCACGGGGGTTTTTTATACGAAAACATGGCAGCCATGGGCTGTGCTTTACTCTACTTTACTTTACTTTGCCTTACCAAAAGCACTCTTTCATCTTCTCGCAATAATACTGTACATTCTTGATTTCTGCATCGGGAGCAATGCGGTGGTCGGGGCAGGGGATGTAGCCGCCCAAGTCAACTAGCTCTTTCAGGCGCTTGATTTCCTCGTCTACGGCCTTGTAGTCCCTAGCAAAGACAGTTTTATTCATTCCGCCTACCCCGCGGATCTGCTTTCCGTATTTTTCTCTCCAAGGCTTGATACTTGCGTCCCAGGTCCCCACTTCAATGGGGAACATGGTGTTGACGCCATTATCCAGCCAGATGGGAACCAGACTGTCGATGAGTCCGTCACAGTCCACAGAAATGATGTCAATGCCATAGGAATTTAAAAGCTCCGAATTCCGCTTATAGTAAGGCCCTACTACTTCCTCAAAGACGCTGGGTACTACCAAGGGCCCATTTTTAAAGCATATGTCCTCCCAATAGTGGGCGTAATCGAATTTTGCACCAGTTTCCAGAACAGTGCGCAAGCCGTTGTACGACAAGTCGGCAAAGGTCTTTACGATTTCAAGATAAAGATCCTCGTCGTCAGCATAGAGGTAGCTTAAGTGCTCAACCCCCAAGAAATTCCGCATGGTCCCCATTAGGGAACCGCAATGCAATCCCAAAGGATAGTCACGGTCCGAATCAGCCTTGAGTGCCTCCAAGCGTTTGAAATTAACCCTGTCCTTACTAAACTGCATTTTCGGTAGATACAGTTCCTCCCAGGCTTTCCGATCTGTCAACATGGTTCCGATCTCTGCCGGAATGGAAACAGTACCCGGCTTGATCAAAATGATCAGTCCACTGTTGTCCATAATGACCTTGGAGCCGTCCGGCTTTTCCTCCAGTACTTTTTCCTCAAAGGAAGGCTTTAGGCTGTTGTTTGTTCCAAAGCAGGAGTTCCAGTTAAAGTCAAAGCCCAACTTCTTCATGATGGACTGGTCGGCTGGGGAGTTGTCGCCCTTGCTGGTATAGCCCTCAGCCTCTTCCTGGGTGATATGCCCCTCTGCTGCCCATTTTTCCAGGGTCTCCACCCAATATCCAAAGGATACAATGGGGAGACGTTCGTAGGGCTGATACCGAAGTATAGCCATTACATTTTCTCTGATGTTCATACTAACCTCCGTCGCTGTTTGCTGTGCTATACTTGTCTCGCTTATCTTGAAAAATCGCCAATATATGAGCTAGCGGACGTTCAAAGTAACTTGGAAATTCATGCCCAAGCCTCGGAAAGGACACCGCCCTCCACTAGTACTGGTCGTAAGCCGTTTCGGGCGGTATCCTTTCCGAGGCTTTCATCGGATCGCTTTACGCATGATGCACGGTGCGTCCGTTCACGGTATTGCGGATCGCTTTACGTAAGGTGCGCCTTTTCGTAGTGTGGCTGTGTCCTATATGGCCCTATATGGCGACTTTATATAGCTGATCAAAGCAAAGACAATGTCAGACGTTGTACCCCTTCTGCTCTATTGGGTTACACTGTAAAGACTGTGGCTTCAATATGCTGTTCTGGGTGTTCGTCTGTAGTATAATAATATATGGCAACGCAGGTTCCGTCAAGCTGAATCAGCCTGGGACTCTTTAGCCAAGTAATTCTGGTTCTTTCAAAACTTCCGTGGGATTTATATCGCCCCCCACGGTTTTAGAAACACCCATAATTCTTTGCGTTTTATCGGGTCAAAAGTTGAAATTTGTTGTTTACATCTCGTGTTTATTCTGCTATAATTTTAAATATAATAAAAGAGAGGATGCTCGTACATCCTCTCATACACAGCCACTAAAAAAGACGGTTTGGCTTTTAGTAGTATGGTAACCGCGTGCTATTGCGAGTAGGAACGGTTACTTCTTTTTTGAAGAAATTCCACCCACAAGCAGTGTGTTAGCAAGACTGTAACATATGTTTTAAAAAGCCAACGGTTTCCGTTGGCTTTTTTTAAAATATTGGGTCTTTCAAAATTTCCGTGGGATTTATATCGCCCCCATGTCCGGCTTTTTTGAAAGATGAGGATGGGGGGGTGGGGGGAA
>CAZSXS010000042.1:0-31087 GCA_964611385.1 uncultured Defluviitaleaceae bacterium
TTTGTTAAAATACTTAATGTGTTTTAATTATGTTAATTTAATTGCAATTCATATCCTATAACTTTAAAATATTTTTCACTGATTACATAGTTTTAAAGTATAAGCGTCCCACCTTGCTTTATTAATGTTTGTTTACCCATTGTTTCTACTCTGTTGTTCCAGTTCTTTCCCAACAAGTAAAATCTAACTGAATCATTTTCGTTATCAATTATTCTTGATAGCTCGGATTTGATGGATACTAGTTGGGCAGGGTCAATAAGCATTTCAAAAACAGAGTTTTGGACTCTAATGCCATAGTTTTCACATATTTTCGCAACCTTTCTCAATCTTTTGGCTCCATCCTGTTCTGTAATATTTACATCATAGGTAACCAAAACCATCATAGTAATCAACTCCCTCAACTGGATTCAATGCTTTTTATCTCCATAAAAAAGATGGATATTGCTCAATGTCACCCCTAAGATGTTGAGCCAAAAGCTGAGCTTGAGTATGAACGATTAAGCCGATTGATATTTTCTCGTCTAAAAATGGATGGGTTATCTCTTCCTTCTTCCTAGTTTGCCAGTTTTCAATGATCGCCCTTCTTGCTTTATCTTTTAAAAATATTCCCGAGGCGCTATTTTCAAAATCATCTGCTTGAGGTTTACTAAGGAAATAGCAAGTCTGTCGCAAAGAGGTGAACGAAGCTCCTCCATTAGGTCAAGGGCTAGGGAGGGTCTCCCTGACCGCAGTGTGTGTAAGAAACCTACTGCCGGATCTAAGCCAACACTCTCCAAAGCCGTTTGATAGTCATTTTTAAGGAGCATGTAAATGAATGAAAGTAAGGCATTAAAGTTATTATGGGGAGGTCTCTTGCTTCTTTTATCAAACTTTAAGCTAGCATTGTCAATTTTTATAAAATGATCAAAGACGCCAAAGTATACACTAGCAGCCGCACCCTCCAAGCCTCTCATTCTATCAATATCATCCGTGTTTGATAATTCTTCGGCCAAGTTAGTGAGGATCTCGGCAGCATTCACCAATTCGTTTATTTTGCTTGCCTCTTTTGTTTCTCGCTTGCATCTTGAAATAAGGCTTTTGCAATTTGCTATTTTCGCAAAGAGTATGTTTCTGACTATACTGGAGGAAATTTTTTTGTCGTCCAAGGCCTTAAACTGCTTACTTCTAAGAAGAACATTGCCATGGACTTTGCCTTCAAGTCTACCGTAAAACTTTCCGAACTCTGATAGAAAAGAAAGTCCTATTTGCCTTTCCGAGCAAAACCCTATAAACGGAGTTGATACCGTTGTATTACATAGACATACTATGGATTCTATGGTATGGGCAGGAATCCTTGCCTTTTCAACTCCGCCTATTTTTATGGCAATGGTTTCATTTTGACAGAACAAATAGCTTTCAGGCGTTAAAATGTAAAGGACATTTTTTAGCTTTTTCACGTTTATACCTCTCTGCTTAGTGCTACCTTTTTTATCTCTTGAATATATTTGCCAGCAGATTTTTGAATACCTGGATTGCAGTACAAAAGCAATGAGCAGTTCCTACACTTGGGATTTTTTTGCTCATATGGAACCAGACTTTTTTCTATCATTTCCTTTAATTGTTCTGCACCTTTTTGAACCTGAGCTCTTAATTCCTTTGTGAACTTCACATCCTGTCGTCTATGAGAGCTAATGTAAAAGATTGCACCCTGTTCGATTTCGCAGTTGTACATTTCCTCCAGGCACATTGCTTGAGCACAGAGCTGAACGTTATATTCATTCTCGTCTCTGGTAACACCATGTTTAAATTCGACTACGTTTAGATGATACTTACCATCCAAATAAGGAAGGGTCACCCCATCTTCTGATAGCTTCGCTTCTACGCAATCACACTTCCCGACAAGACCTAAGCGATCGGAATAAATATCTAACTCAAATATACTTACAGTTTCTCCTCTTTTTTCAACTCTTGAAGTATGAACACGGTTATGCTCTTCTCTGCCTTGAGCAGTGTACTCATTTTCGTCCCAAGCCCCTTCGTTTAGCAATAGAGCAGCTCGCCTTTTGCAAAAGTAAAGCTGGGATAAGTAGGATAGGGCGATATAGTCATCACGATTCATTGGCTTTTAACCAGGAATCATCTGGTAATTGGTTCCAACTGATTTCTCCATTTGGATCGTTTAAAAAGCCAATATCAACCCCGCTTGGTTTTGAAGATAAATGAATTCTTGCCTCGTAATCCATATTACTTCTTGGATACTTTACCTCTACCTTTTTCTTAACACTCACCAGATTAAAAAGCTTATGAGCAGGAGCACAACCCAGCTTGGCTTGCTTCGTTCTTTGATCTTCGTTTGTATCAGTTCCCACATGCTTAAATAGGATAAGAGGAGATAGTACAGACATTTGCCCCTTACTTGCTGATCGGTCGTGCTCATACATATTTAGTATAGACTCAAACAATACTTTTAAATCGAACTCGTTAAATCCAGTCTCTTCAGATAAATTTGCACTTATAAAACCCCTTGCCTCATATAAACCATAGGGTATAAACTGCTTTCGGCCCATTGTTCGTAAAACCGACTCATCTCTTTCATCTTCAAATTTTTTGTAGTCTTCAGAAGTTGCGCCGGCTTTTAAATCTTGTGTTACAAGCATCCTAGTTATTGTGATATCGATTGGGAGTATAGGATCAATAGAGCGGGCAAAGGTGAACTGAACCGGGCCACGAACTTGTCCGGCATTGGGTCCTGTTGATAAAACTGCACCAAAGGTTCTAACATCATAATAATTTTTACAAGACCATTGACGGGCTGCATATACCTTATCCTTTTGTTTGACATTTTCAGAAACGGCAATGTTTTCATGGGCCTCTGCGATAAAACGATTCAGATTTGTTGCATTTTGCATGATTATGTTCATTCCGGAATTGCCGTTATAAGCTACTTGAATATAATTTCTCAGTCGTCTTTTAAATGCTACATCTGTTATGTATCCATGCATGTCTTGAGGGTCTATTCTTGGTGTGTTACCCATGTCTGGATCACCGTTTGGGTTTCCGTTAACACATTCTACATAAAACATAAACTCATACCGGTTTTTAATTCCTGCTGTCATCGTCATTTACCTCCATATTTTTATCTTTATTTTTGTTGTTGGCTTCATTGGATTGGTACATATGAGCATTCTGCTGATAATAGCCTATAGCAAACTGCGATTGTTCCTCTAGTGAGAGAGTTGCAGGTAACTCACAACTAAGGTTTAGTGAAATCTCTTCCAGCATTTTTTGATATCGAAAGGCGAAGGCTTTGTTCTCGATTTTATCCAAATGGTATTGGCTTAAATTAGAGAGTTTACCTAAAACCAGTGCCGGTGATATGCTTGCAGAAGAATAGTACCTTTGTATTACGCTTGCTCCCACTTTACCCAATGCTTCTCTTTGAATTGCCGCAAATACAGCCATCATTCTTCCGGCATGGTACGCCTGGGATGGACTTTTTTGATTTAATTCCTCATGCACAGTTATTTCCTCCTTATTCAATTTTTGTTTTCTTATAAGCCAAGCTTTTAATACCTGGCAACTGGTTGCATCCAATGTAATTTCATCCGATTCCAAAAGATCAGAACGAATATACAGTAATATCCTGCTTGCTACAGGATCAGGCAACTGGGTATTATTTATGATTGAGTATTTCACCTGCATATCTAGTCCACTTAATTCCTTTGCCATTCTATCGCTGTACTTTCTGCTTTTTTCCTTTTTAAGAAGCCTTATATAAATAGAGAAAAGCTTAGGCGGATTTAAGAGGCTTTTGCCATTTCTCGAAACAAGCTTTAAATCATTAAACCAATCACAAAAGCTTTTGAACAAGTCGTCGCAACTGCCCTGCATATAATTTCTAACCATTATTCGACCGCCAGCTCCTGATAATGACAAAATATAATACCTATTTCCTACTTTATAAGGGTTTTCACCCTTATAAATGCAATTGATCAGACTTCTTATTTCATTCAAGTTTTGAGGCTGTTCTTTTTCGCTTGGCTGTTCCTTTTCATCCGATTGTTCGGAGTCAATTTCATCTTCTATATTAAAATTAAAATCCAAACTTTTCAGATAGTCATATTCATCCTTTACCTTTTCTTTATACCAGTGAACAAATTTAGTTCCTGCGTGTATGGGTGCCATATGAATTAATTTTTCAAGTGCTGCATTTACGGCTGTTGTGGCCTCTTCTGAAACCGATGCATTATGTGCTTGTTTAAGATTATAAGATTCAAAGGCGGCTTTATCAAAACATATAAGAGTATCTCCTGCTGTGTGTCCACCCACTACACTAAGCCCTGAAACTTTTTTAACAGTGTCTACAGGCTTCGAGGCTTGTCCGGTTATGAAACAGATTTTTTCGGCTCCATCATCCGTTTTGTCACGGTTTCGAAATTCTTCCCACCACTCCAAATAATTTTCACTTTGCTCCACGGGAGAAGTCTCAACCTTAAAGCCTACGATGTCTGATGGCTTATATTTTTCTTGTAATAGCTTTTCTCTTGCCTTGGTTAGTTGATCATTATTTTCCAAAAATTTTAAACAAATTTCAAAGAGAGGCTCATATTCAGCACCCTCTTTCAGCGCTGCCTTGAAGAATTCATGCTTAACGCGCCTACCTTCATCCATTAAAAGTACAATCTCTGCCTTTTCTACCAGTATGTTCGACTTTTTTGTTCCTAATGCAGCTGCACCTATATCGGGGCACATGATCTTCCCCTTTAAAACAGGTTCAATGCTTATAAACTCAGCGTCATTTGAAACGACTATGTAAGCCTTAACATTTTTTTGGGAAAAACCGGGCTTGAATGCAAGGTCATTTTTAATTGCATACCTGTACAGATCATTTAACATTAATTCACCTCCTTGGCTTTATGACTTCATTACTATCAAAATCAGGAATATTTAATACCCCGTTTTCGAGCTTAGCATGAAATAGGGTTACATAAGGCTCAACTTTTTCAGTAAGCTTATACTTATGCAAGTCAAATACATCGTAAAGCATATAGCCTAAATCAATGCTCTCGTCGTAAGGTTCAAGTTTTAAGTCACTTGGTTCAAAATAGGCCACGCACTCACGGAGCCCTAAGTACGGTTGACTAAAGCACTTACCAGCAGAGATTCGCCTCATGGCTTGCTCATATAATTGATTGGCTGTGCCTTTAAATTCTTCTCTTTTTACAATCGTTGCATAAACCCTATACCTAACGTCCTTTAACAGTACGCTTTGGCGCTGGGTTCTGCTTTCCTCCACAAGTATAGGATTTTTATTCACCTTGTCCTTTACTTCATTTCTTTTAAAGCTGATGTACTTAATCGGCTTAAGCACTTCAACTCTATTCACTTGCCAATAAAATTCCAAAGGCTTACAGTATATGGAACTTAGCAACCCTCTCATTGCTGAAGGCGTTGGAACCGGATAGCTTAATCGCTCTACCTTGCTTTCCGGTCTCGTAAAGCAGGCCAAGTCACCCCAGGTTTCTAATAGAATTTTGTTTTCCATAAAGACCTCCTTTAACGGCACTGCCGCAATTAAAAAATTGAATTCATTTCGCTAAGATCTCCTAATTTTAATCCTAATTTTTCATGATAAAACGTTTCTTCATGAAGAATGTACCAAGGCGACTTCTCTTTTTCGCCGCGATTTTTCCCATACTGCTTGAAATATACAGGCTCGCATAGATCCTGAATCTTTTTTAAGTCGTAGTTGTTCACCGTAATAGACTGAGCCTTTGCTATCAATGCCGGTGTCAGACCTGTGTTGAGGGCTTCTTCTTTTACTTCGTTAAACAAGCTTAGCTTTTCTTTATAGGGCACTATTACATTAAACCCTCCTTTTTTTATAAGCTTGTACGTCTCATCAACCTTTTCATAATCCTGCAACTCGATGTATTCAAGAAGCTTTTTATCCTCGGTCGGGCTATCCGTAAAAAGCAATTCATAATACGCACTTATGTGCTTTAGATCATTAATGTTTAAAGTATCCATCTCCCTAGCATACTTACTGTTCAAGTAGGATACCTTTTTAGCCGCAAATTCGTAATATTCATCGGGGTAAATTTTTGAGTCTGACTTTGGTATAAAGACCTCCACGGTTCCATAATCAAGCTTTCCGTTTCTGTTGCACCTTCCGGCGCTTTGAATGATGGAGTCCAAAGGAGCAAGCGCCCTAAATACTTTCTCAACATCCAAATCAACCCCTGCTTCTATACACTGTGTTGAAACGATTCTGCAAGGCAGTTTGCTTTCAAGCCTTTCTTTAATAATGGTCAAGGTTTTTACTCTATGCTCTGTACACATGTCTGTTGAAATATGAAAAAGGCTATCCCATTCACAGATCTCCTTAAGAAGCTCAAACAAAGCCTTGGAATGCTTACGCATGTTAACAATCGTACAACAGCTATCGCTTTTAGCCATTTTGTCCCCAATTTCTTCAAATGGTGTTTCTTCATTTATATTCCAATTCACTTTGACCCGCTCGGTCCTTTTATAGATTTCACTTGGGTTTTCAAGTATTTCCTTTGGAGACCATTCCAAATCCTTTATGAAATGAAAGGAAGGCTGGGTTGCCGTTGAAAATAATACGGTACAATGAAAGTCTTTATATAGGCTGTTGATCGTTTCGATCGTTACCCCTATTAAATGAGGTGGAAGGCTTTGAGCTTCATCAAACACGATCACACTATTGGCGATGTTGTGTAAACGCCTACAGTCAGAAGGCATATAAGAAAACAAACCTTCAAAAAACTTAACCGCTGTTGTGATGATGATGGGCGAACTCCACCGCTGCGAGAACAGCTTTGTTTCATCATCATATTCTGCTTGGCTATGATCCTCCAACAGTTCCGGACATATCT
Organism: uncultured Defluviitaleaceae bacterium; assembly: GCA_964611385.1. Classification (GTDB taxonomy): domain Bacteria; phylum Bacillota; class Clostridia; order Lachnospirales; family CAYPQA01; genus CAZSXS01. The sequence goes on from CAZSXS010000042.1 coordinate 6,879, forward strand.
GTCTGTAAATCTTTGCATTCTGCTCAATTATTGCTAGGAAAGGCAGAATAATTATAATGCGCTCCTTATGAAATTCTTTAGCATTGTTAAGTGCAAAGTTTAATAAGGATAAGGTCTTTCCAGTACCAGTTGGCGCAGTTAAGGTGAATAATCCCTGCGGGGTTTTGGCAGAACGTTCACATTCATTAAAAATCTGCTCTCTTATTTCATTTATTTTTGAATCGCTGGTGGATTTAGCTTTCATGTTTTCTTTATACGCAGATAAAGTTGACAGAAGTTTTTCTGGGTCAAGCTTGTGTCCACTTGATCTTTCCATAAAGGTTCTATTATAGTGTGTTGCTGTGTCCGTATAATCAGCATCAACAAGGGTTGAAAATAACATTCTGGTTTTTAGCATTTTTGAAATATTTAACGTTGAGCCAGATAGACTGATTTTTAATCGAACCCTCGGTATATTCAGATCCGAATTCATAATCTCGAAGAGTTTTTGGTATTCTTCTTTTCCACTAATGGAATACCTTCTATTTTTCTTATCTTCCCCATGTTCTGATTCAAGTGATGTTTTCAAATAGCTGTTAATATCATTTTCTAATCCCTTGTGATGCCCGAAAATGCATCTAGCCAATATTTCAACCTTTTCTGAATATAGCTTAATCATCATAAGGGCCCCAGCCGCCTCATGATTCACTCTTTGCTCTGTACCCTCTAAAACCCCTTGAAATCTTTTTGAGTACTTACCCAAGTCATGAAACAAGCCCATAACTTTACACTCTGTTTCCATTTCAAATTTAGCTCCAAATTGCCCAGCCAGCTCGGATACTTTCTCCAAATGCTGTTTCATCGTTTGCTTATCGCCTTCATTATTTTCCGAGTGTGCATAAAACAAATAAAATCCCACCTTAAAAATATCACAATAATTTCATTGTTTATACGTATAATTTATTTTATTATACAACATTATTTACTATAAGTCAACAATCAATTGAATATTTTTACTAAAAATTCTCAGATTACTTTAAAAACCTGATTTGTGCAAGTTATCAATAAAGGCCACCCATCTTTGGATAGCCTACCTCTCACACCTCTGTGCACCGTTCGTGTGCACCAAACTGGGCACACTTGATGTAAATCTTGTGTTTTTATAATTCTCTTTGAACTTTTCACATGAAATGCGAAAGCCGATGTTGCAAACGATCACCGATTCATGTACAATGGGGCCTATCTTATACGAGGTGAGAGTATGCAGATTACCGACAAGTTAGTTAAACCAATCAGTGAAACCAAATATTTATCAGCGGATAATGTGCAACGATACCGTGTCATTATTCGCTATTTTTATATCCAATACGAAAAGGTACGATACTGGCTTTATAAGGAAGATGTTTTTAACGAGCTGAGCAAGCATGAGCTCTTTGCAGAATACAGCATTGACCAATGCAAAAACGATCTGGCGCAACTGACAGAATGGAGAAACCTGATCGCTGCCCAGGACACGGCCAAGGTGAACACCATAGAAGACTTCAAAAACAAGCAGTTTCGGTATCAGCTCTCCGAATATTCGGTGGAAATCGAACGAATGACCCTCAAGCTGGAGAATTTGTTTATCGAAGGGGCTTCTCTGGAGCCAACCCTCCTAGAGCGTCTCCGAAACGAGCTGGCAAAAATCAATACCATTAAACACAGTGATGAGCTTACGATTTATGCCTGGTGGGATGTGGTCAATACGGACTTTATCCGGCTCAATCAAAACTGTCAGGACTATATCCGAGACTTGAACAGCGTCCATGCCGAAGAAATGATGAAGACCCGGGAGTTCTTGCTTTTTAAGGACAAGTTGGTGGAGTATCTGCGCTCCTTTATTAAGAGCCTGCAAAAGAACCTTGCTGCCATTGAGCATATTGTAGGCAGCGTGTCTCAGGAGGATCTGCACTTCCTTTTAAACAAGGTCGTTCAACATGAGCTGTCCATTCCAAGGTTGGACATTGTTCTGAGCGAATACGATGTCCGAGAAATGATCTACGGCCGTTGGGAGAGTATCGAAGCCTGGTTTCTGACGAAGAATGGCGTGCAGAACGAGGCCCTAAAGCTTTTTGACGCAACCAACGACATGATACGGCGTATCACAAGATATGCCGCCCAGATTTCCGAAATCTACACCATGGGTGCCAACCGTAAAGAGGAATACCGTAAGCTCTGCGAGATTTTTTCAAAGTGCGAGTCTCTTTCGGAAGCCCACAAGCTATCTGCTCTCGTCTTTGGCGTGGAAAGGCCGGTACATTTGAAGGGGGACTTTTACCGCAGCACGGACAGCATTTACAGCGGAGTTTATGACGAGCCGCCTTTTGAAGTGGGCCTGGTTCCCAGGATTCGAAGCTACAAGGAAAGCGTTTCCAGAAGCGGTATTCGGGATTTCAAACAGGAGAAGGAGCAGTTGATGAAGGAACTGATGACACAGTTCCAAAGGGAACAGGAGCTACTGGAAGGCTACAGCACGGGAGACGAAATTGATTTTGCCAAGCTGCCTGTCATTGAGCCGGAGACCAGGGCTGTTTTATTAATTTGGCTCTCCAAGGGCTTGGAGGCCGGGAACGAAAAGGTTAAAACGGACAACGGACGATTTTTTTACATTGACCGCTCCAACTGCCACAACACGGTTGAAATCAACTGCACAGACGGGATTTTTGTAATGCCCGGCTACAAAATTATTTTTGAGCAATCACATAGAAATCGAGGTTTACAATGAACACATTGGAAGAACTCTTAAACAACCGCTGGATCTTAAAATCCGAGGATAAAGAAAAGTACTATCGGGTCAAGGACGACACCTCTAAGTACAAGCGGCTTTTTCAAGAAAAGCTGGGCTACCGGCTTTTGATTAACCCCTATTTGATCAAGTTGGAAAAGCTACCCGGAAAGGCTGAGCCTTTCATGGGCATTCAAGACTTCACATCCACACTGGAGTACAGTATGCTTTGTGTGGTGTTGATGTTTTTGGAGGACAAGAGTGCGGAGGAGCAATTTGTACTTTCAGAGCTTACCGAATATCTACAGGTGAACCACACTCCGGAAAAGCTGGAGTGGACGGTATATAACAACCGAAAGAGCTTAATCAAGGTCATTAAATTTTGTCTCAAAAACAATCTAATGAAGGCAACCGACGGAGAAGAAGAACAATTTGCCCGGGATGCGGACACGGAGGTACTTTTTGAGGTTACAGGGATATCCAGGTACTTTGTAAGGAGCTTCACCCGGGACATCATGGGCTACAGCAGCCTATCGGACTTTGAGAAAAGCGAATACATCAATGTGGACGAAGACAGGGGGCAAGTACGTCGGCATCGGGTTTACCGCAAGCTACTACTATCCATTGGCATGTACAAAAGCTTTGATGAAGACGAGGATTTCATCTATCTCCGAAACTTCCGCAACACCATAGAAAAGGATATGAGCGAAGAATTCAACTGCGATCTCCACATACACAAGACCAGCGCCTACTTAGTGGCGAGGGAGGACGCGACCATGGGAAGGAGCTTCCCGGAAAACAGCAATCTTTCTGACATCATCCTCCTACTGAACCAGCAAATACAAGAGGACATAGCCAGCGGTCTCCTTCAACTGAGCCCTGATGAAAGCCTTCATCTGACTCGTGAAGACCTAAAGCGTCTTATTGAGAGCTGCAAGCAAAGGCACGGCGAAAACTGGGGCAAGACCTACAAGGACAAGACCAACCAAGAACTCATTAATGAATGTTTGACCTACATGACTGGTTTAGGTTTTGCTGAAGAAAGCGATCAACAAATCAAGCTACAGCCCATAATTGGAAAGCTAACAGGAAAGTATACAGGGTAACGAGAGAGGGACGAATTTAGGAAAAGAGTAAATCCCTTCCTCCCCCACAGTCTTATTCTTTAACTTGGAGGTTCAAATGTTAAGTAGTAAATGGGTGGCCCACCGTATAGGATTGATTGATTTTTGGTACTATGACGATGAGGAGTTTATCTTTGAAGAAGGCCGTATGCTGCTCAGGGGCGCTAATGGCTCGGGTAAGTCCGTTACTATGCAAAGCTTTATTCCTTTGCTCTTGGACGCAAATCGTAGCCCCGGAAGATTGGATCCCTTTGGGAGTCGTGATCGTAAACTTGAAAATTATCTGCTTGAGGAGGGAGATGGCCGCCAGGAGCGTACTGGCTATTTGTTCATGGAGTTTAAAAGAAGCGCTTCTGATACCTTCTTGACCATCGGTATGGGCCTTAGAGCCAGAGAGTATAAAGCCCTGGATTCGTGGTATTTTTGTGTCACTGACGGCCGGAGAATCGGTGAGAAAATTGAACTCTATAAAAAGGATAAAACCGCCGGTAAATTGTGCCTTACTAAAGGTGAGCTGAAAATTTGCCTGGGGGCAGGCGGCCAGGTCTTGGATAAGCAGAGCGAGTATATGGATATGGTCAATAAGCTCTTGTTTGGCTTTTCGTCTATTGATGAGTATGGGGAGTTGATTAACCTTTTGATCCAGCTGAGAACCCCGAAACTGTCTAAGGACTTTAAGCCTACTGTCATTAACGAAATTTTGAGTGCTTCCCTTCCAGCCCTCACTGATGAGGATCTGCGCCCAATGTCCGAGGCCATCGAAAATATGGATAACTTAAAATCCAACCTGGAAAGCTTACAGGAAAGTAAAAAGTCCGCCGACCGTATTATGCAGGTCTTCGACCGCTATAATAGAACCGTTTTGCTGGAAAAGGTGAAAGGCTATACGGAGAACAAAAAAAAGCTAGAATCTGTAAAGTCTGAAATCCAGTGGCTAGAAAATGAACATAAGAAATTAGAAGAAGTTTTGCAAAGAGCCGAGTTTACGCTTCAAGGCCTAGAGGAGGAGCAACGTATCCTGACGGAGCAGAAAAATGCCCTGGAAAGAGACCATGCCGATGCCTTTAAGTTGAAGGAAGCCCTGGAGCAAACTCAAAGAGAGTTTCTGGAGCAAGGCCAAAGCCTGGCAGCTAAAAAGGGAGAGCTAGAAGCAAAACGGAGTAAATTTAAGTCCCTGTCCTACGAAATCGAGCAGAAGAAGCAGGATAGTGAAGTCTTACAAGCGCAAGGTACTGTTTTGTTAAAGGAAATGGGTGAGCTAAGTCAGGACTTTGGCTTCTCTGAACAAGCGCTGATGGAAGCGGAGCTTGATTTTCAGAAGCGCTATGATTTTAGCTTCACAAAGAATCAAATGCAGGCCTATGAGAAGATCTTGAAGGACGGCATTGAGCTTTTGAGGGAGAAAAACGAAAAGACGATTAAATACAGCAGCATCTCACAACGCTATGACGAGTTGGTTTCCGATCGGGATATAAAGCTTTTACGCTTGGAACAAGCTCATAGTCAGCTGCTGGGGATCAAAGGAGAAATCATAGAAAAGCTGAATCTCTGGGCGGAAAAAACGATTGAGGTAAAACTCAAAAAGGATGATATGACCAAGCTGCGTCAGGCAGTCGTCCAGTTTGTACCCACCGATCGCTACTTGAACTTAAAGAGTTTGCTGGAAGATACGGTAAGACAGAGCAAGGATAAACTCAACAAGCTGCACATCGGAGAGCAGATGCAAAAGGAAGGCCTGGAAGCTACGATCAAGAAAAAGCAGGAGGAAATCTTTGCCCTAGAAAGCACAAAAGAAGTGGAACCCGTTCTCCCGCCGGAGGTCGTCAAGAATCGTCAAAGACTGCAAAAACTCAATGTTCCCTTTGTCCCCTTCTATAAGCTGATCAGCTTTAAGAACGCCGTTTCAGATGAAACTGTAAACGCCGTTGAAGAAGCCCTCAACCGTATGGGCCTTTTAACGGCTCTGGTGGTACCCCAAAAATACAAAAATCTTGCCCTAAAGACGGATAAGGGTATGTGCGACAGTTACATTTTTTGTGAAAAGAGCTTTGACAATAATCTTGGAGAGATTCTGTCTGTGGAACAGGAGGCCGGTGGGAATGATTTTAACGCCTTGCTTTCAGAGATTCTCAAAGGGATCGGGCTTACCGATTCGCTTGACGACTCTCTAAACGATCCTTTTTATGGCGGTCTTGTGCAAGGCAGCCTGGTGGCTCCCCAAGAGCAAGCCACGACTTATGTAAGCCTAAAGGGAGATTTTAAACTGGGCCTCCTGTACGGAACGGCTTCCGGTACTTATGTGTCCCAATACATTGGGGAAAAGACCAGGGAACGCACTCGTTTAAAGGCTGTTGCGCTCTTGAAGTCGGAACTGGAAAGCCTGCAAAAAGACTTGGAGGAAGCCGAAGAACGGCTCAAGAACCTCACCGAAAGACTCCAAAGCCTAGACCAAGAGCTGAGTCAACTGCCTGGCACTGAGGATATCCATGTAGCGGGTCAGTGGATTCTGGACAGCGATGAAATTCTCCGCAAGGCCAACGAAGCTGTATCCGCCTGTGAAAAGGAGAAACAGACAGTGCTTGCGGCACTTGAAGAAATGAAGCTGCAACTGAAGGAATTGGCTGGCAAGGTAAGTATCCCGCTTGACCTGGAGGCCTTTAAAGAGGGGCTGGAGAGTCTGGGCACCTATCGGAATCGCCTGAATGAGCTGATGATTTTATACCACAGGGTTCAGACCTATCTGGATCTTATTGTGGGGAAGGAAGAACAACTGAACGATCTCGATGCGGATACAGAGAGTCTTCGCTATGATATAGGTAAGTTGGAAGGGAAGCTCAGTGAACTGACTCGGAACGAGGAACTGCACAAAAAACATTTGGAAATGACCAACTATGAACAGGTCAAGGAGCAGATCGACACCTATCTGAGAAGACTTGGCGAGCTGCCCCAAGCGATCAAGCAGCTTTTTGGAACAGCGGAGGCCACCAAGAAGGAGCTTAAGTATCGAGAGGATCAGATTTCTGTCAAAGCAGCCACGCAGGAGGGGCAGGTCTTACGGACAAACGCCTTAAAACAAGCGGTCTCGGATGAGTATGGCCTGGGCTATGTTCCCTTTGAGGCTTTGAATCTGGAAGAGGACTGCAGCGTCAAGAGCCTGTGTCAAGCCTTGGAGTCCTCATTGGACGCAGACAAAAGCAGCGTATCCCTGTTGGGTACGGTGCAAGACCAGTTTTACAAGAATCTTGATCGGCTAACAGAGTATAACTTGACCATGCTGGAAATCTTTGAGGACAAGCCTACACTTCCCGAAATACACCTAAAGCGGGTGGACATCGTCTGCAAACTGAGGGGAAAGTCGGTAAAGTTTATGGAGTTACTCAGTGAGCTGAGCCAGTCCATTGAGGAGCAAAACTTACTGTTAAAGGAAAGCGACAAGGAAATCTTCGAAGACATACTGACCAACACCATCGGCAAGAAGATCAGCGCACGGATCTACAAGAGTGAGCAGTGGGTAGAGAAAATGAACAGTCTGATGAAAAACATGAACACCTCTAGCGGTCTGGCCCTGAGTCTGGAATGGAAGAGACAAAAGGCAGAGACAGAAGAACAAATGAATACCGGAGAACTGGTTGAACTGTTAAAGAGAGATGCGGGTTTGATGAAGGAATCGGACATCGAACGGCTTGGAAAGCATTTCCGCTCCAAGATTGCGGAAGCTCGAAAGCGCCTTTACGACAGTCAAAGCACAAGCAGCTTCCATGCCATCATGAAGGACATTTTGGACTATCGAAAGTGGTTTGAATTTCAGCTTTATTACGTCAAAACCGGAGAGAAAAAAAGAGAACTCACCAACAAAGCCTTCTTCCAGTTTAGCGGCGGCGAAAAGGCCATGTCCATGTATGTCCCTTTGTTTTCCGCAGTGGTGGCAAAGTATCAGGGTGCCAGCGAGGAAGCCCCCAAGCTTTTATCCCTGGACGAAGCTTTTGCCGGTGTCGATGATCACAATGTACAGGACATGTTCCGTTTGATGGCCGAATTTGACTTTAACTTTATCATTAACTCCCAGGTTCTGTGGGGGGACTACGAAACCATTCCCCGGTTGGCCATCTACCAGCTTCACAGACCCAACAATGTAAAGTATGTCACCGTCATCCGTTATATTTGGAACGGCCATGCAAGGCTCATTGATAACGGAGAGCTGAAGATGGGGTCGGTTGGATAATGGTAGAATGGTAGAATGGTAGAGAAACAGTGACATGGATGACAAATTAAAAGAATGTATTGCGTATTTCAAGAAAGGCGGGGGCTACACCCGCCTTTTTAAGGCTGTAAAAGAAAAATATATTTCCCTTGGGCACATGGGCGGGACGCTTCAACTTCGGAACCTACGTCCCGAGGAAAAGACTGCCCTACAAAATCTGCTCGTCAAGGATTTTTCCCACAAAAAGAACATGGAAATTTCCATCGGCAAAATCGAAAAGGCCTTGCTGAACACGCGATTCGAGGCTTTTAGCTTACTGGAAATTGTGGAAGCTTACTTTCAGGAAGAACTAATCACCAAGGGCGAAGAAAAAAGCCGCACTGCGCTAAGCAAGCAAGCGTATTTTGACCGTCTGATTGACGGCCTTGGTTGGGAAGAGGCAAAGGCTTGGCTTCGTTGGGTGCTGGAAACCAAGGCGAAGCCGTACAATACCCTTCTGAACAAATATAAAAAGGACAAAGACGAGCTGGAACGACTTCTGCAAACCGTCACCCAAGCGCTGGCCTTTGCCCAGAACAATAAAAAAATGCTTCGCCTTGCCGTCTTTTCTACACAAATTACGGGCAATCCCCATTATTTTGACGACGGAAGCGAAGCCGACCGGATCTTTACCCTAGGACTCTGTCACCTTTTTCAGCTGAAGGAGCCTGCCAAGTCCGAGGAAAAGGCAGAGCTATTTTTTCGAGCCGGGATCATCAAAAGTGACATTACCAATTATACGGTTTGCTATGGCTTGGAAGCCTTTTTGGGAGATGGAATTGATGCAAAGACGGACAAAAGCAAGACAGATGAAAGCAAGACAGATGAAAGCAATGTGAATCATGAAGATGTAGCTGCGACCCATGAAGATATGCGCAAGCACTCGGGGTGGCTAGGCTTTTCCGAAGCACGGGAGCCTTTGCACATTTCCTTGGCGAATCTGGGGCGAATCAGCCGGGTGATACCCAGCTTTGGAAATTCTGTGGTCTTTATCATGGAAAACCCAGCGGTTTTCAGCACCATTCTTGACGCCCTTTCCGAAAACGATCACCCCTCCATGCTTTGTACCAACGGGCAGCCAAAGCTTTCGTCCCTGCTCTTACTGGACAAGCTGGCGGAGGAGGAACTCACCTTCTACTATTCCGGCGACTTTGATCCGGAAGGCCTGCTCATTGCGGACAATCTGAAAAAAAGGTACGGAAGTAAGCTTCAGTTTTGGCGCTTTACAGAAGCGGACTATCGTTCCGCCTTGTCAGAGGAAGCGCTTACAGACGCAAGGCTCAGTAAACTCAAAAAGCTTGAGAGTCCCCAATTGGTAAGCCTTGGCAGGCATATCGAAAGCACAAAATATGCAGGGTATCAAGAGCGGATTATGGAGCGGTATATTGAGGATGTGAAGCAAACCAGTAAATGCAGTTACTGCTGTTAAGGGCAGATAGTACCTTGGTTACAAAACCGATTGACGACGAAGAGATTGGAGCTTTCGGAAATAAAGTTCATAAGAGTTGAAGCGAGCGTCCGCTAAGCGAATGAAGGCTACCATACGGTGGCCTTTTTTCATTCGCTTAGAAACGCGGTGGGCAAACAAAGCTATATCCCATTCGCTCCGAACAATTTGGAAACTCTACTGCCGAATACATAATTACAAAACAAGAATAAACTTTACAAAGTTACTTGTGGTTGGCGACAAAATGCGATATAATTTTTACAAATTCTTTTTAATGGAGGTGCAGAAATGGATCATTTGTCACTACGCAATCAACTTAATGAATTACAGCTTTTAGGAAGCACCATTATGGAAGAAGTGAAAAGTCTTGAAATGGATGCTTTGGTTATCTCCGAGGCTTCTTACACATTTGAGAAGTTTACTTCGCTGATAGAAGAAGCCATTCTAAGTTCAGAAACTAATAGTAAAATAGTAGAAGAGGCTCTAAGCTCAATTGAACGGTTTCGTGGGATCACTTCACAAAGCATAGATGCAGAGGCTCTATTAGGCCGATACAAATGTGAAATAACCGAGCGGCTCCAGCAATCTACGGATGGTATTGCTGATTTCGCTAAACCTTATTCATTATTTGTTGCAATTGTGGAAAAGCCTGAATTAGACTTGAGTGAGCAAGAATATGATTTAGTTGAGAAATTCTTTGGGCCTACAGTAACACGCCCGCTATACCGAGGTAAGTTTTCTTTTATCGTGGGTGCTAAAAGCGAAAATGATAGCAATCTTAGCAATGATAACAAGCCTGTAACACCTAACTTTCTACCGTCGCCTACTCAGCCCGCTGTCCCCCCCTTATCTACGAAACCGGAAGAAAATGAGCCAACAATAGAAGATAAGTATGCCATTGTAACTGAAAAGACCAATTTACCGTTTAGTCCCAAGGCCTTTATATCAGACTATGTGTCCTCTGCTAATAGAAACGGAGGTGTAACTGCTATAATACATTCAAGACGTGGAGAACTTGAGTTGCTACATATTTTTGCAAGGCTTGGTTTTTTAACAAAACACCAACTACAAACTTTTGTGTATAACGATCAAATCACAGATTCAAGTTTTAGACGAATTTATAAGAACGGACTTATATCTTCGATAAAACATATCCACTCTGGAACTGAGTTTTATGCCCTATCAAAAAAAGGAACCGAAGTGTTCAAAAAAGAAAAAAGTCTTAAAGTGATGAGCAAAGTCGCAAGCATCAAGCGAGAAATATGGTGCAATAATCAGCATAATTTGATGAAAATGGATACGGACATGAATCGTTGGGAACGAACAAATTCAATCGCTTTATATATACAGCGTTTTTGTTGGCAAGAATTTTCGAGTTGCGACTTGGAAAGAGTTTCTACAGATCAGCATAACAACATTGTTATTATTGAAATGCAACCCACTCTGGAACCTAAACAAGATGACTCTCAAGCTTCCCTAAAAAAGACAACCCCTATTGGATTTGTTTTGTTTACTATTGCAGATAAGATATCCCTGTCACCTACTGACGCAACAACTAACCCTTTGCTTAAGCAGAAAGAAAGATTAACACAATTCATAAATAACCCTGATAAAAAAGTATACATATGCGGTATAGCCGATGACGGCACAACTGTCGAATTTTTAGATTCAGATGGGAACACAGTATCGTTTAAAGATATTTTATCACATCTTCTACCTGGTGTCGGATTTCCCCATTCATGCGATCCTCTGCTAATAGTAGGTGTAGATCCTGAAACGACTGGCCAAAACAATGATAACAACCTCTTACCGTTTTCAGAAGCAGGACTAAGCCCAGAGCCTAAAACAAGTTGCCGGAGTGAGGATAAGCCTCCACTGTTTGTTAAAAATGAAATAACTGGTTTGGAATTTCCGATGACAGCTGACGATGAACCGTCACTGATAGCGAAAAACCTTCTTGAAGGTAGAATTTTACCAGCAGAACAGGAGCCGTTTGATGTACTCTTGCGCTCCTTGCTCCGTAAAGCAGCAGACGCAAATGAAAGCAACACAACAGACTACCTAGGTCGAGCCGTTGTTCTCTCAAAGGCACTTTCTCTTGCAAACCAACCATTGTATGCAGAGAATTACAAGCGCTTGCTGCTTGCGACAGATTTTCCGCTTGATACTCGAAACTATACCTATAAAGAACTGTTTGCTCTCTTCGCTGAAGAACACGAAGGTACAGGACTGCATCTTGCTGCGTTGCTTCGCGCATTGTTTAATCCTGCTTCGGAGGATGATGGTCGTGTGCTTTATCAATATGCGGAGGGAATGTTGAAAAACTTTGATTCGGTGTTTAAAGAGTTAGAGGATCTAAAGTCAACGTTCAGTGCTTTTTTAGAGATCAAGAAGGTATCTCACTGCGGATTTACAGATAGACTAACGAGCCACTTTATTGATGCTCAGGCAAAAAATGAAGCACTTCTGCGGCTAGCCGAAAAAGCAAAAAGTCTTCGAGAGCTGCGAAGCAACCCAAAACAGATAAAGGGTTCTGAGAATGCACGTAAAGAATGTTTAGGTAAAGATAGCTTGTTGGGTGAGTGTATTAAAATCATTTCCGAAAACAACATAAAAGAAAGAAATTTCGTCTATGAAGCATTTTCCCATCACTCAGATCATGGGCTTATCGTACAGGAGACCATAGAAACAGAGTTGGATAACGCCTGGCAGAAGCATCGCCCTAATCATAGTGATAGGCGCCTCGGCTATGAAATTAGAAAAACAATTATCAGAGAGTATAATGAGCGCTTGGAAATAATTAAGAATTGGCTAAACTTAACCGATGCAAGTACAGAGGCCAGCAATTCTGAGCTGCCAAAGATCGTTTCTAAGCTCAAGACTATTCTCAATGAAGTCATAAAAAACTTGCGCTCCAACTGCCATCATGAAGACCGAGCTGTTCTGATACATACACTTTCAAACCTGTTGGCAAAGCTCAACGGTAAAGGGTTCAAAGGTTTTATACCCGAAGATTGGCTTTCAATTGGAATTTTACCGCTAAAGTATGGCATCCCTGTGGTTGATGATACCTTTTCGCATATCCAATACTATGAACCCTGGCGCAATGTATTGCGTCATATTGAGCAGAGTCCGCAGGATTTATCTCTTGTGCTTAGAAGAATTGAAACTCCAGGCGATCCGCTTTTTGATAATCTCGGACAGGCCATCATGATTTGTGAATATAGGAAAAAGTCGGAGCAAGCAGATTATCACAAGGATTTTCAGTATGCACAATGTAATGTTGAGAGTGAAATGAAAGCTTTTTTGGAGAAGTACGAACGCGAATGTCACTACGGGTGTGTGGACGAGCAGTCCAAGGAATCGGCATTTGAAGAATTGGAGAGTTTAAAACATGAATTTTTAGAGTCAAACGATTTTGCTCGGTTGCGCCATTTTATTGGGGCTCTCAGGCAGACTCTTGATGAAGAAATTGAAAGGAATCGCTCCTATTGGGCAGATGAGATTAATCGACGCCGCGAAACAAATCCCGGCGAATATTTAGATCGTGCCGAATCATTCCTTAACAGAGAAAATGCGAGCTTTATTCTTGTCGAGGATGTATTAAATAATCATGACAGCAATGATATCAAGGGCGAAGATATGTCCGCTGATGAAACGGGTTTATTTGCAGAGTTTATTGATGAAGTGTATTTTAATGAGTTATATACCCTTTGTTTTAAAAACAAAGACAAGTCTCTACATTCATTTGCGAAGGAGTTTGTCAAAGATAAGCTTAGGCAAGCTGGCCTTTCGACCCTGCATTTCGATTCTGCGGATAACCTTACCAAAAGCATACCACCCACACCGCAAATTGATGGATCAAGCGGAATTAAAGTAATGCTTAAGGAATTGGGCTTTACTGTCAAGGAAGTAATTCGAAGTAACGCAAACAGCTCCCCGGCACGCTTTGTCGCTAAAATGATACCGGACAGTATGAACAACCTTAACTACAAGCATCCTATCGCCGCATTAGGCACACGAATAGAATCGGACTTCTGCGTGATTGAGATGTTCGGAAGAGTTGAACCTGCGTCTATTATAAGCGAAGTGCGGGGAATCAACGAAAAAAATGCTATTCCGATTGTATTTCTGAATGGTTTTCTGAGCCTTGCCCAACGTAGACAGCTTGCTAAGTATTTTTTAAAAGATGGAAAAGCTGCAAACCCATTTATACTTATGGACTGGGTGCTGCTCTTGCATTTGGCAACCAAACTTGAAGCTGAGCGCCTAAAAACAATGCTAGCCTGCTCTCTTCCGTACACAGGAATCAAACAACTATTTTCCATAACCAGTACGATTCCTGTCGCCGATGAAATGTATATTGGGCGAAGTGATGAAATAGCAAAGATTTTAGATATGAACGGACCTGTAATCGTTTATGGGGGACGGCAACTGGGCAAAACCGCACTTTTGCAGCGTGCAAAAAATCGGTTTCATGTACCACAAAAAAACTTTAGCATATTTGTTAATGCCGGAAATGATTATGATGAAACGGATTTTGTCCAAAACACATTCAGGGAATTAAGTAAAGCTGGCATAAACATCCAACCAGCAAATTCAATTATGGAAATTTGTAAAGAATTAAGCGAATGGTTTAAACAGGGTGACAGAAAGCTTTTGTTGTTAGTAGACGAGGCGGATAAACTCCTTGCAGCACTTTCCAAAGAAAGAAATTACGCACCGCTCGTGCACCTTGAAGATTTGTGTAAATTTGCTCCAGGCAAGTTCAAGTTTGTGTTTGCAGGACTACACAATGTGTTTCTTGCTGCCAATGACCCAAACACGATTTTTGGTCATTTTGGTGCTCCTCTTTGCATTAAACCGATGTCCCGCACAGACGCCTTTAGACTTTTGTCGCGTCCACTGAACTATCTTGGATTTTTAACAAATCCGGATATTTTGCTGCCGCTACTTATAAACACAAACTTCTATCCTGGAGTTATTCATTTTGTAGGGACGAAGCTAGTGGACATGCTGATGAATGAATACGAGAGCCATTACAAAGACAACATAAACCCTCCGTACGAATTAAAAGAACTTCAAATTGGGGCGATTGTAAAATCGTCTGAGCTCACCAAATGGGTAAATGACAGGTTGCGTTGGACCCTCATGGCAGACCCAAGCTACTATGCAATTGCTAAGTATGTGGCATATTTGTACGATATTGCCGGAGAAAAGCGAGGACGGGGATATAGTGTTGATGAAATTATCAACTGCCCTGATGATTTAGGCCTTAACGACTTCAGTAACATGAGCAGAGAAAACTGCTCAAATCTATTATCTGAGATGTGTGATATGAACATATTGGTGGAAAAATCGGGGTATTATCGATTCCGGCTTTCTCGCTTTTTAAATATTTTCGGCAGAACGCCTGACGAACGTTTTGAACAACTTGACAAACCCGAGGTGATTGTAGGTGAGCAATAAATCTGTGAGATCTCCCGAGATAATATGGTGGGATCAGGTATCTGGTCTATCCTTATTTTTACGTGAAGCAGTTGATGTGCTTTGTGAGGGCAGGCATTTATGCTTGGACATTCCTGATTCAATGCCATGGAAAGAGACATTTTTTGAACTCCTGACCGATGGAATTCGTGGAAATAATGACGAATTTTTGTTTGAGAATCTTAACAATGCTTCTGGAACGCCGGGGAAATTACTGGTTGACCACTTTGAACTTAAATCCTTATATAGAACCTCAACAAAGTATGCCGATTTTTTACAGAAGAGACCAGAACTAACTAATCGTATCATTCGTGTAACAGCAATGGATACTGATACAACGAGACAATGGCTTGGTTTTTTGAAGGAGTATAAGCCGCTATCACCACGCGGAGGACTGGTGCTGCTTGACGCCCCAAGCATTCCAGTTGGTAATTATCCTAGACATGTAGGCATACTATCATACAAAGACTTCATTTCTGAGTATGATGCTCAGGTGTTTGCTGGACTTTTGATAACTGATAATAAGATGACCATCGGACAAAAGAAATATCTCACCACACTTGCTGCATCCATATTGGGAACAGATGCAGCAGAAGTGTTAAGTTTTGTAAGAACTTTTCGCTTTGATCGTGACAGCCCTGAACAGTATATCAGCACAAACGGAGTGGTGGATAATCTTTCTCGTCGTGTCTGGAACGCTCAAGTTCAGATTCTCTTTCCTTTAATTATGCAAGAATGCAGAGCGATTATTGAAAAATGGCGTGATAATGTTACTGAAGCTTACATCTATGCTGACAAATTTCTACCTGGTGGACTTCGGGATACAAATGGTGAAAGAATTATCTCCCCAGATGATATTGCAGAGATCTCAACCATCCGTTTTTTAATGCATCAGAGACGTCGAGATTCTTATGGCATTGATACCCAAGATTATATACTGTATATTCCTGACGAAAATGCACGTTCTCGTGTTGAACTATTGTATAATATGCGCAATCGTATAGCCCATCAAAAAGTCTGTTCGCTCGAAGAGGTTGTACGGCTATTAGATTCAAACGAATGAGCCTAATGTACAATCAAAGGATGTGCTCTATATCACAAGTCAAAGGGGACGTTGCAAGCTATATATTCGGCTTTAGAGTTTCCAAATTATCCGGAGCGATGTTCATGAGCGAACGGAGAATTTGAGAAACTCTTTGCCGAATATATAGCAAGTTAACCAAAGCCAGTCAAGCCAACAAAAAAGCCCTCCAATCATGGAAGGCTTTTTTGTTGTTGGCCGCTATTTATAGCACAGGTATCTTTACCTCTGTACCCGTCCGGAGCCGTCACCCTTCATCAGAGCTTTAACCTCACTAACGGTCACATGATTTGCGTCGCCTTCAATGGAGTGCTTCAGGCAGGAAGCCGCCACGGCAAACTCAATGGTATCCTGCGAGGAGTAGTTGTTCAGGATGGCGTAGATCAAGCCGCCTCCAAAGGAGTCACCGCCGCCCACCCGGTCAACAATATGCACGGGATATGTTTTTGAAAAGTAGAACTCCTTGCCGTCATAAAGCATGGCGGCCCAGTTGTTGTCGTTTGCGCTGAGGCTTTCCCGCAGGGTAATGGCAACCTTTTTGAAATCGAAGCGTTGAGCGAGCTTCAAGGCTACGTCCTTGTAGCCTTCATGGCTGAGTGCGCCTGTTGACACATCGGTGTTTTCTGCTTTGATGCCAAAGACCTTCTCTGCATCTTCCTCGTTGGCTATGCACACATCCACATAGGGCATAATCTCGCTCATAACCTTGCCCGCCTCTTCCGTACTCCACAGGTTTTTGCGGTAGTTCAGGTCGCAGCTAATGGGAATGCCGAGTTCTTTTGCTTTTTTGCAGGCGGCTATGCTTGCATTGGCTGCCTTTTTGCTCAGCGCCGGGGTGATGCCGGTGAAATGAAACCAAGTGGCCCCCTTAAAAATTTCGTCCCAGTTGAAATCCTTCTCGTCCGCTTCGGAAATAGAGGAGTACTTACGGTCGTAGACCACCTTTGAGGGACGTTGGGAAGCACCCTTCTCAATATAATAAATGCCGATTCTTTCGCCGCCTCTGGCTACATCCTTGGTACAAACCCCATACTTGCGCAGTTCGTTGATGGCAGCTTGTCCAATTGGGTTATCAGGAAGCTTAGTCACAAAGGAAGCCTCTTGCCCAAAGTTGGCCAAGGACACGCAAACATTGGCTTCTCCCCCGCCGTAAACAACGTCAAAGCTCTGAGCCTGATTAAATCGAAGATATCCAGGTGGTGCCAGACGTAACATGATTTCTCCAAAACAAACTACTTTGCCCATTTTTTATCCTCCTATAGTTGCTTTTTTTAAGGTATTCTTTCTGATTATACATCATTTTAAAAAATTTTCCACCGCTATAAAAAAATAATCCAAACTTGTAACAAACCTGTAAGTAAGCTGAGACTTGAAAAAGATAAATCTTGTGATAAAATAAACAGAACGATCGGTCATACGAAATTGAACACGACGGCATATGTTTCAAGAAGTAAATCGACCATACTCCGATCGCTCACAAGCCTCACTACGTACCATAAGACTATTTACTTGAAACATATGAACTCAATCCACAAAGAAAGGGTGATCAACATGAAAAGCACAGTCATCGTAACGACAAACCAATCAAGGAGGGTGACTATACTTTAGCCCTCCCATTTAGGAGGATTTATGTCACTAAATTGGATTAACCCGGAGGATTTTTCCTTTAACAGCTTTCTACTCATGGAGCGCTTTCAAATTCGACTGATGATGGATTCGTGCGGTTGGCGCAACGAGAAAGCTGAATGGAGATACAACATGGGCGTCGCTTTGAACGCCAACCCCGTAGTCAAGTGGTACTTCGAGCATAAGTGCCCAGAATGCACAGCAGTTGTAAGGGACCTTACAGCAAGTGCCCCGACATGCACAGATGCTGTTGAAGTACGCAAAGCTGAGGTATATGTGCTGGCCTCGGTTGAGGATTTTGTAATCTATACACGCCCAGAAATGATGGAAACATGCTGCGATTTCATCAAAGGCTGGGACAAAAAACGCCTTTATGAATTGGCTGACTTCAAGGGTAAGATCGTGCTGGATGTAGGCAGCGGATCAGGGCGTTTAGCCTTTGCGGCGGCAGAGCTTGCCAGCGAAGTCTACGCCAGCGAGCCGGTCGAAACACTGCGCCAGTATATGCGAATGATCATTACTCAGAAGGGTATTCAAAACATGCGCGTTTTGGATGGTATGGCAGATGCTCTTCCCTTTCCAGACAACAGCTTTGATATTGTGATGTCGGGTCATGTAGTTGGTGACGATTACGAAACCGAAATTGCGGAGCTTACTAGGGTCTGTAAACCAGGCGGCTGGTTGTTGGACTGCCCAGGTGACTCACTATTCGATATGAAGTTGGATGAAAAAGAGGTATCCTTCGGCTTTAAACCCATACAGTATAAAGGCTTTTTTGGCAAAGACGTTTACTGCTACCGAAAGCAAGTTTTAAAATAAGTGCAATGAGTAGAAATTAAATAAGCAAAGGCAGGCTGAACGGATCATCCGTCGAGCCTGCCTTTTTGATATATTTCCGTCGTTCCTTATCGAAAGAAGCAATTTGATTGGTATAAAATTGATTTGCAATTTTCAATAGCCTGTTGTAAAATGGTCGTGTACCATTGTTAAAAACTTTGTACAACACAATTGATGGAGATGATCATATTTTATCTATTTTAATCGGTATCCTGCTTCTGGTGGTGGTAGGTGTTTTTTCAGCGTATGAGTATGCGCTGTTAAACTTAAACTTATCCAAAATCAATGAGCTTGCCGATGAGGGAAACAAAAAAGCTTTGCTCATTCTTAAAATTATTGATGAGCCCAACAAGCAGTTGGTCGGTATTCAGTTTGGAAAAACCTTGGCGACCCTTTCAGTCTCGCTTGTGGTTTTAAAAGAGTTCTGGGGGAATCCATTTCATTTGTTTCTGGGGTTATTGGGTATGACCTATGTTACGCTGATGCTTGGGGAATTTATTCCAAAGCATTTGGTGGTCAAAAAAACCAATGAAATCGCCCTGCTTTTGGTGGGACCCCTGAACCAACTAACCTTGATCTTTAAACCGGGGGCAGTACTATTAGACTTTTTGGCTCATCTGACCTTGAAGCTACCCGGCCTGAATTCTCTGGATGATAATGTAACAGAGGAAGAAATCCGCATGATCGTCGATGCCGGAGCCGAAAATGGTTCCATAGCGGAAGAAGAAATCGAAATGATCAATAATGTATTTGAGTTTAACGATAAACCCGTTGGCGAAATCGCCATACATAGAAAAGACATGGTCGCTATACCCATTGACGCCACCAATGAAATCATTGCGGACACCTTAGTGAAAGATAAGTTTTCAAGAATCCCTGTATTTGATGGGAATGTTGATAATATAGTCGGAATTTTGCACGTAAAGGACTTGATCAAGTTTTTTTGCAATAGCGGGTTCAGTATGACGGAGTTTCCGTTAATGACCCTGATGCGAAAGCCTTATTTTGTACCCTTTTCCAAAAAAACCGACGAAGTTTTTAACGAAATGAAGCAAAACAAGACCCAAATAGCGATCGTTTTTGACGAATACGGCGGAACCATCGGACTGGTGACTATGGAAGACCTGATCGAAGAAATCATGGGAAACATTAGCGACGAGTATGATGAGGAAGAAGAGCCGGAAATCAAAGAGATTGCACCGAATGCCTATGAAATCAGCGGAGCAGCCAGTCTTGAGGAAGTGGCCGAGGCTTTGGATGTTAAGCTCCCTTGTGACGAATATGACACCCTCAGTGGGTTTATCATTGCAAAGCTTGGACGCATTCCTGAGAAGGAGCAAAAGTCAACCGTCGAACACAACAATGTTCTATTTAAGGTCTTTAGTGTGGAAGAAAAGTGCATTGCTTCTGTAGTTGCTTGCAAGCTTGATATTTAACCTATTTTAGAAAGAAGGCACATATGATTATATCCCTTTTGGTGGTTTTGGCTCTGATTGCGGTGGATCAGCTTTCCAAACTGGTTGCCCTTGACAAGTTGAAGGACGGAGCATCCATCGTGGTAATTAAGGGCTTGTTATCCCTGACCTATGTAGAAAACCGGGGCGCAGCCTACGGCATGCTTCAGGGTGGACGAATTTTTTTCATTCCCCTAACCTTGATTGTTCTTGGATGCATTATCTACTATTATATAAAGCTTCCCAAAACAAAGGTCTACACTTGGGTTCGGGTGGCTATGGTTCTGATTACTGCCGGTGCTATAGGCAATCTTATTGACAGAGCTTTTCGAGGATTTGTGGTAGACTTCTTCCAGTTTACCTTTATTGAATTTCCAGTCTTTAATGTGGCGGACTCCTGCATTGTTGTCGGTACTATTTTTCTAGCCATTCTACTGCTGTTTTTTGTGAAAGATGAAAGTCCTCTAAAATCGGCTTAGGTTGATTTAAGGCTGGGGATTTGGTCTTTACTTTTTTGACAATGACTCTTTATCTATAATTTGGAGATGAACAAATGCGAAGAGCAAGTATTGAGCGAAATACAAATGAGACGAAGATAAGCCTAACCTTGAATTTAGACGGAAGTGGCAAAGCTGTGATTTCCACTGGTATTGGCTTTTTTGATCATATGCTTTTGCAGGTGGTCAAGCACGGGCGGTTGGATCTGGATCTGAGCTGTCAGGGCGATCTGGAGGTGGACTCCCACCACAGTATTGAGGATATAGGCATTGCTCTGGGTTTGGCCGTGAAGGAAGCCTTGGGTGACAAGATGGATATTACCCGCTATGGTTTCTTTATCCTGCCTATGGAAGAAGCCCTTGTGCTGTGTTCCTTGGATATTTGCGGTAGGCCGTATTTGAACATGGACACACGGTTCAGCGTGGCGAAAATCGGTGATCTTGATACAGAGATGCTAGAGGAATTCTTTCGGGCCTTTTGCTTGAATAGTGGGATTACGCTGCATTTTAAGCTTCTGGATGGAAAAAACAATCATCACATTGCCGAGGCGCTGTTTAAGGCCTTTGGCCGAGCCTTACGACAAGCGCTGAGCTTGGATGAAGGGATGGGGATACCATCTACGAAGGGTATGCTTTGAACCAGTACAGAATTTAATACAAATTGAATAAGCATAAACTTAAAAAGCCAACGATAAATCGTTGGCTTTTTTTGTCATTTTTTGGTATATATCACTCGCCATATGAAGGGCCATGCTGGTTCAGACGGCTTCATTTTTTGCATCCAGTCCGTGTGTGTTATCAATAAGTTACTTTACTTCTATATCCTTTTGACGTATAATCCCTTGAGTCATTTAATAAGCATGTTGTATTTTGTAAAGGAGAAAAAGGGATATGAAAAGAAAGAGCTTAAGGTTCAAAATCGTACTACCTACAATTTCTTTAATCGTACTTGGTATCCTCTGTGTTTGCCTCATTGTATTCTCTTGTTTTTACAAGGAGCTTGAAAAAGAAGAGAAGTCAAAGGCTGAGCAAATCTGTAATGGATATTCAAATCAAATGACAGGTCTTCTGGATAAAACGCTTTTTACAACACAAGCGCTGACAAACATTATTGAACAGCAGATTAAGTCGGGTAATACATCCCGTGAAAACTTGGAACAAGAATTGATTGCTGTAGCAAAGAGCCGTCCAGACTTAATGGCTTTGTATGCCATATTTGAAGAAAATGCCTATGATAATAATGATAGTGAATACATCAACACCAATTATGGTTCCCCTATTGGTCGTTTCGCTCCATACATAATGAACTCAGGAAATGATTCAGTCCCTTTTTATATTGTCAATGAGCTGGTTGAAGGCGTTATCAGTGAATATCATTACTCCACGATAAAGAATACAGCAAAACGATATATTTCTGCCCCCTACACCTTTGAAATCGAAAACGATGAATACTTTGCTGTAACACTTGCAACACCTATCATGATAAATGGGCGCTTTCGTGGGGCTGTGTTTGTAAACGTGCTGATTGAAGACCTTTTCAAGCAATTCGAACAGGCCGAAATTTATGACTCTGGTTATATCACGATCATCAGTGATAACAATGTCATTGCTTATTCTCCCATTCGAGAGCAAGTTTCTCAAAACATTGACAGTGTTTTCGACCAAGACTTGAATCAAGCGCTTCATAGCGTTAATAAACAATCTAAGAGCACACAGGTTACAGGTAAAAGTTTGGTTAATGGAAAGAAAGTCACCACCTATATTACTCCTGTGAACTTTTCTGGGTATGATGGCGTTTGGAAAATCGCAGTTAGTATACCGAATGCGGAAGCTCTGGCGGGTGCTAACTATATTTTAACCGTGGCTATCATAGCTGTTATTGTTATTATCCTTATTATCTCTCTGTTCTTGTTACAAATCATAAGCAGGATTGTTTCTTCTATTAAAAATGTTGTAGAGGCAACAGAATCCATGGCTAAAGGTAATCTGAATATCAATATAAACACGGAGGTAAGCGATGAAATTGGACTGCTATCAGGCTCAATCAATAAGGTGCGCAACGTTTTCCTTGCACTGACAAGTGAAGTAACTTTGGTAGCGGAAAAGTTTAAACAAGGCGATATTGATGCTAAGATCAATGACGATGCTTTTTATGGAGACTACAAACAGGTATCGGCAGCCATTAACAATACAATTGAATCCCTGGTCAATGATAATCTGCTTTTTCTTGAGTACATGGGTAAGCTTGGGAAAGGTGATTTTAGTATCACTATGCCACAGTATCCTGGTAAAAAAGCAGTTTTCAACAGACGCTTTGATACCGTGAAAAACAATATTCTATCTGTCAATTCAGACATTATTAGGCTAATCAATGCTGCATTGGACGGAAATCTTGATGTCCGATTGGATACCTCATTATATCATGATGATTGGAAAACCTTAACAGATGGGCTTAATCGTTTGCTTATTGCTGTAGCTGAACCAATCAATGAGGCTGTTGACGTGTTAGCAAATCTTTCAAACGGAAATTTCGGGATTCAGATTGAAAACAAGTATAACGGAAAGTTTTGCTTTATGATGGAGTCCTTGGCGCTTATGGTAAAGTCCATTACTGAGTACATGAATATTACTTCATTCGCACTTTCTGAGGTTTCCAAAGGCAATCTTCAATACACAAACAGCAGCGAGTTCAAGGGTGACTTCAATCAGCTAAAGACTTCTATAGACAGCATCATCAATATTCTATCGGAAACCGTTTCAGATATTGGAAAATCTTCAAATCAAGTCTTGATGAGTTCAAAGCAGGTTCTGGACAATTCTTCAACTGTATCCAGCGGTTCTATTGAGCAGTCTGCTTCTGTTCAAAGTCTTGCTAATTCAATTAATATCATCAGAAGTGAAATTGAGGACAATTCCAATAGCACAAGGATGGCAGACGACCTTTCCAAGACTTCCATCAATGATGTAACCATCATCAATGAGGATATGAAAAAAATGTTGGAAGCCATGGAGGAAATCAATAAGGCCTCTTTGAATATATCGAAAATTATTAAGGTGATTGAAGACATTGCCTTCCAGACCAATTTGCTTGCGCTGAATGCGTCTATTGAGGCCGCAAGAGCTGGTGAAAACGGGAAAGGGTTCAGCGTTGTTGCACAAGAGGTACGTTCCCTTGCAAACAGAAGCCAAGACGCAGCGAAACAAACAGCGGATCTGATTGTCAACACTGTTGAAAAAGTCAGCCAAGGTGTCCATTATGCCAATGAAACGGCTCAGACTTTAAATGGCATCAGTGTAGGTATTCAAGATATTTCCAATATTATCAATAAAATTAATGCCTCAACAGCAATGCAGGTAGACACAATTAGCGAAATAACAGGAAACATTGAGAGTATCTCTCAAATCATTCAAACAAATGCACTTTCCGCTAAGGAGACGGAATCTCTCTCTCGGGAATTAAATGACCTTGCAGAGCGGTTAAAGCAAAAGGTTGCATACTTTAGCATTTGATCAGACCATAAACATCATTGAATATTGATGAAATGCAAAATTTACGGAATATAAACAAGGGGCTGTTGCAAAACTCAAAAAGAGGAAAGCAACAGCCCCATTTTTTGCCATTATTTACCCAACCATGCACTTAAATTTAGACTAAAATTGATTGTGTGAATCA
>CAZSXS010000043.1:0-30973 GCA_964611385.1 uncultured Defluviitaleaceae bacterium
TATTCTAATATCAGAGAAGCTATTTTACACCATTTTCAATAGAAAGCACTATATTTGCGGAAGCCTGATTTTCTTCACTCTGTTTTTAATACAAGCATCTTTCGCCTTTTTTACAACTGAGGGGCTTGATTTTATGAATATACTGACATACGGCGGGCGGGATCACGGCCGTTATCCCTATTCAATATATGGCAAGGAAGTTTTGAGATTTCTTACATTCGTAATCCCTCTTGCCTTATTTCAATATTATCCCTTATTGTATCTGCTGGATATGGAGCAGAGCGCATTTTATATGCTCACACCGTTGTTTGGCTTGTTAATCATGATTCCCGGTTATGCCTTTTTTCAGTTTGGATTGAGGCGATATAAGTCAACGGGCTCGTAAGATTATTTAACGTTCATTCTGGTGCATTCACTTTTTGTACAACGTGATTTATCATTAGAGCAACACCTTTTTACTTTTTGAGTTATATCAAAGAGCAAAACCTTTGGGATGGAAAACATATCTTCCTTCCCAAAGGTTTTTTTATTTACGAATAACGACTGCTTCTTCTCCCAGTAGCTCTTTTAGGCTTTTGATCAGCTCTTGGTTTGGTTCCACCCAAAAGTAATCCTTCATTTTTGTCAAAAGATTCTTGCTGCGGTCAACCAAGTAGACAGGGGTGCTTCCCCTGTGGCGTGTCAGGATTTCTGTTAGCCTGTGAGGCTCCAGGGCCTTGCCTTCTAGGTTGAGCCATAAGCCTGTGCGAGCTTTAGCAGAGTCTCTGCTAGGAGTCGAACTTGGGCCTTGGCTTTGGACTTGATTTTGCATGGAACTTGAGCTCGGCCTTTCACTTTGCGTATGGTCCGATCTTTGAATTGCGTTTTGACTTTGCTGAGGACTAGGCTCTGATGGGCGGCCTGGTGGTTTATTGGAAGCTTGGGCTGAATTGGTTGCACTTGCGGGCTGTTGTTCAGCTTGTGTTAGCTCCACCTTAAAGACCCGGTCGGCGATGAGCTTTCCGTCCTCCTCTTCCTTCATGTCTACTTTTCCTCTTACGCAGATCACCATGTCTTTTGCAAGCCAGGTACAGAGCTGGTAGACAGTGGGAAAGACGATTACTTCAATGCTCCCCAGAAAATCTTCCACCTTTAAAAAAGTCATGGCCTTGTTGCTCTTGGTGTACTTGACTGATTTTTCTACCACCAAGCCTCCGATACAGACCTCGCTTCCATCCCGCAGCTTTGGTTCTTCCTCTGGGTTAAAGGCAAAGTCCAGGCTGGAGGCGGTAACCTGAGCTTGTAGTGCCTTCTTGTAGGGTTCCAGGGGATGACCGCTTAAGTATATGCCAGTCAGGGCCTTTTCCAAGGCCAGAAGCTCTGAAAATTCCCTTTCTTCAATGTGCGGTAGCTCGTCCTTATGCACATCCATCTCAAAGCCTATATCTAATAGACTCATCTGCCCAGAGAGGGTATTTCGCTTGCTTTGAGCCGTACCGCTGATCAGGTTCTCATAAACGGCTAAGTACTGGCTCCTTTTCCCTCCCAAGCCGTCAAAGGCTCCGACACAAATCAAGCTTTCGATACACCGTTTGTTGATGTCTTGGGTTCTCTCATTGGTCATGATTCGGTTGACAAACTCTGCTAGAGAGGTAAACTTGCCATTCTTTCGCTCGTTCACCAGAGCAGCTACAGTGTTTCTGGATACGTTCTTAACCGCCAACAGCCCAAAGCGGATACTTGCCTTTCCCTCACTTTGTTCTACGGTAAAATGCCCGAAGCTGTCGTTTATGCTGGGGGGCAGGAGCGGAATGTTCATGCGCTTGCATTCTTCTATATAGTCAGCAATCTTCCCACCCCAACCCATGACAGAACTGAGCAGGGCCGCCATAAAGGGCACAGGATAATAGGTCTTAAGCCAGGCAGTTTGATAGCCGATCATGGCATAGGCGGCGGCGTGGGATTTGTTAAAGGCGTACTTGGCAAAGTCCGTCATTTCATCAAAGATTTTTTCGGCAGAGGCCTGGTCAATGCCTCTCTGAATGCAGCCTGGAACTTCTCCTCCATCGCCATAGATAAAATTCTTCCGTTCTTTTTCCATGACGGAAGATTTTTTTTTGGACATAGCGCGGCGAACCAGATCACTACGAGCCAGGCTATAACCGGCCAAGTCCCGAGTGATTTGCATCACCTGCTCTTGATACACGATACAACCATAGGTTTTGTTTAAAATGGGTTCCAGGGACGGATGGGTATAGCTAATTAAATCTTTGTTGTGTCGCCCCTTGATGTACTTGGGAATAAAATCCATAGGCCCCGGCCGGAACAGAGAGATACCTGCAATAATATCCTCTAGGCATACCGGCTTAAGCTCCTTCATAAAGCTAGTCATGCCTGCGCTTTCCAACTGAAAGACACCCTTGGTATGTCCTAGGGAAATCAGCTCATAAACCCTGGGATCAGCATAATCCAATGACTCTAGGCTGAAGCTTGTTTGTATGTTTGCGGCTTCTTGGGCAGAGGCCTGTAAGGATACTTGTGTAGACTCTTGCGTAGATACCTGTAAAGGCACCTGTGTCCGACGAATTTCTTTTACCGCATCCTCAATAACTGTAAGGGTACGCAGTCCCAAAAAGTCCATTTTCAGCAATCCCAATTCCTCAATGGTCGTCATAGGAAATTGAGTGGTAATAATGCCCTCGTTTCGGTTCAGAGGAACGTATTCCTGAATGGGCTTGTCACAGATCACCACTCCAGCGGCATGGGTGGACGCATGGCGAGGAAGACCCTCCAGCTTGACAGCCATATCCAACAGCTCCCGAATGTCAGGATCGTCCTCGTATTCCTTTTGCAAGTCCGGATTCAGCTCCATAGCAGTTTTAATGGTAATTCCGATCTGGTAAGGAACCTGCTTTGCAATCTTGTCTACCAGTCCGTAAGGCAAGGCCAAGGCTCGCCCTACGTCTCGAATGGCAGCCCGGGCGGCCATGGTACCAAAGGTGATGATCTGAGCCACATGGTCTGCACCATATTTTTGATTGACGTAATCAATGACTTCCTGTCGCCGCTCATAGCAAAAATCAATGTCAAAATCCGGCATGGAAACCCGTTCAGGGTTTAAAAAGCGTTCAAAGATCAGTTCATATTTGATGGGATCCACATCCGTGATATAAAGCGTATAAGCCGCTAAACTGCCTGCTCCTGATCCCCGTCCTGGACCCACAGGGATTTGATGATCTCGGGCAAACTTGATAAAGTCCCACACCACCAAGAAGTAATGCACAAAGCCCATGCTGTTAATGACCGCAAGCTCATACTCCAGGCGGGCAAGATGCGCCTCCGTTACAGGCTGATACCGATTTTTCAGACCCTCCAGGCAGAGGGTTTTTAAAAAAATAAAGGCATCTTCCCCTGCCTTTAATTGGTATTTCGGTAGCTTATATTCATGAAACGTAAACTGTACCTGGCAGCGGTCCGCAATCCGGCGGGTATTTTGGATCGCTTCCGGCACATATTTAAAGGCAAGGTTCATTTCCTCTGGAGACTTCAAATAATACTGCCTGTCGTGGTAAATCATCCTGTCTTCATCGTGAATGGTCTTGTTTGTCTGAATACAAACCAAAACACCATGGGCTTCCGCATCCTCTTTTTGGATGTAGTGAACATCATTACTGCACACAAGGGGGATTCCCAATTCCCCAGCCAGTTGAATCAGACCGGGGTTCACTTTTTCTTCGTCCTCCAGGCCATGAGCTTGAAGCTCCAGAAAGAAATTCCCCTTGCCCAAGGCGTCTTCATAGGCCTGGGCTATTTTTCTTGCCTGTGCATAAGACAAATCTAGCAAAGCACTGGAAACTTCTCCAGAAAGGCAAGCACTCAGCCCAATAAGTCCTTTCCCGTACTGCTTCAACAGGTTTAAATCAATCCTAGGCTTATAATAAAAGCCGTCCGTAAAGCCAAGACTGACCAATTTAATTAGATTGGAATAGCCGCTTTGATTTTCGGCCAATAGGATGAGGTGATAATAATTGTTTTCACGGGCTTGATGATTTTTGGTGATGTAAACCTCGCAGCCGATGATGGGCTTTATGCCCTGCTCCAAGGCTTCTTTATAAAAATCAATCACACCAAACATAGCCCCATGGTCGGTAATCGCCAGACTATCCATGCCCAGTTCTTTCGCCCTGGCAAGTAAGTCCTTGATTTTCGCTAGACCGTCCAAGAGGCTGTATTCAGTGTGAACGTGTAGGTGTGTAAAGTCATATTTTTGTTCAGCCATATATTCTCCATTATTCTATATGGGATTTCGACCAGTCCTTGGCTGCCTCTATGCAAATAAGTCACTTTCTGATATGCCTAAGATCTCTGCGATCTTTTGGGGTTCGATTCCATGTTCAAGCATTTTTTGAGCGCTTTGTTTTAAACCTTGTTTTAGACCTTGTTGTAGACCTTCTCTTAAACCCTGTTCTTTCATAACAATCATATTGTTTTCTAGGTCACTTTCCCACATCCGACGGCTTCTGAAGTGTGCTCGCTCTTTTTCATCCTGACTAACGCTCATCAATAATGTGTTTGCCGTACGAATCCCTCCTTGTGATTTCAGTATTTCTTGCAACTTATCACTATATTTTTCATTGTCTGCATACCTAAAAAAGATTGACCATTTCTCTATGAGCGACATTTCAGCCACAGATTTTTTGATGATATTCTCTAGCTTTGATAAATTCTCATACCGTTGACATCTTAGCAGTCTTTATTCATGAGGCCCTTCAGCACCATGCCCGAATACCCATCCATAGTAAGCATTGCAAGCCCATTTTCCACTGGAACCTTTTCTGCTGCATGGATGCTCGTGCTGCCACAGGGTTTTAAATCCAGATATACCTTAAATCCATCCATCGAAGAGGAGATAACCCTAGCCATGGGTGTATCCAGGAGATCTATACGCCATACCGGAATGCTTACGGAGACTTCATTAGGATTATTATTCAAGATCACGACGAAGTGCTCTGCTTCATCCCATCTAGCGAAGGCAAGAAGGCCATGTTCCAGAACCAAAAATTCAGTAGAACCTGTTCGAAGAGCAGAGTGCGTTTTTCGCAAGTCAATGAGGGCTTTGTGAAAGGCAATGAGCGTTTTGTTTTCCTGTCCCCAGGGGTAGCTGCGGCGGTTGTCTGGATCTGTCCAGCCGAATACGCCCGCTTCATCTCCGTAGTAAACCGTTGGAGCCCCAATCCAAGTCATTTGAAAAAGAATCCCCTCCATCATAATACCCAGGTTGAGATTTTCCCCGGCGGCCTCAGAGCCTTTGGTGTGCAAGCGGCCTACGGTCATGTTCGTGCGGGTTAGGAAGCGCGAGTGGTCATGGTTTGAAAGCTGATTCATAGAGGTTTGCTGAGATTGAATGCTCATTCTGTTTCGGTGATAAAGCATGGCTGCTCGGAAGGCTTGGGCATTGGACAGCAATTCACCTTTAAAGTCCTCACTGTGCTTTTCCATGCCTGTCAAGAACCAGGTGATAGGCTCCATAAAAGCGTCATAATTCATAATCGTGTCCCACTGATCCCCTTGCAGCCAGTCTTGGGGGTCGCCGTAGTGCTCGGCCAAAATAATTGCATCGGGCTTGGCCTCTTTGACAGCCTTTCGAAAGCTCTTCCAAAACTTATGATTAAACTCCTTGCTATAGCCCAGGTCCGCTGCAACGTCCAGACGCCATCCATCTGCGTTGAAGGGCGGGGAGACCCATTTTTGCGCAATCTTCATCATGTAGTCAAAAAGCTGGGGAGAATCCTCATAATTCAGCTTGGGGTGATTATCATGCCCCCACCAGCAGTCATAAGCAAAATTATCCGGCCAAAAGTTGCCATTCCAAAAGAAAAAGCTATTGTAAGGACTGCTTTCAGAAGTATAGGCGCCCTTGGGATAGCCGTTCTTTTCATAAAACCCTTCCCGATCCAACCACTTATTAAAAGCCCCACAATGATTAAAGACTCCATCTAAGATGACCTTGATGCCATTTTGATGAGCTAAGTCGATTAGCTTTGCTAGGAGAGCATTACTGGCCTCCAAGTTTTCTTTGGCTGTGGTTCTTTTCATATACTTCGTTGCGTGGGTATTTTTGAAGTTCTCAAAGTAAAGCGGATCTCCGCCGTCGGTGACGATCTCTCCAATATGAGGATCCACATAGTCATAGTCCTGAATATCGTATTTATGATTGCTGGGAGATACAAAGATAGGATTGAGGTAGATGGCCTGCACACCCAAATCCTTCAAGTAAGCCAGTTTATCCATAACCCCTTTCAAGTCGCCGCCATAAAAATTACAGATATCATCAGTAGCGGGTTCTGCATACCAGTTTTCGACCTTCTTAGCAGCCCGTCCCAGGTAAGCGTATTCGTTTTGAACCACGTCATTAGACGGATCCCCGTTATAAAAGCGGTCAACATAAATTTGATACATAACCGCACCCTTAGCCCAATCGGGAGTTTTGAAGTCAGCGATCAGATGAAAATGGAAATTAGGATCAGGGTTTTGCGAAACCCCTTTTTTATTATAAAAATAAGTCCGGTCGTTTTTGGTGATACAAAAATAATAGTGTAACTGCGCCGCAATTTCCGTTTCAGCGTAATAATAGTCAAACAAGACAGAGCCTTGGTCCTCTTCCTTTTTCATGGCAACCAGTGTTTCTTTTGTAGGCTCAGCAAGTAAAAGGGTGACACTATCCACATTATTTTTAGCCGTGCGAAGCCTGATACGAAGGCGCTCGCCGGACAGGGGTTCATTATTGGAAACAAACAATTTGGTTTCGTCACTGAAGACGGCTTCCATATTTAAGAAGTCAAATTTGACCCGTGAGTACAAACGAATCCTCTCCAGTTTACTTAAATAATTAATCGGAATCATTCTTGCTTCCTTTCCAAAACATACTACAAGATTATGCTCAGCCTCTAAAACGTTTTCTAAGCCTTCCTTCAATCTTGATTAATTCTATTTTTTTGTGCGGCGGCTTTGCAAAGTTAAACGTGACTGAGTATATTAACAAAAAAATGTTGTTGACCTTTGTGCAAAATTATGCTTTAATATTCCAAATTTTTTAGGGAGGTAATTCATATGAGTATTACGCAAAAGTATCTGGATATTGTTAAAAAAAGGAATCCAAACGAGCCGGAATTCCATCAGGCAGTTGAGGAAGTATTAGAATCTTTGGAGCCTGTGCTTCAAAAAAATCCCCAATTCGTCGAGGCTGGAATTATTGACAGGCTTCTTGAGCCTGAGCGGCAAATTATGTTTAGAATTCCTTGGGTTGACGATTCAGGTAAGGTACAAGTAAACAGAGGCTTCCGTGTACAATTCAACAGCGCCATTGGACCCTACAAGGGCGGCTTACGCTTTCATCCTTCCGTAAATTTGGGCATCATTAAGTTCCTGGGCTTCGAGCAGACCTTCAAAAACGCCTTGACAACTCTGCCCATCGGCGGTGGTAAGGGCGGTTCCGACTTTGATCCAAAAGGAAAGTCTGACAACGAGATTATGCGCTTCTGCCAAAGTCTGATGACAGAGCTCATCAAGCACATCGGTGCAGACACAGACGTTCCAGCCGGTGACATTGGTGTAGGCGGTCGTGAGATCGGTTTCCTGTACGGACAATACAGACGGATGGCCAACCGCTTTGACGGCGTACTGACCGGAAAAGGCATCGGTTGGGGCGGATCATTAGCCAGAACGGAAGCAACAGGATTCGGATTGATTTACTTCCTTAGAGAAATGTTAAAGGCCAACGGGCTTGAGCTTAAGGGCAAGACCTGTGTCGTATCCGGCTCAGGAAACGTAGCCATTTACGCCATTCAAAAGGCACAGGAATACGGTGCAAATGTGATTGCCTGCTCCGACTCTAATGGCTATGTGATTGACAAGGACGGAATTGACCTAGCCTTAGTTAAGCAAATCAAAGAAGTAGAGCGCAAGAGAATCAGCGAATACGCTTTGAGAAAGCCAACAGCGCAATACGTGGACGGCGGCTGCGTATGGGATGTACCCTGTGAAATCGCTCTGCCCTGTTCAACACAGAACGACATTGACTTAGAAAAAGCAAAGACACTGGTCAAGAACGGCTGCATAGCCACTGCAGAGGGTGCAAACATGCCCACCACCAACGAGGCGATCAAGTATTTACTTCAAAACAAGGTACTTGTCGGCCCAGCAAAAGCAGCTAACGCTGGAGGCGTAGCCACATCGGCACTTGAAATGGCACAAAACAGCATGAGGCTCGAATGGACCTTTGCTGAAGTAGACGCCAAGCTTGACTCCATCATGACTAACATATTCAAGGCCTGCGATGTATACTCCAAAGAGTACGGCATGGAAGGCAACTACGTTGCCGGTGCCAACATTGCCGGTTTCATGAAAGTAGCCAAAGCCATGCTGGCTCAGGGTGTGATTTAAGGGAAAAACCTTGGGGGGAGGAGGGGAAAAACTTTTTTCAAACGGCGAAAAAAGTTTTTCCCCTCCTCCCCCCAAGCCCCTCTCCTCCCCTTTTCAAAAAAGCCGGACATGGGTGGTTCAGGTATGGAGGGCTGTACTTTTTAGATGCCTTGATTTTATTTCTAGAATTTCTAGATATAGTATTCGTTTTTTTGTCCCTTTTAATTCCCTATGGAGTTAGAAGGGATTTTTTTGTCAAAGAGAAGGCTTATGGTCTATCGTTTTATTTTTTACCTGAATCCGTAGTCTGATAATTATTGTTATTAGGATTTAATTGATTACTGTGATTATTGGCATTAGATCGAAATTCGAAACTGTTTGGGTTTTTTTGATTCGCATAATTATTAATCTGAGATTGTGAATGAGATTTACTACTAACTCCTTTTGCCATTTTACTTTCTCCTTTGTTTATAATATTTTTTGTCTTTCAAAATCTCTGTAGGATCTATACCACTTCCCATGTCCGGCTTTTTTGAAATGGGAAGGGTGGGGGTTTGGGGAAGAGGGATGAACCAGCAAGCTGGTTCATCCCTCTTCCCCAAAGGTCTTAAATCTCTTTACTCGCAGCATGAAGCCATGCCTTTTCTTCTTCGTCCAGATACGGGGAGAGTTTTTCGTATACTTCTTTGTGATAATCGTTCAGCCAATTTAATTCGTCTGTGGAGAGAAGAGAGGCGTCGATGGCTTCTTGGTCTATGGGGCAGAGGGAGACGGTTTCGAAGCATAGGAATCGGCCGAAGCCTGTGGTTTTGTGCTCCCGGACGACTAAGGTGTTTTCCGTGCGAATGCCGTATTCCTCGGCTCGATATATGCCTGGTTCGTTGGTCAGTAACATCCCTACTTCCAGCTTGACCCTGCTGGCTCCCATGCCGATGCCTTGTGGGCCTTCGTGTACATTCAAGCAAAAGCCCAGACCGTGACCCGTTCCGTGTTTGAAGTCAATGCCTTCCTTCCACATCGCTGAGCGGGCCAGAATGTCCAGGTTCGTGCCGGTGGTCCCATATAAGAAGATGGCCTGAGATAAAGCGATGTGCCCCTTTAAAACGAGGGTGAAATCTTTTTTCATTTGGGCTGTCAAAGGCCCCAAGGCTATGGTGCGGGTGATGTCCGTGGTTCCGTCCAGATAATTTCCACCGGAATCCACCAGGAGAAAGCCTTCCTTATCTAAAGTCTTGCAGTTGTCCTCAGTGGCCTTGTAGTGGGCCATGGCTGCATTTTCCTGATAGCCTGCTATGGTGTCAAAGCTGGGGAAGAGGAAGTTTTCGTTTTGTGCCCGGAGATTAGCGAGCTTCTTTTCAATGTCGATCTCGGTTATGGACTCAAGTTCTTGCTTGCTCCGGCTCTTGATCCAATGGATAAAGCGAACCATGGATACCCCATCCCGAATGTTTGACAGACGGACGTTTTCTAGCTCTGTTTCATTTTTGATAGCCTTCAGGTTGGTGGTAAAATCCGTCTCCAGTTCGATAAGCGCCTTATTTTCCAACAGGCCATAAATATAGGCATTGGTACGCCCTGGCACTAACGCAATCTTCCCTGTTGCGCTTTGTACAAAGTCAGAAAAGGCTTCATAGGGCTCTATGTTGATTTCCTTCTCCAATTCCTTTTGAATGGGGGCAACCTTCTCAGAAGCCACGAACAAGGTGGCTGTGGCCTTGCCGTTCTCTAGGGATACAGCTGCATAGGATAAGAAGGTTGTGCAGTTTGGCATGTCGTTGCCTCGTAGATTTAAGAGCCAGGCAATATCGTCCAGGGAGGAAATCAGGTAAATGTCCGCTTCCTTTTCCTGCATCAGCGCAGCTACGCGGCTGATTTTATCCAGTCGGGACTGACCGCAAAACCTTTCCTCATGCACGTACAGCGCATTGGAAGAAAGAGGAGGACGATCTGTCCAAAGGCTACCAAGCAAGTCGCCGTCTTTGAATTTGATTTCCTTTGGCAGGATGATTTTCTTGAGTTCCTTAAGCCGTACAAAGGATAAGGTTCTCCCGTCAAAACCCACGGTTCCTCCGGGCTTCACCTCGTCCCTAACAAAGGTCAGCAAATCCTTAACCCCAGCTTCCATCTTGTACAATTCAAAGTCGGAACCACTCAGCTCTCTTTCAGCCTGAATGTAATAGCGGCCATCCGTCCAAAGAATTGCCTTCTCCTGGGTGACTACTACCGTGCCGTTGGAACCGGTGAAGCCAGAAATATACACAACAGCGTTGTAGTAAGGCGAAACATATTCGCTCTGATGTGGGTCAAACTTAGTGCAGATATAGGCATCAATGCCTTCGACTTGCATCTTACTCCTTAAGGCTTGAAGCTTTTCATTTATGGTCATAAATCCTCCCTTCCCAATTCAAACAAAATGATTCATCATTGATTCGCTTGTGTTTCGTCCTTAGCTTCTGTACTGAAAAAATTCTACCGATTCGCCGTCCGGCCCGAAAACGAAAGCAATCTTAACTGGAATCACATTCGGAACCGCTTGAATGTCGATTTCCTTGGGCTCCATTTTTGACTTAGCCCCGGCAGCAATAGCCTTATTGTAGGCTTTTTCTGCATCCTCCGTCTTCAAGGCAAAGTGAATAAAGCGGGCGTTGACTTCCGGTTCGCCAGAACCATTGGCAAAAATCTCAATAATAGCCCCGTCGCCCAAATCCAGCATTATGCCTCTGCCTTCTCCTTCGCCCCAGCGGCAAAGCTCCTTGCAGCCAATGGCGTTCATATAAAAATCAACGGATTTCTCAAAGTTAGCCGACGCTAAAGCAATATGATGAAACCCCGTGCAGTAAGATTCTGTACTCATTAGATATCCCTCCAAATTTTTCATTGAATTTAACTCAGTTCAACATCAAAAACCTTCCACCCTATGTTCATCCCCCGCCTATTTCCGGCTTTTTTTGAAAAGAGAGGGATGGGGGTGTGGGGGAAGGGAGAGAAAAACTTTTTTCGCCGTTTGAAAAAAGTTTTTCTCTCCCTTCCCCCACGATCTTTATCTTTTCCTTAAATCATAGCATCTTCCCAGCATTCTGGTGCTGTCAGCCCCAGAAGCTTTGCGATGGTGGGCGCAACATTGGCCAAACCGAACTTGCCTTCTTTTAGACTGTGCTCAGTGACCTTGTCATAAAGAATAAAGGGTACAGGATTTAAGGAGTGGGCCGTCTTTGGAGCACCGTTTTTCTCTAGCATGTCGTCGGCGTTTCCGTGGTCGGCGGTGATGATCAGTACGGCCTTGTCAGAAACCGCCTTGATGATGCGCTCCAGAGCCAAATCTACGGCCTCAACTGCTATCTTAGTGGCTACAAGACTGCCTGTGTGCCCAACCATGTCGCCGTTGGGGAAGTTGCAGCGTATAAAACCGTACTTGCCTGACTCAATGGCCTCGATTACCTTGTCCGCTACCTCGGCACTCTTCATCCATGGACGCTCGTCAAAGGATACGTTGTCCGAGGGAATTTCCGCATAGGTCTCCAGCTCTTCGCTGAATTTTCCGCTCTTGTTGCCGTTCCAGAAATAAGTCACATGCCCGTATTTCTGCGTCTCAGAAACCGCATATTGCCGTACCTTGTTTTCAACTAATAGCTCGGATAGCGTATTTTTGATGGACGGTGGGGCAACTAAGAAACGCTTGGGCAGGTTTAAGTCGCCGTCGTATTGTAACATGCCCGCATATACAACCTTGGGTACCTTCACTCGGTCAAACTTGTCAAATTCCTCGTTCTCAAAAGCCATGCTGATTTCAATGGCTCTGTCCCCGCGGAAATTAAATAAGACTACGCTGTCAAAATCCACGATTTTACCGATGGCTTCTCCGTTATCGGCAATCACAAAGGCCGGAAGATCCTGGTCAATGACAGAAAGTTCCGTACGGTATGTGCTAATGGCCTGCGTCGCATTTTCAAACTGTCGTCCAAGCCCCAATACATGGGTGTCCCAGCCTTGCTTAACCATGTTCCAGTTTGCCATGTATCGATCCATGGTGATTTTCATTCTTCCGCCGCCAGAAGCAATCCGTGCGTCAAAGTCCTGATCGTTTAAGCTCTTCATAAAGTTCTCAATGGCATCAATGTATTCAAGCGCTGAGGTGGCAGGTACATCCCGTCCGTCCAAAAGCACATGCAGGCGGACTTTTTGAATGCCGTCCTTTTTTGCCCTCTGAATCATTGATTTTAAGTGGCCAATGTTGGAGTGTACGTTCCCGTCGGAAAGCAGTCCGATAAAATGCAGGGTGCTAGAGTTTCTAAGCACATTCCCAGAAATCTCCTCCCAAGCTTGGGATTCATACATGCTTCCGCTGTTGATGCATTCATTAACCAGCTTTGCCCCCTGTGAATAAATCTGGCCGCAACCCAGGGCGTTATGTCCAACCTCACTGTTACCCATATCATCGTCCGATGGCAGGCCTACTGCCTCTCCGTGGGCCTTGATGATTGTGTTGGGGTACTTTTCCATCAGCATATCCAGGGTCTGTGTGCTAGCACCTTTAACAATATCCCCGGCGTTTCCTTTTCCGATACCGATTCCATCCATAATTACTAATACTACTGGCTTCATTTCAAAACTCCTTTTTGTTTATTGATTCATGAAAGACTGATTCAAGAAAAACGTTGCTGTATTTTTCCTCGATTATATTACATGAGAATGAAAAATTAGTAAAGGGGTGTGTGGAACAAAGTCATCAACAGCGGCTTTGCAAAGAGCGGAGTTACGAAGTATAATGTAGCGAAGAATTTTGGCGTTAATACTACGTAAGACATACAATTTGGGAGGCCTTCATGAATATAACCCTGGCAATTTGTGATGATGAAAACCCGGAAATCGAATACCTAAAAGCTCTGACGGAAAAATGGGCAAGGGATCGGAACCTTAGCATACGCTTATTGACATTTTCCAGTGCAGAGCGCTTTTTGTTTGCCTACGACAGCGATAAGGCTGTTGATATCCTCCTTTTGGATATTCAGATGAGTCGTGAGCAGGGCAAAAGCCAAATGGACGGAATAAGCCTTGCAAGAAAAATCCGGTCACAGAATGAGACGATGCAGTTGATCTTTGTTACCGGCTTGCCGGAATATGTGGGCGAGGGCTATGAGGTATCGGCCTTGCATTATCTGATGAAGCCCGTGAAGGAAGGCAAGCTTTTTGAAACCTTGGATAAGGCGCTTAAGAATCTTTCCAAAACTGAGAGGCATTTGCTGCTTGCCTCTGGCGGGGCTTCCCTTCGTGTTTCGGCTGGAGAGATATTGAGCGTGGAAAGCTTCGCCCATAAATCAGAGATCACCACCAAAGCTGGAAAAATCGAAACCAAGCTTTCCATTTCAGAGTTGGAAGCACAGCTAGGTGAGGGCTTTGTGCGCTGCCACCGCTCCTATCTTGTGGGACTTAAGTACATCAGCCGCATCAGTAAGACAGACATCATTCTGGACAATGGTGTCTCAATCCCACTATCCAGACGCCTCTATGAGCAAGTCAACCAGGCATTTATTCAATATTATAAGGGGGGCTCTTCATGCAGGCTTTGATTTACGCCGGAATTGCTGTCGGTTCGGTCGGGATTGTTTTAGGCTTGGTGCTGATTTCGAGACGATACATGACTGCTTTGGTGGATAGGCGCATAGCTGCTTTTCAAAGCGACTTAATGCAAAAGCACATTGCCGAGGTGGAGAACATATATAAGCAAATGCGTGGGTGGCGACATGATTACCATAATCATATACAGACGATGAAAGCCCACCTCCACCTGAAGCAGTACAAGGAGATCGGAGGGTATTTGGATCAGCTGGATACGGACCTGACGGGTGTGGATACGGTTTTAAAATCCGGAAACGTCATGGTGGATGCGATTTTGAACAGCAAGATTTCCTTGGCACTGTCAAAGAAGATTCAGATTCATGCCAAGGCCAAGGTACCAAGAACACTCTCTATATCCGAAATCGACTTGTGTGTGATGATCGGGAACCTTCTGGACAATGCAAGCGAAGCCTGTTTGAAGCAAGAGAAACAGGAGGAGCGCTTCATACGGATTTATATTGACATTTTGAAAGATCAGCTCTACATCTCCGTTTCCAATTCCAGTGGAGGCGAAGTGAAAAAGAGTGGAAAGTTCTACCTAAGCACCAAGGAAAAAACCGGTCATGGCTTTGGCTTACTGAGGGTGGACAAAATCGTAGAGAAATACGGCGGATATGTCAACCGTCAAAACGAGGAAGGTGTTTTTGCCACTGAAATCCTACTGCCACTGCGCTAAACGTTTTTACGTCCGATATACATCAAATGCTCAGAAAAGCTTAACAGATCTTCTCTTTCGCATACCTCGACTGCTAGATTGATCCATCGATCCATCACTTCCTTTGGCTGCCGAATCAGATTTTCTTCGTTGGGGGATAGAATGCTTTCCTGACCAAAGTAATGCAGCTTTTCCAGAGGAAACTGAGACATGAAGGGTAGGACATCCTTATGCCGGATAAAGTAAGCTTGTGTAAAGCTCTCCCCACTAAAAGGTAAGTCGTCCTGGAAGAGTTTATATTGGAACTCAATTTCTTTCAGCAGAATCAGTTCAGGCTCATACTTCATGGAGTAAAGTATCCCACCATAGGATGAGATGAAGGAAGCGAATAGGATCCCACCTGGTTTTAGCAGGCTTAGACTAGCCTGAATGGTCTTAACTCTTTCCACTTCATCAAGAAGGTGATACAAAGGCCCCATAAGCAGTACATGGTCATAGGGCCCGCTCACCAGTGTGTCTACCTCTCTGGCATCCCCGACTAGCATTTGGATGCTTAAGCCTTGTTCCGAGGCCTTTTCTTTTGCCAAGGCGATGTTTGCAGAGGACAAGTCAATCAAGGTGAGCTCGCAGCCCTTTTCAGCAAGATAAAGAGAATAGCGCCCAGGGCCGCCGCCAATGTCTACAACGCGATCACCTTTTTTGATATACCGATCCATAAACCGTTTGGTAACTTCAAACTCTACCTTATGCCGGTTCAGGCGCTCCCATTCAGCGCGTGCGTCTTTTTCATAATAATCCTTAATGACGTTTGTAGTGTTTTGTGTGTGCAGATTCATATTAACCAACCCTTTCAAGTTCAAACGATCCATATCAACCTGTAGCTTTCCCAACTCAAAACGTACACCTTGAATCTCCTTGGCAAATTCTCCATGACTGTCGTTTCCGGCAGTTATTAGAAGATCCCTTTCTTTGCAAAAGGATACGCAAAGGTCGGTCATTTGTTGAGCGTTGGAGGGGTAAAAGCATTCCACTCCATCAATTCCATGATCAGAAAGCCAGCTTAAGCTTGCAAGAAAAGCCTCTTCATTCTGTTCCAGTTGGATGGCTGGATGAGCAAGGACAGCCACACCACCGGCTTGATGAATGATTTCACAAAGGCTTGCCACATCAAGGAAGCTTTTTGCTGGAGATACCTCGAAATCCCTGTAATAGCGCATACAATCGGGATAGCTGGCCCCAAAGCCCTTGCTTTGCAGATAATCAATCCCTTTCCAACCGCCATTTGCTGGATTTCTTTGGAAAGTGGCATATTCTTCCATGGACAGCTCTGGGTACTCCTTTGACATTTTTTCAATGAGATCAATGCTCATTTGCTCCATGATATCCGTGTTTTCCTGTAGCTGCTTCTGTAAACGAGCATTATGAATGTCGCAATTGTAAGCCAAAACATGAAGTATCCTTTCTCCAAAACTGCATTCGATTTCTACACCTGGTAGGCATTGCACCTGATGAGTCTTGCAAGCCATTTCAAGCTGAGGATAACCATCCATGGTATTGTGATCGCAAATGGAGATCAACCCGATTCCAAGCTGAACGGCTTTTGCGACTACCTCCTCTGGCGTCATGGTTCCATCAGAAAACTGCGTGTGGATGTGTAAATCAGCATACATAAAACTCCTCCTTAAAATAAAAAATGGCTAAAAGCAATGGGAATGCCATGCTTTTAGCCATGAATGGATTGATCCGTGATCCTCTCTATTTTTCTCTTTTCATGAATTCATAAAACGAGCCGAGAACAAGTGGAAAAATCCCCATAGGACTAAAGCCTGTGCATTCATTGATAAATGAATACGCAGGCTTTTGATTATTATTTTGTTCAGTGATAGATAAGCGAATTGTCAATGAATGCATGGTTCGTCCTCCCTAGGTAAAAAATTTTACCAGTTATATCACAACCTTGCACCTTCGTCAATACTAAAAAGAGCTTCCCAGTCGTTTTTATTTAAAGCATACTCCAGTCGATCTTTCATCACCCCGTCATGAAACTGCGCTGCAATTCTTTCAGCCTCTTTTCGAAAACCAACCTTTTCCATAACCCTGCGACTGGGAATATTGTCCTTATAACAGCCCGTGGTCACTCGAATACAACCGTCTTGAGTGAATGCGTACCCCAGGACTTTCTTGGCCGCCTCTGCTGTGTATCCCTTGCCATGGTACCTGGGTAAAATAAAAAAACCCAAATGAACGATCTTTCCTAATGGCGTAACCTCTGTGATGGTGTAGCCAATTTGCCCGATATATTCCCCCGAAGCCTTGTGTTCAATGCAAAAATAATGTCCGTCGCAATTTGCCATAGCAAACTTTAAATTTTCGGCTGTCTGGTCTAAGGTTTCAGTGCAAATGTCGTCCAAGAAGTACATGTTCTTCTTATCAGACAATAAGAGATGTAAGTTCTCCAAATCACTTTCCTCATTATCCCGAAGGACTAAGCGGTTTGTTTCAATTCTGGCTTTAGTTATCATTTCATCCGTCTCCCCCTCTATAAATGTTAAAAGTTATTAGAGGATTGTACTGTAAAAATCTGCATCTGTCTACTTAAACGTAAAGTTCAACTGGGCACAAATGATAACAAGACTTAAATGATCCATCAAACTAAAAACAAGCTTCAACAAGCAAGAATAAGCTTGGACAATTCTTGAGACGTGTGGTAAATTATACGTGTCAAGACATCCACAACTAAGTGAGGTGAACCATGCATTCCATCATAATCAATACCTTGATTGGTAAGCTCACCCTTGCAGAAGAAAACGGGTTTTTGACCCATCTTTTGTTTGGAGAGGTGAATATGGGAGCCGTCGGTCAATGGACCCAGCCGACTGCTTTGCTAACCGAGGCCGAAAAACAACTGGAACAATATTTTACTGGCAAACGAAAAGAGTTCACCCTTCCCATTCAAGCCAAAGGAACCGCTTTCCGGCAGGAGGTATGGCAGGCGCTTTTGACCATACCTTACGGAGAAACCATCAGCTATAAGGAATTGGCAAATCGTGTCGGGAACCCGAAGGCTATCCGAGCCGTCGGCGGCGCCAATCATAACAACCCCATTTCTATCATCATTCCCTGTCACCGAGTGATCGGAACCGACGGAAACCTAACCGGCTATGGCGGCGGACTTGAGACAAAGCGTTATTTGATTCAGTTGGAAAAAGGAAACGAAAAAAGCACAGGCATATGAGCTCCTGTGCTTTTTTCGTGGTCAAACCTCTTAATTGTACATACCATTTTGCTCCATGTAACTGTAAATCTTCTGGCCGTGTTCCTGTTCTTCCTTTTGGATGTGATTTAACACATTACGAATCCCCATATCCTTAAATTCAAAAATACAGGTATCATAGGTACCTGAAACATGCTTCTCTGTTGAAAGCTGGTCAAAGCAAAGGTATTTATCTTTCTGCTTGTTTGTGTCGTTATTGATCGGCGTATAGGTCGGAGTAGCAGAAGCTTGGTTTTGACTACCGCCACCTCCACTGCCACTGCTACCTCCGCTTCCACCAACGTTGGGTACGGTACCGGACAAAATCTGGTTCAAGGTATTCAAATGCTGCTTTTCAATTTGGCCAAGCTGAGCAAACAAATTCTTAAGCTGTGTGTCAAGAGCTGATTTTTCATATTCTGCATATTTTTCGATACAATGCTCTTCGTAAGAGATTAATTCCTGTAAAAGTGTAGTTTCTTTTTGAGTTAAGGTCAAAATAAACGCCTCCCAATTTGTATTGTGATTTTAGTATGAACTGAAAGCCACTGTTTATGCAAACTGGGTAACGAAGATTAGCAACCAAAAAATTGAATATAATGATTGGCATCAAGTTAGATACTGCCAATCCTATCGTAAATAACCCCCCCTGTAACCATATGGCTACAGGGGGGGTTCAAAAATGCGGGTGACAGGACTTGAACCTGCACATCCTTGCGAACATAAGAACCTGAATCTTACGCGTCTGCCAATTCCGCCACACCCGCTCGTTTTGATGAGGCTAGTATACTCGATTTTCGTTGGTTTGTCAATTGTTAAATGAAAATTTATGTTGGATTTTTTTATCTGGGTTGAATGATGGCGGCTTGATCAATGTTTAAGAGACTGAGTATCAATTATTTTTATTCTTTAGAAAATGCTCTGATGGAAAAATTTGTCCCCAAGAAAAGTCTTGAAATCTTTTTCTTTTACGGTATAATCTTGGCAATCTGTTGATGGAACGGTTAACTCAAACGCAGTCACGATCTCCTTGCAAAGCCGCAATGCATACTTATGGAAACATTCTGGATGCAAGAACGCGACTTCCTAACTGTTTTGTGACTGGAGGTGCAGTCAGCCGGATTCAAATCATTCACCAAAGAAAAGGAGCATTTATGAAAAGAAGTAAAGTGAAGCAGGTTCTGAAAGCAGGTGCGAAGGTTTTCCTTCTGTCCTCACTCACGTTGGCAGTTCTTAGCACCGGTTGCACCAAAAAGAAAGCTGAGGTTTTAACAGTAGGAATGGAGCTGGCATACCCGCCTTTTGAAACCAAGGATGATAAAGGGAACCCAAGCGGGATCAGCGTGGACTTAGCCTATGCCATGGGAGAACACCTGGGTCGAGAGGTCAAAATCGAAAATCTGAATTGGGACGGCTTAATCCCCTCTCTTCAGACAAACAAAGTGGATGTAATTATCTCCTCAATGACCATTACGGAGGAGAGAAGCAAGGTGGTGGATTTTTCCGACCCTTATGCCAATTCTTACCTAGCGCTTTTAACCAATGCCGATGCTGAGATCAATACAGTTGAGGATTTGAACCAAATTGGAAAGGTCGTAGCCGTCAAAAAGGGAACGACAGGCGCAATCTTTGCGGATAAGTTTTTGGGCAAAGCTACCGTCAACGCCCTTAGCTCCGAAAACGCTTGTGTTACTGAGGTTGTGCAGGGAAAATCCCACGCCTTCATTTACGACCAGCTTACCATTTATCGTCAAAGCCAAAAGAACCCCGACACAACTAAGGCGGTCTTCATTCCTGCTGAAGAAAATGAAAATGGCACCGCCCAAAACAAGGGAAGCGAAGAGCTATTAAAAGCAACCTTCATACCCGCTCAAAAAAAGGAAAACTGGGGCATGGCGCTGAAAAAAGGTAATGAAGCGCTACTAAAGCAAGTGAACGAATTCATCAAAAAATATAAAGAAGAAGGCGGCTTCGAAAAGCTGACAGAAAAATATATGGCCGAGGAAAAAAAGGTTTTTGACGAACTGAACTTCCCCTGGTTTTTTGAATAGTCGTGCTAATAATGATCGTGATTATAAAGGAGGAACCTTACTATGCCAAAGCTCGTTGTAATACTTGGTCCATTAGCTGTGGGTAAAATGACGGTTGGACAGGAGTTAGCCAAAATTACAGGCTTAAAGCTGTTTCATAATCATATGACCATAGACCTTGTTTCAAACTTTTTCAGCTACAGTTCTCAGGAAGGGAAGTATCTTGTTAATTTATTCCGGCAAGAAATTTTTGAAACAGTGGCAAAGAGTACACTAGAAGGCATCATTTTTACTTTTGTATGCGGATTCGATGACGATACTGACTGGAATTATCTGCAAAATATAAAGAAATTGTTTGCTGCAAACGATAGCAACACCTACTTTGTCGAACTTGAAGCTGATTATGACGAGCGCTTTCGCAGAAACAAAACAGAAAACCGGCTTGCAAACAAGCCGACAAAACGCAACCTTGAATGGTCTGAAAATAATTTTATCAAGGCCGAACAAAATCACCGCCTAAATTCCTTGCCGGGCGAAATAGATGAGTCTAATTATATCCGAATAGACAACACGCAGCTTTTGCCTGAGCTTGTTGCAAAACAAATT
This sequence comes from uncultured Defluviitaleaceae bacterium, assembly GCA_964611385.1. Classification (GTDB taxonomy): domain Bacteria; phylum Bacillota; class Clostridia; order Lachnospirales; family CAYPQA01; genus CAZSXS01. The sequence goes on from CAZSXS010000043.1 coordinate 20,561, forward strand.
AAGGAGCATTTTAACTTATAGATTATGGAGATGGGAATAAACGACTTGAAAAAATATTTAAACAATAAGTTTCTAAATGCTCTTTTGGTCTTCGCTGTTTTAGCTTTGCTTCTATGGCTCTGCATGAATACCATAAGCCGGAAAACCGATATGCGTCTGGACTTTTTAACGCTGCTTTCCTACAAGGAGCGCCTGGTACAGGGCTTTGTGATGACAATTCTTCTCTCAATTGGAAGCCTTGCTTTGAGCCTATTGGTCGGTACGTTAACGGCCATAGGCCAAAATGCAAGGCTTTTATTTTGGAACTATCTTTGCAGAACCTATGTACAACTGATACGGGGAACGCCTCTTTTGATGCAGATTTATTTTTTTTACTATATCATAGGGACAGCCCTTGGGGTTCATAATCGTTATGCGGCGGGGATTATTATTCTTTCTGTTTTTGAAGGAGCCTATATCTCCGAGATTATCCGTGGTGGAATTGAAAGCATTGACGGGCGGCAGTACGAAATTGCCAAGGCCATCAGCTTGACCCCTTTGCAAACTTTTCGCCTGGTGACCTTTCCGATTCTGATGGAGCGAATTCTGCCAGCCCTAGCCGGACAGTTCGCCTCCATTATCAAGGACTCCTCCCTTCTTTCTGTCATCGCGGTGATCGAACTGACCCAATCAATCCAAGAAATCTCTGCGGATAATTTCAGGATGTTTGAGAACTATATTTTTTTGGGATTGTTGTATTTTGTGCTGACCTTTAGCGTGTCCTTGGTTTCCAAGGCTTTGGAAAGGAGGTATAAGCGTGAATCTTGAGCTTCGAAATCTCAGCCTTGATTTTGATGGGGTGAATGTATTGAACGACATTTCCTTTCAGCTAGATTTTACATCTATGGCTGTCATTGGGCCCTCGGGCGGTGGGAAATCCACCTTGCTACGGATTGTTGGGGGGCTGCTGAGTCCAAGCAGCGGCGAAGTCCTCTTGGATGGAGAAAAAATCCCCACTGGTGAAAAGTCTCTCAGACAATATAGAAAAAGCATAGGCTTCGTGTTTCAGTCCAAGGGGCTTTTCGAACATTTGACTGCATTGGAAAATGTAACTTTGCCCTTGGTTCATACCTTTGGGATCGACAAGCTTTCTTCGGTCGAAACGGCGAAAAAGCTTTTTGATCGCTTTGGACTTTCCAAGGAGCTACACAAATATCCCGCCCAGCTCTCTGGAGGTCAGCAACAGCGAGTGGCTATAGCCAGAGCCGTTGCTGTAAAACCGAAGCTCTTACTTTTAGATGAGCCTACCTCTGCCCTGGACCCAGAGTACACCAAGGAAGTACTGGACATGCTCTCGGAATTGTCCCACGAACTGATGACCCTATTGGTAACGCATGAGATGGGTTTTGCGAAAAATGCTTGCGAAAAACTTCTCTTTTTGGCCGGAAACCAAGCCAAGGAGTTAGGAGACAGTATGGAAATTTTTGCACATCCAAAGAGCCCTGAACTTCAAAATTTTTTAAATACCATACTGGAGTGGAAGGCTTAGAATGGGCTCTTTGTGCACTGGTAGAATTTTGCAATGATTATTTTCAATTTTTTGTTGAATTTTTTTACAAAGCATTGTATAATCCAAAGCCGTAGATGTAAAAAAAATTTTCAAGAAAGGATTGAATTTAATGAAAAAGTTTTTAGCAGCAACCCTGTCGATTTGTATGTTACTATCGGCATCCGCATGTCAGAGTGCAAAACCATCACCTACACCCAGTGCAACCCCTAGTGTTGCGCCAAGCGCCACCCCTAGCCCAGAACCCAGTGCCTCCGCACCGGCTGTCGCTGATCAGAAAAAAGTAGGAGGTGTACAAAGCTTTACCCAACCAAAATACGAGAGCAGAACCCCCTCCGGTCAGCTCATTATCGGCTCCAGCACAAAGGCAAACGGCGATTTGCTTGGCGGCTGGGGAAATAATGCTGTAGACTATGACATTAAGACCTTGATTCATGGCTACGCTACGGTCAGCTACACAAAGGGTGGTACCTTCGAGGTGAACCCCATGGTTGTGAAAACCCTTGAAATCGTTGACAATCCAGATAAGACAAAAACATACATACTTGAAATCAACGATAACTTAAAGTACAGTGACGGGAGTGCCATTACTGCCAAGGATTATGTTTTCGATGTTCTGCTGAGCAGCTCGCCTCAATTTGGTGAGATTGACGGCGATACCAATGCTGGGAATGACTATATCGGTTATGAAGAATTCCAATCTGGTAAAACCAGAACCTTTAGCGGCGTTCGCCTTTTGGATGACTACAAGTTCTCTCTCACCGTCAAGGCTGATAAATTCCCATATTTCTATGAAATCAACTTCGCAGGCGTAGGTCCTCTGCCTATGGCTGTTTTAGCTCCTGGCTGTGATATAACCGATGATGGAAACGGAGCAACCTTCTCTGATAACTTCACCACAGAAGTTATTGCAGAGACCATCAGCAACACTGAAACCGGCTATCGCTACAAGCCTCTTATTACCAGCGGGCCCTATAAGCTGGAGAGCTTTGATCGTGCCACCGGCGAGGCAGTCATTGTTGCAAACCCGGAATTCTTAGGCAACTATGAAGGCAGAAAGGCTCAAATCGAAAGACTGATCTTAAGAGAAGTGAAATCTGGCGTTATGAAGGATGAGTTTATTGCCGGAAACGTTGAACTTCTTGGCGGAGTCGGCGGCGGAACCAGCATCAACGCTTTGTTGGATGTGGTTGACCAGGGCAAGGCAGATTACATCACCTACGACCGTGCCGGTTACGGAAAAATAACCTTCATGTGCGATTTTGGCCCTACGCAGTTTAAAGCTGTTCGCCAGGCCATTGCTTACGCCCTTGACCGTATTGATTTTGCCGCTCTGTATTCTAAGGGCTACGCTCAAGTGGTCAATGGCAACTATGGTATGGGTATGTGGGCTTACCAAGCCAGAAAAGATGAAATCGAAAACTCTTTGAATCCATATACCTTCGATATGACCAAGGCCGAAGAAGTTCTGATTGAAGACGGCTGGACAAAGAACAAGGATGGCGGAGACTATGTAAAGGGTACCGACACCTTGCGCTACAAAGAAGTAAATGGCGAACTGATGCCTCTGGAACTCCAATGGGGCAACTCTGCCAGTCCAGTTACTGACCTCCTGAACACCATGCTTCCAAGTCAGGTTGAAAAGATTGGTATGAAGATCGTCGGTACCTCCCTGGACTACCCAGTTATGTTGAACAACATGTACAGAATTGGTATTGAGAAACCAGTCTATCATATGTACAATGGTGCGGTTGGCTTTGCTTTGATCAATGACCCCTGGTATCAATACAACACCGACGACAATTTCATGGGACAATACAACACCAACTTTATCAAGGACGAGAAGCTTATGAAGTTGGCTCAAGATATGAGAGAAACTAACTTCAGTGACAAGGAAGGTTATGCTGACAAGTATGTCAAGTATCAACAATACTGGAACGAAGTCTTGCCTGATGTACCCCTGTATTCTGATATTTACCATGATTTCTTTAATCCGAAGCTCAAGAATTACGAAGTAGGTCAACACGGCTCCTACTGGGTATGGAGATTTGCTATTTTAGATGCTTATGTTGAATAATGAAACTTGCTGGGCTATATAGTCTCAGGCAGTTAGGCTCTAATAAGGGCACTCTTGGGGGAAGGAAACAAGGTTTCTTTCCCCTTTTTTCGTATTAAATTAAAAAGAAGGTGAATTCATGGTTAAATATATTACACGCAGACTGATTTACATGGTTTTTGTTTTTTTTGTTTTATCCATTTTTATGTTTTTTATTTACAAGCTGGTGCCCGGCGACCCGGTGCGCATGATGCTGGATACTTCGATTCAAACCTCTGACCCAGCCAAATATCAGCTGGCTTATGAGGCTTTGCGTAAAAGAATGAATCTTGACAAGCCCCTCCCCCTCCAATATGTGGGCTGGATCAGTGGCATGCTTACAGGTGATTTTGGATTTTCTTCTCAGTATCGCATGCAAGTCATTGATATCATTAAAACCCCTATGAGAAATTCTATTCTATTAAACTTCTTTTCGATCCTGCTGATATTTTTGATTACAATTCCTTTAGGCATCATCTCTGCCACCAAAAAATATACTGCCTTTGACAATATTGTGCAGGTGGGTACAGTGGTGGGCTTTTCCATTCCCAACTTTATCGTCGCCCTTCTGCTTATCTTTGCGCTGGCTGTCAAAATTCCGATCTTTCCTATCAGTGGCATGAACAGCCCTGGCTTTCAGGGAACGGGCATGGCAAGGACTTTAGACACGCTTCATCATATGGGACTTCCGGTTTTGGCCATTGTAGTGAGCGGTTTGGGCAGCATTACTCGTTATGTTCGAGGTGCTATGATCGACTGCCTTCGTATGGATTACATCAGAACAGCACGCTCCAAGGGCCTTCGCGAAAAGGTGGTCATTTATTCTCACGCCTTCCGTAACGCGCTCATTCCTGTGGTGACCATCGTGACTGGCTCCATCGTTGGCTTATTCGGCGGTTCCGTAGCCATTGAGTCCATCTTCTCTTGGAACGGAATCGGCAATGTTCTTTTTATCGCGTTAAAACAATTAGATTATTCTGTGGTATTAACGATGCAAATGTTTTATGTTGTGCTCTCGCTGGTAAGCTATTTGATTATGGATATCGGCTACTGCATGGTTGACCCCAGAGTCAAATTATCATAGGGGGTGGGACATGAAAACGTTAGTTAACTCCATTGGCGCTCTATTTTTTGGATCGAAAAAACGCTCCGTTCTTGAAGAAGAGCAGATCCAAAGTCCCATCCGTACCATCATCCGAAATTTTTTGTCAAACAAAATCGCCTTGACAGGGCTTTGTGTCTTTTGTGTCATTGCCTTATCCTGTATTATTGTCCCCTTTTTCTTACCTCTGGATCTTTCCTATCAGGACGTGACCCAGCAAAATGTTCATCCTGGATTCAGCATGTCCAGAATCCCGAAAGAGTTGGCGAACAATGTAAAGCAAATTGATATTGGTTCGACTTATTCGGTTGGTATATCCAAAGACGGGAAGCTGTATCAGTGGGGGCAACTCGACAAGCGCCTGAAGGATATGCCTGCGCTTAGCAATGTTAAAATGGTATCTGCTGGCCTGAGCCATGCCCTTGCCTTAACCGAGGACGGGCAGGTAGTCACCTGGGGGCTTAACCGCTTTACCTTGGATAAAATTCCGGATGCAGTCAAAAAAGCCACGGATATCGTACAGATCGAAGCAGCAAACCAAATTTCTCTAGTGGTGGAGGCTTCGGGTAAGGTTCACTTCTGGGGAAACACGAACTTAGTGGATTTTTCCATCGGAAAGCACCAGGGAAACATTGCTCAGATAGCCTCAACCACCAGCGTCATTATGGGATTGACTAAGGACGGAAATGTAGTCGTCTTGGGCAATCGTCCCTCGCCCTTTTCCAGAATTCCCGAAAACATGGGAAAGATTGTTGCAATCAACGCAACCGATCAGGTCTGCGTCGCCTTAAACGAAAACGGCACTGTTTTCGTATGGGGAAACGACCTCTTTGATCTTTTAAAGGTACCTGAGGCAATTCAAGGCAAGACAGTAGCCATTACTGCCGGACGTGCGCATATTGTAGCCATGACCAACGACGGGCTGATTTATTCCTGGGGAAGGGATAACTTCTTCCAAACCAAAGTACCTTCCAGTGTACAAAAAGTCGGAATCGAAAAGATTTATGCCGGTTACTACCAAAGCTATGCTGTAGACAAAAACGGAAAAGCCACTCACTGGGGACTGAAAGGCTATCTCTTGGGTACAGATGACTTTGGCAGAGACATCTTTTTGCGGATGATGGCAGGCGGTCGTCTGACGCTCTCAATTGGTGGAGTAGCGGTCATTATCTCTATTATCATCGGTATCATCGTCGGCGGGTTTTCTGGCTACTATGGCGGCAAAGTGGATATGGTTCTCATGCGGATCGCTGAGGTGGTCGGTTCCCTACCCTTCCTGCCCCTTGCCATGATTTTATCCGCCATCATCGGCAATAAAATGTCTGAGCTTGGGCGTATTTATCTCATCATGCTGATTTTGGGTGTACTTGGCTGGACGGGACTTGCTCGATTAGTTCGAGCGCAGATTCTATCTGAACGGGAAAAAGAATTTGTGACCGCTGCCAAGGCGATGGGTATCCGTGAAGGGAAGATTATCTTCCGACACATCCTGCCCAATGTAATTACCGTGGTCATCGTTTCTGCCACTATCTCCTTTGCCTATTCGCTATTGACAGAATCCACCCTATCCTTCCTTGGCTTCGGAATCGTGGAACCTCGCCCCACCTGGGGCAACATGCTGACCGGCTCCCAATCTTCCACAGTTATAGCGGAGTACTGGTGGCGCTGGGTTTTCCCGGCCTTAATCTTAGGCCTGGCAACCATTAGTATCAATTTAATCGGTGACGGCCTTCGGGACGCAATCGACCCAAAATCAAATGAAAGGTAGGCGGGATAGTGTTACTTGAAGTGAAAGATCTATACACTTTTTTCAAAACGAAAAAAGGAATCATCAAAGCCGTAAACGGAGTTTCCTATTCCGTCCAAGCCGGAAGAACCCTCGGAATCGTAGGGGAAAGCGGCAGCGGCAAGAGCGTTTCTGCCATGAGTATTTTAAAGCTTTTGGACGGGAACGGATACATCGAAAAGGGAGAAATCCTCTTTAAAGGTAAAAACATGGTAAAAACCACCCTGGATGAAATGTATAAAATCCGCGGAAATGAAATTTCCGTCATCTTCCAGGAACCCATGACCAGCTTGAATCCCGTCTTTACCGTAGAACGGCAGATCAGCGAGGTTTTCATGGTGCATCAAAACAAAACAAAAGCGGAGGCGGCAAAGCAGTCCGTTGAAATGCTGCGAGCCGTCAAGATTCCAAACCCGGAAAGTGTCAGCAAGCAGTACCCCCACCAGTTGTCGGGCGGAATGCGGCAGCGGGTTATGATCGCTATGGCCCTAGCTTGTGAGCCTTCTTTGCTCATAGCTGATGAGCCGACCACTGCTCTGGACGTGACGATACAGGCACAAATTTTAAAACTCATGAATGATCTGAAACGAGAAAAGGGAACCTCCATCCTCTTTATTACCCATGACCTAGGCGTAATCAACGAAATGGCGGACGATGTGGTAGTTATGTACTGCGGTCAGATGGTTGAAAAGGCCGAGGTAAGAACCATCTTTGGAAACAACAAGTTCTCCCATCCCTATACGGAGGGATTGCTGGTTTCCATTCCACGTCTGGACACAGACCCAGGCCATAAGTTAGAGGCCATACCAGGTATGGTACCTCACCCCTTGGATTTGCCCAAGGGCTGCAAGTTTGCACCCCGCTGTAAGTATGCTACGGCTCAGTGCCATGCGTCCGAGCCGAAAATCATTCCCATCAGCAATCAGCAGGAAGTACGCTGCTTCTATCCAGAAATTGCACAGCGCAGGTCAAAGGAGCATTTGGCGCTTCACAAAAAGGAATGTGGCACCGCAGAAAGGAGGGCTTGATGTGGCAAAGACTTTATTAAAGATCAGAGATCTCAAAAAATATTTTCCCATCAAAAAAAGTTCTTTCTTTCAAAAGGAGCAACTCTTTGTCAAAGCCAACGACGGGATTTCCATCGACATCTACGAAGGCGAAACCCTTGGCCTTGTTGGAGAATCCGGCTGCGGGAAATCTACCTTTGGGCGGGTACTGCTCCAGCTGTATCCTCAGACGGATGGATCGACCTTATATTACGGGCGCAGCCTTAAGGAAGTGAACCCGACCTATTTGAAGGAGGGCGCAGCTTCCAAGGAAGGCGGCATAGACCTCGGGCGGCTAACCTACAATGAAATGCGGCATTTAAGGAAGGATTTACAGATTATTTTCCAAGACCCTTATTCTTCCTTAAACCCCCGAATGACCGTTGGACAGATTATCGGCGAAGGACTGTTAGCTCACGGCTTTTTCAAGTCAGAGAATGATGAAATGCAGAACTACATCATTCAGGTCATGGAAGAATGCGGCCTATCACCCTACATGTTGCACCGCTATCCTCATCAGTTTTCTGGTGGGCAGCGACAAAGAATCGGCATAGCCCGGGCCTTGGCTGTTAAGCCGAAGTTTGTAGTTTGTGACGAGGCGGTTTCGGCTCTGGATGTGTCCATTCAGTCCCAGATCATCAATCTGCTACAGGACTTAAAGAAAAAAGAGAAACTCACATACTTGTTTATTACCCACGACTTAAGCGTGGTTAAATACATCAGTGACCGCATTGGAGTGATGTACCTGGGGAATCTTGTTGAGCTGGCCCGCTCAACAGAGATGTTTAAAAACCCCCTGCATCCCTATACGGAAGCCCTCCTTTCGGCCATCCCCACCACCGATGCAGACAGGAAAAAGGAAACCATCTTGCTTGAAGGGGACATCCCTAGCCCCATCCGGCCACCTTCCGGCTGCAAGTTTCACACCCGCTGCCGTTATTGTACCGACCAGTGCAAAACGAAGGTACCCGAGTTTAGAGAAGTTAGCGAAGGGCATTTTGTGGCTTGTCATTTGAGGTGATCCCATTCGCAGTCCAATTTTCTTCAACAAAAAAGACCAAGCTCTTGGAATAAGAGCTTGGTCTTTTTGTTTTCTAAAATTATGTTGTTGTGATTTTACTTTTTAATTCCCAATTAGTATATGTACATATCGGATATAATCCGATGCTACAATAAAATTGTTGGTTTATCGCTCCTAACATTTGCTTTGCACCAGGCTCGCCGCAACGTCTTGCTGCTTCATAAACAACTGCTTTGCCTAAGCCCATCTTGCGGTAATCGGGATCGGTCACTAGAGGCTCTAGCATACAATAAAAATCACCGGGACGATACCACATTCCGCAATGAGAAACATAATTGCCATCCGGTGCTTTTATAGCAACCACCAATTCCGGAATTATTGTGGGGCTTGAAAGCATTTGTTTACGCACAGATATTGTTTCGGCATCATAAGGTTGCTTACTTCCGTGGTCGAAACCTCGCCACATAACACGGTTGTATTGTTGCCAGTCCCAACCATCAGCCATACTCACAAAGGAAAAACCATCTGGCAAGGTAATAGGCTGTATCATATCTATATCCAATACAGCAAAATGGTCGTTGTGCATTGTTGGGCGGAAACCTTGCATCATTGCAAAACGAAGCATTTCGCTATCACCATCTGGTAACGATAGAATTAGTTTTCCGTTGTCATGCAGATTTTCTTTTGCATAGGTAATTAATTCGGGTTTCAAATGTGCATATGCCTCATCAACACATAAGAACCCCTCTCCCAACGAACATTCATAGGTTGCGAGTGCCACAAGGTTTCCGTTATCCTCCCATAAACCTATTTTTCCAAGGTTGTTTTGGTCACGACCAGCATGTGTTACCGCCCATTCCCACGCACCCCACACCATACGAGGCGTGGTTAGCTTTTCAAGGTTAATGCGGATTAGGAAGTCGCGGACTTTGCGGTAATCGTCCGTGAAAAAAGGTTCTGGGGAGTAATTTCTAAAGGTAACAGACATATTAAATCCTCTCTTTCACATCATTATATTTTATTTGCTTTGCAACAGTTTTGATAATATCCACCATTGCCATCACGAATGGATAACAACGTTACTAAGGTGTTCGTTCAGTTATTGACTTTTCAGTTTTTATTCAACTTCAATCCACTTGTATTTCATGTTATGATTGGTTTTGCGGTCATCCCAAACGTCTATGCTTTGAATGCTGGTATCGTAAAACAGTTGACAGATCTTTTTAGTGCGTGACTATTTTCATATTAATAAGCATAGCAGTATCATCTTCTTTTGTATAGGCATTATTTGTTTTATAACTAAAATAGCCATACCGAATTTATGCGGCATGGCTATATGTCAATGCTTTCCGTAAACGATTTTTTTAATGGTATCTTCAGACAAACTATAACATTCCGCTAAACTTGGAATCGAAGTGCCTGTCTTGAATGCTTGCACGATGTTTTTATTTCTAAGTGCGATCATATTTTTTGTGCTTGTATTTGATCCCCATTCAATATAGTTGTCTGGGGATTTTGGAATATAAACCAACTCGCCTTGAACGTATTTCTGTATCTCATCTAAAAGAGATTTTGGAAATACGGTTTGTGCTTTAACATATTTCATCCAGCTCAGCCCCTTATAATAATTTAATAAGGTGCAAAGTCGGAGGGAAGAATAATCAAAAAAGATTATTGCAATTTACCCATGTACTCCATGCAAAGAATCGCTATCTTCCCTACAACTTTGCATGGAGCGTTGCATTCAAAAAACCTACGCATTTTGTTTTCATCTGCTTCACCTCCAGATTAAATAAGTATATCTGTAAACATTGCTT
>CAZSXS010000044.1:0-30072 GCA_964611385.1 uncultured Defluviitaleaceae bacterium
TTTTTGATAATGTAATTAAAGATACTTATAATAAGATAGTAGTAAAAAAATCAGAAATATTTGTAGAAAAAAATAAAATAAAAAGCAAAGAAAATGAAATTAAAAATATTCAACTTATGTTAAAAAATATAAATGTTGAATTAAGCTTTACAAATAATTTTACTCAGCAGCAATTAATGGAATTAAATGATTTTGTATTTACTGGTGCATTTAGAAACGAAAATTATATTCAAACTGATGAAATGACTATAGCTGAAATACAAGATATGTCTATACAATTATTAGAACAAGGCATTAATACTTTAAACAAGGTTTCTCAGCCTCGTTATACTTTTACAATGAAGGCATCTAATTTTTTATTTATACAAAAATTTAAGCCATTTATAGATCAGCTTGAATTAGGATGTTTGATTAACGCTGAGATTAAAGAAGACGAATGGGTAATGCCTATTTTATTAGAACTGAATATTGATTATGATAATCCAGAAAATTTCACTATGGTATTTGGAAATCGATTTAGACTAGACAGTGCTGAATGGACTTTTTCAGATTTGTACAATGATAGTAACAGAGTTATTTCTAATGTTAATGTCAATAGCGATATATGGAGCAGACCTGTAAAAAGTGGATTAATTGATGAAGTTAGTAATTATATTAATAGTAGCCTTAGTTTAGCAAATCAATTAATTGTTAACTCTGAAAAACAAAATTTTACACTTGGTGAGTATGGACTAAGAGGTACTAAAGTTAATGATGATGGGACTATCGATCCACATCAAGTATGGATGAATAATCATTTGTTATGTATGACTGATGATAATTGGCAAACAAGCAAATTAGCTATAGGAATTATCAATGGAAAATCCTCTGTCATTGCTGATGTTATTGCTGGCAGATTGATGGCTGGTAATGATTTATTGATTACTAACGAAAATAATCATTTTAAAGTGGATGCCAATGGAGCTGAATTAATAAATGCCAAGTTTACTTTAACAACTGCTAATAATAAGGGGAAAATTATATTAGATCCTGAAGCTGGTATAAAGATTCAATCTGGTAATGGATATGCATGGAAAGATATATTTTATATAGACATGAACGATGGAATTTTAAAAATGGAAGGTCAAGGTATTTTTAATTCTGGTAGTATTGGTGGTTGGAGAATTGATAAAACTGGACTTTACAATGATAATAATGGAGATTATTTAGGATCTAATGGTAATGGTAAAATAAGTTTACTTACATATACGCCAAATAGTGCGACTTTTGATGGGAATATTTATGCTAAAAATTTAAAGGCAGGTTATAATTCTTCTAGCAATAGAAATGATGGTTATATAAATAATGGTCATTTTGACAAAGATAGTATAAATGGAGACCATATTTTAGTTAATGGATCCGTTGGAAGCAATAAATTGTCAGCTGAATATAAAGATGGCGTAATTAGTTCAATTGCAAGCGTGGAAGCTAAAGCTGATGCTAATGGAGCAAGCATAGTTTTATTTGCGGAATGGAGAAGAGATGTTGTAACCCCAGGGTTAGAACAACATACAAGAGCTATATCTAGTTTAGAAATTAAAGCTGATGCAAATGAGGCAAGTATAACAAGTTTAACTGAATATACAAATAAAGAAATTAGTAAAGTTAATGGCATTATTGAAACGACATCAACTACATTAAGAGAACAAATATCTACCGCTAAAGAAGCAGCTATAAAAGATAGCACAAGTTATACAGATTCAAGAGAAATAATTATTAATGGTAAAATAGCTAAAGATATTAGTGAAGCAAGAACATCTATAGAACAAGCCAGCAATGATAAGTACGCAACAATAACTATGATGGCAGAATATACAAAAACGACAGATTTAGGAACTGTAAAATCTATTTCAGATATTAAAATGACGGCAGATTCTGCTAAGTCTGATATATCTCTTTCAGCATCATATGGCAGTAATACCATAGGGAGCAATGTTAGAGCATTATTACAACTTGTAGCTAATGCAGACAGTAGTTCAATACAAATCAAAGCTGATAAAATAGATATTACGGCATTGAAACTTCCTACTTTGCGAAGTGAAGATGATACACATAAAATTCATTGTGGTGACACTTATACTGGTGTTACAGGTATAGGTTATAAATCTCCATACCATGTATTCTATGGTGGTAGTAGCTTTTCTGTATATACTTCTCAGAATATATTTGATATCCAAGGTACTAATGTTAATTTTGGTAATGTAGGAACAAAGCAAGCTACTGTCTCTGTCAACGGAACATTAAATGTTAATGGTAATATAAAAATAGCAGACAGTGGTGCCGGATTACAAGATTATTATGGGAACCAATATTATACAATGAACATTGCATTCGGAAACAATAAGTTTTGTGTTCTTGGAAATGACACAGGTGTTTATAACGCAGTAAAAAATTACACTATTGCATTGCCTGATACTGTAGCAAAATTTGGATAATATAAAAGGTCGTGATACTACATATTAACAGTTAAAAACATTACACAAACAAATGCAGATTGGGAAATAAGTGGTTTATCAAATTATTTTAATCAAAAATATTATAGAAGTGCTGGTATTACAAGAAATTATTTTACTAATGGAGCTTCAAGTATTACTGGTATAATATCTTCGGTTAATGCTCCACCAGCAGGTGTACTTCATACAATAATATATGGCACTGTATCTGGTCTTACCCCAAACACTTCATATACTGGTTATGCATTTGCACAGGCAGCAAATGGATTATATTATCAAGCAGGGGAAACTACATTTAAAACTTTAGCTAATCGTCCTTTTAACTTTGCATGGTATGCTCAAAAAGTACAAGGTGGCAATTTCAATTTATCTGCTTTAGAATGGAACGATTTTACCAGCAGGATAAACGAATTTCGTATATATAAAGGACTGTCTAATTACTATTTTACTCGCGCATATACAGGAATTGATTTTACAGCATCAATGTATAATGAAGCTATAAACGCTATTAAAGGTATTGGCGGTGGAGTAGGTAATTTTTTATATACAGTAAATAAAGGTGATAATATAAGTGCTTATTTAATGAATATTTTGGTTAGTGAATTAAATGCAATACAATAAGTTAAACTCATATAAAAAGAAATTAATTAGGGTACTCCTGAAATAAGGAGTACCCTACTACATATGCCATACGAAAGGATTAAGAGTTAAGAAACAAAATGTTAGTTGAAGGTTGTGTATTAAATATAAAGAAAGCTGGTATTGAGCTTCTAAATGGAGATGAAATTTTTGTTCAAGTAAAAAATAGTATAAATTACTGGATTAGTAATTACGGACGACTTGTTAGTAATTTACATAAAAAATATAAATTACATAAATTCGATGGTACAAATATACATTATACCATTGTGTGTTATCTAAATGGAGAAAAATATTACCACGACACATACACGGATAGACTTGTGGCTGAAGCTTTTTTGGAGAAAGTAAGCGGTAGAAGCAGAATCCATCATATAGATGGAAATCAAGGCAACAGTTATTATAAGAATTTAATTTACGTAAATAACGACGAATATTATCAATTAACAAACGGAGTAATTTCAATTGAAGATTTAAACAGAAACCAACAATATAAACCGTATATTACAATTAAAAACAATCGAGCATTAAGTGTTTACAACAGTATGTATATGCGTTGCTATGATGCAGAAACGAAAAAAATGTTTCCACATTATCGAGACTGCACTATGTACGAGGGCTGGAAGCAAGACAAGGATCTTTTCATAGAATGGTTTGAACAAAATTATTATCAAGTTTTAAATGAAGCTTCAGAAATAGACAAAGATTTGCTATTTAAGGGAAATAAAATATATTCTCCTTCCACCTGTTGTATATTGCCGCAAACTTTAAATCGTATGTTGTCCAATTGTGTAAAACCACAATCAGGTAGATATGGCAAAAAATATAAAGATTTGCCTTTAGGGGTAAGCTACGATGAAGCAAGGGATAAATATTATGGTTTTATTACGATGGATAGCAGATTAGGCGGTGAAAAAATTAATCTTGGATATTATGATACTCCAGATGAAGCCTTTGCAGAATATAAACGGCATAAGCAAGCATACATATTGATGATGGCTGATTTGTACAAGAATCATATTCCAAAAAATATATATCAGGCATTGCTAAAATTTGAAGTTATGCCTTACGCAAATTAAGTATTGTAGAGTGCTTGGATTTTTCAGGCACTCTATTTTTTATAAATTTAACCGTGAAAGGATTATAATATATAATGTTTAATGATTACCCAGATATTTTAACAATAAATGATATTACAAAAATATTGCATATAGGCAAGAATACAGCTTACAAGCTGGTTAACGATAAAACAATAAAAAGTATACGTATTGGACGTTCATATAAAATACCAAAATGTTATGTTATTGAATATTTACATAGCGTAGGTTATAATTACGCTCATCAATAGTGGGTGTCTTGTCATATTAAAAGGAGGTAATATTTATGTCGGGCAGCCTACAAGAAAAGAAAGGAATATATTATGCCGTGCTTAATTTTAAAGATAAGGATGGTAAGCGTAAGCAGAAATGGATTAGTACGGGACTGGAAGTCAAGGGGAATAAGCGGAAAGCGGAACAACGGTTGAATGAATTAATATCACAGTATGAGGAAACAGAATATATTGAGCCTACAAAAGTATTGTTATGTGATTTTATCAAAGAATGGCTGGAGCTTAATAAACCCAATGTGCAAGTAACTACACACGATATATACATACATATGTTAAACAAGCACATATACCCCTATTTTAAGGATAAAGGTTTATTGCTGATTAAAGTAAAGCCTATGGATATTCAACGTTATCATGTTGATAAGCTAAATGAGGGATTGTCTCCCAACACAGTTATTAAACATCATGCAATTGTTAGAACGGCTTTACAATATGCAGTAAAAAACAACTTTATTAAAGAAAATGTTGCAGATATTGTAGATAAACCTAAAAGAGAAAAATTCTATGGAGATTTTTATAACAAAGATGAATTAAGTCAATTGTTTGGAATTATAAAAAACTCTCCAATTGAGGTTCCTGTTATGATAGCGTGTTATTACGGGCTTAGGCGTTCAGAAATTTTGGGTTTGCGTTGGAACTCCATAGATTTTGATAACGGAATAATTTCTATCTGCAATAAAGTTGTACGTGGGAAAAATGATGAAGGTAAACTTGTTTCTATATCGCAAGAAAAAATGAAGTCAGAAACAAGCAGACGAGAATTACCATTGTGCAAAGGCATGATAGAGTATTTTCAAAACGTTAGAAGAAAAATTGAAAATAATCGTGAAATAGTAGGAAACGAATATAACCTTAAGTATGCAGATTATGTGTGTGTTAATCCTTTGGGAAATCTGATTCAACCAGACTATGTTTCCGATGTGTTTGGAAAATTGTTAGAACGGAATGGATTAAGAAAGATTAGATTCCATGACTTAAGGCACAGTTGCGCTACTCTGTTATTATCTCTTGGTTATAACATGAAGGACATTCAAGAATGGTTAGGGCATAGCGATTTTATGATTACAGCTAATACCTATACTCACTCTGATATTAAAAATAAAGTTAGAATGATTAACAGCGTTGATGAGTTATTTGGGTGAAATTCTAAAATGTTAGAACAGTGTTAGAACAAAGCATATTTCATGAGGATTGTTAGAATGTATATAAAAGAAAAAATCCCCATAAAAGGCTTATTTAAGCCATTTATAAGGACTAAACTTGTATTGCGGAGGCTGGATTTGAACCAACGACCTTTGGGTTATGAGCCCAACGAGCTACCGGACTGCTCCACTCCGCGGTAAAAGTAAACTTAACTTATGAAGAGATTATATCATAAATATTTTTGAAAATCAATAGTAATTATTAACAAATTATCAATCGATTTCAACGTCAATTTTATCATAAAGAGGAAAACGAATGTGCGGCAAGAGTAATTTGAGTTAATGCAACATGCCTTGTTGGCCATTGTTGAATTGAATCACACCATGATTTGAAGGAAAAGGAAATCCTCTACAACTTTACCACAGGTTCGATCATGCTGATATGCTTGCTTAACTGAAACAGTTTCCAATTAAAAAGCCACGAAAAAAACAGAGTCCTCAACCCCTAGTTTGACGGACTCTGTTTTTTCGTGGCCTTCCACTATATCAAGCCTTAGCTTGCTCCTTATTCTTAATATGTATGCGAATTTCCAAGCCGTCGTCCACTTCATTGCAGACGTAATCTGTCTTGATGCCTGACTTAACCATGATGTCCACGGCAGACTTTACGGTGTTGGTAAAGAGCCGGATATCCTTAATAAAAAGCTTAAATTTTCGCTTTGTCTTCTTAAGCTTACCCTTCTTCGGATTTATGATTTCGTCTATGAGAGCCTCCGTGTCTTTGACGCTGAGCTCATCCCTAACCACTGTCTCCGCTATGCTTAGGAGTTGTGCCTCATCGCTGATCTTCAAAAAGGCCCGAGCATGTCGCTCAGTTAGGCCTTTTTCCAAAATCAGTTTCTTGACTTCATCAGGGAGTTTAAGCAGTCTTAGTTTGTTGGCAATGGAGGATTGGCTTTTACCTACTCGTTCAGACAGAAGCTCCTGCGTCAGTCCGTGGTCATGAAGGAGATTTAGGTAGCCTTCAGCTTCTTCAAGGAATGTAAGATCTTGCCGCTGGAGATTTTCGATCATGGCAAGCACTGCGCTGTCCTGGTCGCTAATGTTCAAAATAGTGCAAGGAACGAGCTGAAGCCCTGCCAACTTGGAGGCTCGTAAGCGCCTTTCCCCCGATACAAGCTCATAGCTTGACCCATTAATAATCCGCACGTTAATGGGCTGCATGATACCATGCTCTTTAATTGATGCAGCCAAATCCTGTAAACTGGCATTGTCAAAGATCTTACGAGGCTGGTAAGGGTTCGGGCCAATTTTTTCAATCGGCAATTGAATAATCTCCTGCATATTTTCCTCCATTTACGCCTTGGCGCATTTCGTTATAAACTATAGCGGCTTTTTTGAAATCTGAGAGTAGTGCCTAGGATATTTAGAATCTGTTGATGTTTTTTTGAGAATCAGAATCAAATTTCGTTCCATCTCCTGATTCGGCAACCTCAATTGTTTGATATCCTCTATTTCTGCGCCAAGAGCTTTGATAGTCGCTCTTGCATCCCTGATTTCATCAATGTCCTGTGCATCCTTGGTAAGCTTCCCCTTCATAGCGATGAATACCTTACCAGGTTTTACAAGGGGGATAGAAAACTCTGCCAAGACCCTTAACTCAGCAACAGCTCTCGAAACGACCACATCAAAACTTTCCCTTTCAGGTCCACGAGCAAACTCTTCCGCCCTGGCCTGAACCACTCGAACCGAAAGACCCAAGCGTTGACTAGCTTCCTCCAAAAACAAGATCCGCTTTCCCAGGGAATCCAGTAAGGTCACAGACAAATCGGGTCTACAGATTTTCAAAACAGCACCTGGGAAACCGGCACCAGTTCCGATGTCGATAAGCTTACCGCCCTTCTCCAGATACGGAAGAAGACTCATGCTATCAATGAAGTGCTTGAGAACAAATTCCTCATCAGAAACGATAGCGGTCAAATTCGTTTTTTGATTGTACTCAAGGCAAAAATCCTTATAAGCAAACAAAGTGTCAATCATGGAATCCGAAAGTTGTACGCCAATCTTAGCAGCGGCTTCCTTACAAAACTCATTCAACGACATATATTCCTACTTTCTTAGCCATGATCATTCATATTTAGCTTTTTTAAGCTAACCAACAGCACTGAGATATCCGCGGGGGAAACCCCAGTAATCCGTGAGGCTTGTCCAATGTTGTCCGGCTTGATTGCATTTAGCTTCTGTCTGGCCTCCAGACGAAGGCCGGTAAATTGGTTGTAATCAATATCTTTGGGCAAGCTGTAGCGCTCTATTTTTTTGAAATGTTCTACCTGTTGAAGCTGGCGGTCAATATAACCTTTGTATTTAATTAAAATATTGACTTCTTCCTTCTCGGCTTCATTTAATACTATCTTGCTTCTTCCGGGATCCAGAGTTTCAAGACTTTGATAAGATAACTCTGGACGCTTGATTAGTTCCGAAAGCCGAATACCAGTAGAGATGGGCGTGCTGTTCTTTTCAGATAAAAACTGATTGACCACTTCGCTGGGGGCGATAATGCAGCCCTCCACCCGCTTGATCTCTGTTTCAATATTCGTCATTTTGGTCTGGAAACGTTGATACCGTTCCTTACTGATCAGTCCAGCCTGATAGCCAAGGGCTGTTAGACGCATGTCTGCGTTGTCCTGCCTTAAGAGTAGACGGTATTCAGAACGGGAGGTCAGCATTCGGTAAGGTTCTCTTGTGCCCTTTGTTACCAGATCGTCAATCAGTACCCCAATGTAAGCCTGAGAGCGATCCAGAAGTAGAGGTTCCTTTCCTTGAACCAAGAGTGCAGCATTAATACCAGCGATCAGCCCCTGGGCGGCCGCTTCTTCGTAGCCAGATGATCCATTGAATTGCCCAGCACTAAAGAGACCCTGAAAATTCTTGAACTCCAGACTGATCTTCAACTCTGTGGCATCCAGGCAGTCATACTCGATGGCATAACCTGTACGGGTAAAGCGGCAGTTATGCAGCCCAGGAATCGTGCGGTACATGGCCACCTGTACATCCTCTGGAAGAGAAGTGGACATGCCCGATACGTATAACTCGTTGGTATACAATCCTTCCGGCTCCACAAAGATCTGGTGCCTTTCCTTATCCGAAAAACGAACAACTTTATCCTCAATGGAAGGGCAATATCGAGTGCCTACCCCTTCTATCACCCCAGCATACAGGGGGGAGCGGTGAAGATTTTTCCGGATCAGTTCATGGGTTTCTTCATTAGTATAGGTTAGATAACAGGGCACCTGCTCACGCGTTAGACTTTCAGCTGTGTTTTCAAAAGAAAAGGGCGTGATTTTGTCATCACCCTCCTGTCTTTCCATTTGAGTAAAATCAACGGAGCGACGATCAATACGTGCAGGCGTTCCTGTTTTAAAACGCAATAAACGTATTCCTTCATGAACCAGACAATCATAAAGCATGGTGGAAGCCCGAAGTCCATTTGGCCCTCCTGTAATAATTGTATCCCCGTAAAGGCAACGAGCACGCAAATACGTTCCTAAAGCAAGAACTACAGCCTTGCAATAATACTTTTCCCCAGACTCAGTAACGACACCCCTTACTTGCTTACGACGCTTTGAGGGGGCAGGGCTGGCTAGATTTTGAGGTTGATCCTGAGATTCATTCAAAAGCTCACTCTCTCCTTGAACTTCTTCCAGTAGCAAGCTGCATACTTCGCCTTGACGTATGCTTAGATTTTCGGTGTTTTCCAGTGTCCATTTCATGGAACGGGAATACTCCATCTTGTCAGCCTGAGCTCGTAAGGAATGTACGGCAGGGCCTTTTCCTACGTTCAGCATACGACTTTGTAGAAAGGTTTTGTCAATGTTTTTGCCCATTTCCCCCCCAAGGGCATCAATCTCTCGAACCAGATGTCCCTTTGAGCTGCCGCCAATATTGGGGTTGCAGGGCATCATGGCAATGCTGTCTATGTTTAGAACAAACAGGATCGTCCTACAACCCAGTCTTGCAGAAGCAAGAGCAGCCTCACAACCGGCATGACCGCCGCCAACGACAATTACATCAACATTATTTTCCAACACAGAACTCCTCAAATATTTTATTTACGATGTCAACAGAGACACTTTCACCCGTAATTTCCCCCAAGGCATAATAAACATCCCTTAATAGAACAGAGGCCAAATCTTCAGTCAAGTCTAAAGATGAGAGTAAGGTTTCTATAGCTTCTTGTGCCTTCAATAATGAATTTTTGTGACGAACGCGTGTGAAAAGGGCTTCCTTGCTGACCGAATCGAGATATTCATTTTGATTATAGAGTGCTTGAAAGGCATCCTGAATCTTGCTTAGGGCGGCATCAGATGTTTTCAAAGAAAGCTCTACAATCTTTGCATCAGGCAATAGCTCCAAGACTTCCTTGGCAAAAAGCTTTTGACCCAAGTCCAACTTATTGATGACGACAATGATTCTTTTATCTCGAATTAAGCTGATAATTTCTAAATCTTCTTGTTCCAGACTTGCCGATCCGTCCAATACAAGAAAGATCAGATCAGCTCTTTGAGCCTGTTCCTTCGAACGGCTTACGCCAATAGCTTCTACAGGTTCGTCGGTCTTTCGGATTCCAGCAGTGTCTGCCAACCTCAGACTGATTCCGTTAATTTGAATATACTCAAAGAGCAAATCCCTGGTGGTTCCCGGAATGTGAGTAACGATGGCCCGCTCCTCTTGCAAGAGCGCGTTTAAAAGAGATGACTTTCCTACATTGGGTCGGCCCAATATCGCAGTCTCAATACCGTCCCGAATCAGTTTCCCCTTCTCAAAGTCCTTGAGAAGTTTTTTTATGTCCTCCAGCAAACTCTGTAGGTCTTCTTGAACCCTTTCCAGGTTTTTAAATTCCATCTCATATTCGGGATAATCAATGGAGGCATCTATGTGCGCTAGAAGCAAAAGAATCTGCTCTCTTTTTTTTGCTATTTCCCGGGAAATATTTCCCTGTAGTTGCTCTACAGCAAGCTTTGCAGACGTTTTTGTCTTGGCATTGATCAGATCAATAACAGCCTCAGCCTGGGTCAAATCAATCCGCCCGTTTAAGAAAGCGCGCTTGGTAAATTCTCCAGGTTCGGATAAGACGGCCCCCGCTAAAAGCAGCTGCTCCAAAACACTCTGCACCACTCGAAATCCACCATGGCAGTTGATTTCAACCATATCCTCGCGGGTGTAGGTTTTTGGGGCAAGCATAATCCCCAGCATCACTTCATCAATAACCTGCCCGTTCTGGTCATGTATATGGCCATAGGTGAGGGTATGGGATTTTGGGTAAAAGGGACGTGATTTACCATCCACCTTGCCTGGCCTGAAGCACTTTTTAATGATCTCGAGAGCCTGGTCTCCGCTCATGCGGACGATGCCTATCCCACCGTTGGCTAGTGGTGTTGAAATCGCTGCAATTGTGCTCATTGCCTATCCTTTTTCCAATCCTTGTTGTATCTGCTTTCTGCCCCAGACTTACCCTCCGATGAAGTTCTGTGATCTCTTGAGGATTTTTGATCCTTTAAGGAAATAACAATGTATCGGTTGGGCTCATCACCCTCGCTATAGGTGCAGATGCTTCGATCGCCTTGCAAGGCGGCATGTATAATACGCCTTTCATATGAGCTCATAGGCTCCAAATAGACGCTTTTCTTTGTCATCTTTACCTTCTTTGCCAGATTAAGCGCTAAGGTTTCCAAGGTTTCTTTTCTTTTTTTTCTGTAGTTTTCCGCGTCCAGATTAATAGATACATAAGGTGCATCGCCTTTGTTGACCACCAGCCCGATCAAATACTGTAAGGCATCTAAGGTTTGTCCGTGCTTTCCGATCAAGATACCGACCTGTTCGCCAGTTAAATTTATGTTAAGTTGCTTGTCTTTTAATTCGGGTTGAATGAGGATTTCAACGTTTAGTGTTGCTGCAATTTCCTCCAAAAAAGCCTTAGCAATCATCACGGGATCAAACTTGACAGTAACAGAAATTTTTACAGGCTTGCTTCCTAACCCCAAAAACCCCTTTGCTCCATGCTCCAAAACCACGATTTCAACCTGATCTTGGGTTACATTCAACTCTTCAAGGGCAGCTCTTGTAGCCTCTTCTAAGGTTTTACCTGTTTTTTCGATTTTTTTCATTTCCTGGCCCTCCTGCGGCACTTTCCTCATTTTTTGGCGCATCTGCTTGCTTATTCATAATAAGCTGTTGGAACAATTGAAACACGTTTGTGGTTGTCCAATACAAGCCTACGCCTGCAGGCATGGATATGGTAAACCAACCCATCATCAAAGGCATAAAGATTAACATGATCTGTTGCTGCATTTTTGCGTTTTTGTCTGCGGATTTGTTTTGCTTGTTCATCAGGTAAGAGGATAAGAAGGTGGTAGCTGCGGCCAAAATCGGGATTAAAATCCCAGGCCAAGTCGTACCGGCCATATCCACCAGATTGATACCAAAAAAGTGCTCAATCTGTGTCTTTTCAAGATACAGCTGGTTCAAGGTGGGAGAGTTGATGGTATCTAAAATTTTATTCCATTCCAAGGTAGTTAATTTGTTAATGACCTTGTTCATGTCCGACAAAATACTGATATCAATGGTCATATTGTTGGGAACCTTGGATTTTGCGATGGGAATCATTAAATCAAGATAACCGGAATGGGCTATGATTTCTGTGGAGATCTTATTATAAAGTGTGCCAATGCTGGAAACGAAAATAAAGGTTTGTTGAAATAAGTAACTAAGAGCAAAGAAAATGGGAAACTGAATAAAGAGAGGGAGACAACCGCTAAAGGGGTTCACTTTGTTTTTAGACCAGAGTGTTTGGATTTCAGCGTTCATTTTTTGCTGAATTTCTGGATCTTTGGAGTCCCCGTATTTTTTCTTGATCTTGTCAACTTCGGGTTGAAGCCGTTGCATAGCCTGCATAGATTTCTGCTGCTTAAAGGCTAAAGGCAACATTATAAATCTTGCCACAATGGTTAACAAAATAATGGAAAAGCCTAATGAATTGGCTAACGAAAGGTTACTGATAATATTAAAAATAAAATTAATGATAAATCCCAAAACTTGGGTGATTGGCCCCACAATAACGCCGGGTTCTTTTTGAATCATCGTATTCAGCAGGGACAGCCATGAAAATGACGACAAAGAATTTCCTCCTTAATAGACTATACGTTTCACTATGGCAGGTCTACTCCGCCCTTAAAAAATGGATTGCAGCGCAAAATTCTCAAAATTCCCTTTACGGTTCCCTTAATTATTCCGTATTTAATAACAGCTTGCAGGCAGTAATCCGAACAAGTTGGATAATACCTACAAGCATTGGGCAAGAAAGGCGATATGAATTTTTTATACAGCCGAATCGGATATACGTAAATCCTTCTTAACATGAATCACCGTTTTCAACACAGAGTTTAAGTTTTTTGAGTAGGTGTAGAAGCGAGCTCTGAACCTGCGAGAAGCAGGCTTCGGTAATGGGAACACGGGCAACAAACACATAATCGTTGCATTTATGAAACTTTTGTTCATTCAATCGATAAGCTTCTTTAATGAGGCGCGTTGCTCTGCTTCTGACAACACTATTCCCGATCTTTTTACTAACCGTAATGCCCAGACGGTTGTGGTCCAGATGGTTCGGCAGCGTGATCAACACCAGTAGCTTGTCCGCGGCCGAGGTTCCTTTTTGATACACTTGCTTGAAGTTGTAGTTTTTTCGCAGGGATTTGGTAAACTGCATTATGCGCTTAAGCTTACTCTGCCTTTACGGCGGCGTCTTTGAAGCACCTTGCGTCCGTTTTTGGTGCTCATTCTTTTTCTGAACCCGTGCTCGACACTCCTTTGCTTTTTCTTAGGCTGAAAAGTCATTTTCATTTTTAGACAGCTCCTTTATTTTTATAGTTACTTATTGAAAGATAAGCAGATCGTATTATATTAGAAAATAATTTTTTCGTCAAGTTCTGGTAAGAAAAAAGCTCTTGTAAAACTCCCTAGCCTTTCACTATAAGCCGTCACGTTCAATCTTGCACAGCTGAACGTGACGGCTTATAAAAGAAGCTGCACATTATAAATGAAGGGATTGATAATTTTTTATCAATAGCTACTATATTTAAGCTAGAGATTTTTACTTTTTGGGCCATTGATTTTTTTGTGAAAGTACTTGATTTTTTTTGAAAAAGGTGTTATTTTACTTAGAAAGGTTTCTAACATATTTTTCAAATAAAAATAGAAACTCAGTCTTTAACCTGTACAAAATTTTTAATCAATTTTTAATTGTATTTGATGCAATGTTTAAAAATACCATGCACCTAGCGGTTATTTGATTTTTTATATGCAAATACCTAGGCCGGATTAAGGAGGAACGTATTGATTTGGAACAGTGATTTCAAGACCCATACCCTAACAAGCGGGCAAACACAGCTAAGTTTTTTTAAGACTGGTGATGTTTTTCAACTAACTCATAAGGACCTGATGATTAATCAGTTCACAGGAAACCCTATGGATGGTTCAATGAATAACATTTACTTGCGGGTATACAAGGAGAACAAGCCGATATCGGTTCCCTTGTTGGGGGTTCAGTCTAAGAGTAGTTTTTCGGCATGGAAGAGTCCAGAAAACGAGGTTAAAAGGCTTCGCTGGAGCGGGAGTGCCTTTGGGGTCGATTATAGTGTTTACCTATGGCTTGCTACTGAAAGCATTTGGTTTTGGAGTGTGGAAACCGACAGCGGGGAAGAAGACATAGACCTGATTTACACACAAGATCTGGGCTTGGCCAACAAGCATGCGGTTGCAAACAATGAATTGTACGCCTGTCAATACTTAGATAATCAGATTTTTGAAAATGAAAACGGGTTTGTGGTTTGCTCCCGACATAATGAAAGCGCCACCAAACCCTATCTTCAACAGGGCTTATTACTGGGAAAGGCCATCGGATATTCAACAGATGCTTTGCAATTTTTTGGCACTTCCTTCAAGCAAACAAACTTCCCCCAAGGCCTGGAGGGTTCGCTTCAAAACAAGAATAATCAACAGGAGCAAACCCTTATCGCCTTGCAGACGGAAAAGGGCAAGGGTAAAAAAGAAACTATTTTTTATTGTATCTTCAAGCCGGCTCATGGGCCGGTGCGAGTCTTGGAATATCAGGATGAGCTTTTGGCCGCCAAGGAAGAAATGAGAAGTGTCCAGCCGGAGTACCAGTGGGAAACTGTCAATACCTTTCAACGCGCTGCTTGCTTTGAGGGCACAATGGTATCCTTGCCCTTTACTCAAGCTGAAATCAAAGGCCTTTACAAGAGCCGCAAGCTGGAAGAATACAAAGAAAATCAGCTGCTTTCCTTTTTCACTGAGAGCAACGTGCACGTTGTCCTTTTAGAAAAAGAAATCCAAATGGAGCGTCCCCATGGCCATATGATCTCCAATTTCATCCATGAAAACACCATTCCTAAGGCCATGGTTACCTCGACTAGCTTTATGTATGGTGTGTTTCATGCGCAGCTTGCTATTGGAAATACATCCTTCAACAAGCTTTTATCTGTCTCCAGAGGTTTGTTGAATTTCTTTAAAAATTCGGGCACAAGAATTTACATAAAATTGGACGGAGTTTTTAAGATCTTAACGCTTCCCGCAGCCTATGAAATGGGGATGAATTACGCTCGTTGGTACTATAAGCTATCGGACGATGTAATTTGCATTACGGTCTTTACCGTTTGGAATGCACAGGACATTGAACTCACCTTGGTTTCTCAAAAGAACAAGGACTATGAATTTGTGATTACGAATCAGTTAGTAGTGGGTTCCAAAGAGTTTGATCAGCCAGTTCGAATCGAAAGAATGGACTCATTACTAAGGGTTCGTCCGGCAGAAGGCACCATGCTGGAAAGGGCCTATCCTGATGTTCACTTTGATTTGGAGTTTGAGGCTCCTGACCTTTCAATATCCGATGACCGAATCTTTTACACCGATGCCCAGCCGCGAAACGGCACACTCCTGACGGCTATGATCGGTGCCACAAGCACACTGCGCTTCAGCGTACGTTGTTTTATTGATTCCGAACACCGGCCCAAAAAGCAGTACAACTTTGATCAAGAAGTTGAAGCTTATCAAAAATGCATTCAAAAAACACTGGGAGGCTTTACCCTTACTCATTCTTCACCCCTGGCCGAAAAACTGAATGCGGCTGCTTACTGGTATGCCCACAATGCGCTGGTGCATTATGCAACCCCTCATGGACTTGAGCAGACCGGCGGAGCCGCCTGGGGTACAAGGGATGTTTGCCAAGGGCCTGTTGAATTCTTTTTGGCTACGCAAAACCATCAGATGGTACGGGAAATCCTTTTGGAAGTGTTCAGCCATCAATTCTTGGAAACGGGAGACTGGCCTCAGTGGTTTATGTTTGACCGCTACGACATGCAGCAAAACGGAAGTCACGGTGACATAATCTTCTGGCCCTTAAAGGCTGTGGGGGATTATATGACCGCAACCGGTGACACTGCCTTCTTGGACGAAATACGACCTTACCGAAATTTAGAACAAAGCAATCATAAGGTTGAAGAGACCCTTTTGGCTCACATCCATCGAGCCTTTGACTGTATCTCAAATAGCTTCATAGCAGAAAGCCGCTTGATTTCCTATGCCGGGGGTGATTGGGACGACACTCTCCAACCGGCCAATAAAGACTTAAAGGCAAACCTTTCAAGCGCATGGACCCTCTGTCTTGCCTATCAGGTCTTACAGGGCTTAGTGCCTCATGTGGCCGAAAAGGATAAGGGGCTGTCTGAAAAACTGAAGCAAACGGCAGAAGGCATGAAAGAGGATTTCACCAAGCACTTGCTTGTAGATGGCGTTATACCCGGGTTTGCCTACTGGAATGGAGAACGCTTTGAATACCTGCTGCACCCTAGGGATGAAAAAACTGGGATTCAATACAGACTCCTTCCGATGACCCGAAGCATCATCAGTGAAATGGTTGATAAGCCTCAAGCCGATGAAAACCTTTCCTTGATCAATCAGCACCTAACTTTTCCAGACGGTGTGCGTCTGATGAACAGACCGGCAGCCTACCAGGAGGGGGAAACCCTATACTTTTGCCGAGCGGAACAAGCGGCCAATGTCGGAAGGGAAATCAGCCTTCAATATGTACACGCCCACATACGCTATATAGAAAGCTTGGCAAAAATGGGCTGCCCGGATAAGGCGTGGAAAGCGATCTTTACCATTCTTCCCATCAACATTCAGGAACAGGTGCCAAATGCTTGCTTGCGGCAAAGCAACACTTACTTCAGCAGCTCAGACCCGAATTTTACCACAAGATATGAGTACCAGCAAAACATTGAAGCGCTTCGGGAAGGAAAGGTGGGGGTGCGAGGCGGTTGGAGAATCTATTCCAGCGGCCCAGGAATCTTTATGAATCAGCTGATCTCCAATATCTTAGGGATACGGATATTGAGTGATGCTTTACTCATCGACCCAGTCCTGCCAAAAGAAATGGATGGACTAAAGTTTGATTTTGTCTTTGAACAGAAACCCATTACCTTCCACTACCGAATCCAGGGAGAAAGCAGTAGCATTACATCCGTGAAAGGAAACGGAAAGGAAATTCCTTTTGAAAAGCAATCGTCTCCCTATAGAACGGGCTTTGCAAAAGTAAGTAAAGAACAAATTCATTTATTGTATCAACAAAATTCTAACGTCATTATTGAGCTAACCCTCAACTAGTTTGGCATAGCCAGAAAGGATGATTTGTATGAAAAAGTTTTTATCCCTTTTATTAACAGGATGCGTTGCATTTTCCCTTGTTAGCTGCGATGAACAAAAAGCAGAGCCACCAAAGACAGGTTCACAGGAGGCAACAACCAGCAATTCAAAGCCCAATTCCTCGGGTTCCATTGAGGAATCCCTAGGCATAACAAAAAACAAAGTTACGCTAACTTATGCCAACTGGAACCTGGGAACTGTGGAGCAAGATAACCTAGAGCGCCGCATGATGGCCGAATTCAACAAAAAATACGACAACATTAAAGTTGAACTTGCAGATTTTGTTGGAGTCGGAAGCTATGCCGAGGGACTTAACATTGCCGCTGCAGCTGCAAACCTTCCTGATATTATCATGCTGACTACGGTTCCCAGTGCTCTTACCAATGAGTGGCTGCATGACATCACCTATATGACAAAAAATGACCCAGACTGGGCAAAGATTCCTGCCCCCACCAGAGCGGTTGCTGGATATAGGGATAAGACCTATGCCATACCCACAGGCTTGTTTATTCAAGGTTATGTTATTAACAAGGATTTATTTGAGCAAGAAAACGTGAAGCCTTTAAAATACGGCTATAGCTTTGCAGAATTTGAAGCAGCATTGAAGGCATTGTCAAAGCCCACTAAAGGCATGATAGGTCTTAATGACGAAAGTCAAATGATACACTGGTATTCTCCAATTAAAGACAGCTCCCTGGGCTATTTCAGCTTTGACGGCAAAGAGTACAACTTAGACAGCGACGCGTTCAGAGAAGGAATAAAAAAGGCTAAGGAATTTGCAAAGAACGGATATTCCTATGCGGCCTTGCCAAAGGAACAATTGTCTAACTTTACAGGCGCCAATCAAGGCGAGGTCTGGTCCTCTGGCCAAATGGGGATTCGCTTTGATCAAAGCTGGTCCATCACAGCTATGAATAAACTGCCGTTTGAATATGAATACATCGGGCTTCCTGACGGCAAAAACATCATCATCAACGACTTCTTTGGTATTGCAAAGTCCTCTAAAAATCCTGTTGAAGCTTATTTGTTTGCAAGATGGATGTCCTTCTCCAAGGAAGGTCAAATGAAGAGACTGGAGCTTTTGGAAAACTTTGTTCCCAATCCGAATATCAAGGATCACAAAATTTCTTGGAGCTCCTTACCAATTATTGAGGATGAAGAGCTTTGGGATAAATACTTTGAGTTGAACATAATGACAGGTGTCAGAGAAGCCTTAGCTGGCCTTGATAAGTCTATTGCAGAAATCGTTAAAACTGAACCCGGCTACCCCGCCTCCCGTATTTCAACACAAACCGGCTTGAAAGTTGGTGACAAGGAAAACGCTAATATCAGCGAAGTCTTGACTTCCATGTTCAGAGGTGACACGAACCCGGACGACTATTTAACAAGATTGAATGAGCTTGCAAACAAGGCCCATGAAGAGGCGATTGCAGCACTGAACGATGCTATGTTAATTAAAGACTGATCATACTGAATAAAAAGTTAAATAAGGGCAGAGGGCAAAAAGCCCTCTGCCCTTTAATTTGAATTTTAGGGGGTTACTATGACAAAAAAAATAATTAACATTTTCATATTCTGTTTGATTCTGCTTATCCCCATCCATGCCGAAGCTTCTTCTATGGAAGCTTCTATTATCGAAGAGAATTACAGCAAGGTTTTGCAGCAATGGGAGAACTTGCCAAAAGTAAAGGATTTTTCTTTTACAGTGCCTACCTATATTCCATCTGATACTGCTATGTGGGAGGAGGATCTCTTTGGTTACGGCCGGAAAACGATTCGCTTAAAAAAGGGCGAGAGCATCAAATTTGAGGTGAATGTTCCGCAGGAGGGGTTATACGAGATATCCATAGCGTACTACCCCATCAGCTCCGGCCTCATTCCGATTCGGGCACAGTTGAAAGTGAATGATGTCTATCAATATCATGAATCGAAGATGATTTTGTTTCCTGTTCTATGGGAAAACAAGACCACTGAGTTTGAGGTTTCCAGAAAAGGCGATGAAATTGTACCCATGCAAAATCAAATTGCATCCTGGCAGCGCTTATCTGTACGGGATTCAAGCTTTCTGGAGCCGGAAAACCTTTTGTTTCACTTGAAACAAGGCTTAAACACAATTGAACTGATTGGAAACAACGGTGAAATGCTCCTTGGCGACATCAGCATCACCTCACCCAAAACGCTCCCAAGCTATAAGGAATACCAAAAGCAGCAGAAAAGCCAGTATCCGACAGAAAAGTTACTACTCGTTGCTGAGGGGGAAAAAAATACCTATAAGAACACAACTGCCATCCGGCAGATCGCTATGAAGGAACCGGAAGCCGTTCCTTACGAACCTACCCACTTACTTTTAAACGTGTTCGGGGGCCCGGCTTGGAAGGAAAGTGGGCAGGCAGTACAGTATGCGTTTGATGTTCCCGAGGACGGCTTTTATCGCCTTGCTTTCAAGGTGAAACAGGATATTAAAATTGGTTCCACCATCTATAGAAGAATCACCATTGATGGGGATGTTCCTTTCCAAGAAGCCAAATCCTTTCGGTTTTCTAAAATTCCGGCCTGGACCACAGTGAACTTTGGAGATGCGAATGGCAGCTATGAAGTTTTCTTGACGAAGGGAAAACATCTTATTGGTTTTGAGGCCGATGCTTCTCCAAACAATGAATTCATTAAGGTCTTAGAGGATATGCTGCTGGACCTCAATAATAAGACCATGGAAATTCGCAAGTTGGTGGGTACGAATGATGACCCCTACAGAGACTGGACCATTACGGACTATATGCCGACCATTACCGATGAATTAGTTACTATGGCACTGACAATTGAAAATCAATTAGAAAAGGCCTATGAAAGAAATGATGGAAACAAAAAAGGGGAGGAATTTAATAAGCTTAAAATCTGCATTGAAAAGCTGTATGCCTTAGCAGAAAAGCCGGATCGGCTTCCCATCACCTATAAGCAACTTTCCACAGGCTCCAGCTCTATCGGTCAGCTCATTGGAGACAGTATTACGATCATCAAGTCTCAACCCTTATACATAGACCAAATCTACCTCTATTCTAAGGGAGCCAGTCTGCCGACTTATCAGGTTTCTTGGGTTAAAAAACTCTCCGACAATCTGTTGCGATTTTTTAGCACCTTTGAAGCTCAAGAGGAGAAAGAAACAAACAAAATGGTCTTGAATGTATGGATGAACCGTTCAAGGCCCTATGTAGATGTGCTTCAAAAATTAGCGGATGAAGATTTTACGAAAAAGACAAACGTTAAGGTGAACATCTCTCTGGTTACAAGCGAGCAAAAGTTAGTCCTGTCCAATGCGGCGGGGAATCCGCCCAATGTGGCTCTGGGGATCGGTTCCGGCCAGCCCTATGAGTTTGCTCTCAGAAATTCTGCCCAATCCTTATCAGAGTTTGCCACATTCCCAGAGGTCATCAAGCGTTTCTCTCCGGGAGCTCTGCTGACCTTTATTAAGGATGAAGAGGTGTACGGCTTACCTGAAACACAGGATTTTTATGTCACTATGTACCGAACGGATATTTTGTCCAAGTTGAATCTGGCTGTGCCTGAGCAATGGGAGGATGTTTTGGCTATGCTGCCGGAGCTTCAACGGTATGGAATGAATTTTTACCATCCGCTTTCTGTCAACAGTGCTGCAAAACCCTTTACACACACCGCACCCTTTATTCATCAGTTCAGGGGTACTATTTACGACCAAGAAGCGCAGGTGGCGCTTTCCAGCGAAGAAGCCCTTACAGGCATCAAGCTTATGACGGATATTTTCACTGTCTATGGTATGCCCCTACAGGTTCCCAGCTTTTATAATCACTTCCGATATGGAACGCTGCCCATCGGGGTCAGCAATTTGGCAGACTATTTAAAACTAACCTATGCCGCACCGGAAATCGCCGGACTTTGGCAGATTGCCCCTTCACCCGGCGTATTAAGGGAGGACGGGGAACTGAGCCGTTGGACGATCAGTGCCGGGCAGGCAACTATGATATTCAAGAAAAACGCAATGCCGAACGAATCCTGGGATTTTGTTGACTGGTGGCTTTCAGAGGAAACCCAGCTTAATTTTGCAACGCAGATGCAAAACATGTATGGCAAGGAATATTTCTGGAATACCGCTAATCTGGAAGCCTTTAAAAAATTACCCATTGAGGAGGAACACAAGGAAGTAATTTTACAGCAATGGGAGTACTTGTTTGAGGTGCCAAAGCTTCCGGGTGGTTATATGGTTGAAAGAGAACTAAGCAACGTTTGGAACAAAATTGTTTTCAACGATGAAAATCCCCGATATGCCATTGACAATTCCATTGTCATTATGTCAAGAGAAATCAGGAGGAAGTTAGAAGAGTTTGATTACTATAAAGACTCTGTAAAAGTGAAAGATTATATTGTACCTACGATAGAATCAGTGAAGAAATGGGGTGCGGGCAATGAATAAAAAAAATAAATGGAATGATTCACAAGAAAAAACAGCCTATCTCTTTTTGGCGCCTTATATAGTCTTATTTTTTATGTTTATTGCCTTGCCGGTGGCCGTTGCAATTTTCCTTTCCTTTACCAATTTTAACTCGGTGGAATTTCCCGATATAGTGGGCCTTAAGAATTACATCGCTCTCTTTACCACGGACTCGGTTTTCATGCAGTATATCATTCCCAATACCATTAAGTTTGCTTTGATCGCGGGACCCTTCGGCTATTTCTTGTCCTTTATCCTGGCTTGGATGCTGGCGCAAATCCCCAAGCTTCCCCGCACGATTCTGGCGCTCATCTTATACTCGCCTTCCTTGACGGCGGGGGTTGCCATGAATGTGCTGTGGACCATTATCTTCAGCGGCGATCAGTCCGGCTATCTGAATAACTTCTTGATTCGTATGGGAGCGATTATTGAGCCCATCCAATGGCTACAGTCGCCGAAGTACTTAATGGGCATCATGATTCTGGTAACGCTGTGGAGCAGCATGGGCGTGGGCTTCTTGGCCATGCTGGCTGGCGTATTAAACATCAATTATGAAATTTATGAAGCAGGGTACATTGACGGCATTAAAAACAGGTTCCAAGAAATTATTCACATAACCATTCCATCCATGAAGCCCCAGATGCTTTTTGGTGCTGTTATGGCGGTGGTGAGCACCTTTCAGGCCGGCTCAATCGGCGTTGCTCTTTCGGGAACGAACCCGACGCCCCAGTATTCCGGGCAGCTCATTGTGAATCATATCGAAGACTTTGGGTTTATACGCTATGAAATGGGCTATGCCTCGGCGATTTCAGTTTGCCTGTTGGTGTTTATATGGTATATCTCCCGATTTATTTGGGGTATTTTAGGGGAAAAGGAGTAAGGGGGGTCACTATGTCGTCAAAAAAGTCTAATTTTCATGGTACGAAGATTAACCCATCAAGCTTTCATAAAAGTCAGCTTAAATTTTACTTGGTTTTACTGCCTATGGCTCTGTTCATGGGACTGCCAATTATTTATATTGTATCCCATGCCTTCAAGCCCATGGATGAGCTTTTTGCTTATCCTCCAAGATTTTTTGCACAGAAGCCAACTCTGGACAATTTTAAATCCCTTTTTAGGGCTATGAACAATGCGGGAACTCCAGTGTCAAGATATTTGTTTAACAGCATTACCGTAACCTTCACGATCATTGTACTGACCATCCTGATTAGCTCAGCCGCTGGCTTTGCCCTGTCTAAGCTTAATTTTCGGCTGAAAAAGGTTTTGTTTAACATCAATACCTTAGCATTGATGTTTGTACCCATTGCCGTCGGGATCCCTCGGTACCTCATCATTGTAAACCTGAGGTTGATTGACAATTATTTCTCCCATATTGTCCCTGCACTGGCCATGCCCATCGGGATCTTTCTTCTAAAGCAGTTCATTGATCAGATTCCGGATTCCTTAATGGAGGCAGCTCGCATTGACGGTGCCAGTGACTTTCGAGTTTTTTACTCAATTATTATTCCGCTGATTATTCCTGCCATTGCCACCATTTCCATCCTATCCTTTCAGGCAGCCTGGAATGCGATAGAAGCTTCCAATCTTTATATCAACAGCGAAAACCTTAAAAACTTTTCCTTCTACATGACCACCCTGACCAATGCCAGCAACGCTGTAGCCGGGCAAGGAATGGGAGCTGCTTCTGCCTTGATTATGTTTATACCGAATCTAATCATTTTTATCTTTATGCAGAGCAAGGTCATGAACACGATGGCACATTCAGGGATCAAGTAGGGAGGGGGCCGACAATGAAAAAGATACTTATTTTTCTTTTGCTGATTTTGATAATCAATCCAACTGTCATTCATGCAAGCAGTACGCCTTACGGCACCTTCAGCATTGGAACAGGAGACTGGATGATACGAACCCAAACGGCCTATACACCTTACCAAACCGTTGTGTTTGAAGGAAATGAGCCGGAGGACTTATTCGTTGACCAAGACGGAACCCTGTACATCGCCGATACAAAAAACAGCCGAATTCTGATCATTGCCAATAACGAAAGCAGAAGCATAGGCGAAGGGATTTTAACGGAACCCAAGGGTGTGTACGTAAAGGATTCAAAGGTCTATGTTGCAGACTCGGGAAACGGTAAGGTACATCTATTTGATAAGGAGGGTAAGTTGCTTCAGGAATTTGGAAAGCCTGACTCTCCCCTGTTCGGTAAGAATGAAAAGTTTTTGCCTAAGAAAATCGCTGTGGACAGGAAAGAGAATCTGTATGTGGTTCTTGAAAGCGCACCCAACGGCGTTGCCTTGTTAAACAACCAGGGTGAATTCTTTTCCTACTTTGCAAGCAACCGAACCAATACCTCCGCAAAGATGATTATGCAGCGAATGTTTTATACCCAAAAACAAAAAAGTCAGCTCCTTAAGAACCTGCCGCCTTCGGTGACGAATGTTTGTCTGGACGAGAGCGGGCTTCTTTATACGGTGACGATGGATCAGAGGAACAACCCCTTAAAGAAGTTTAATATCTCTGGTAAAAACCTGTTGGAAAATAAGCTTCATTATTATAACACAAGCTTTATTGATCTTGATGTGAACGACAAAGGAAACATCTACGCCATTGATAACTATGGGGCGATCTTTGAATATGACAGCTTTGGAAACCTTCTCTTTATTTTTGGCGGCTACAGCCATGAAGACGAACGGGTCGGTTTGATCAATTCTCCCTCCGCTATTGATGTGACCGATGATGGGTATATCTATGCCTTGGATAAGCAGAAAAGCATTATTCAAATCTATAAAAGCACTTCTTTTGCAGATGAGGTTCATACCGGTGTCAACCTATATAAGGATGGATTTTATACCAAGGGCCAAGTTGTCTGGGAAGATGTTCTAAAAATGAACAATCAATTTATTTTATCCTACCAAGCCCTGGCGAAGGCTTATTTTAAAAATGGTGAAACCCAGAAGGCCTTGGAGGCTTTTGAATTAGCTGAGGATAGAACTGGTTACTCGCAGGCTTTTTGGGAAGTTCGGAACGATTGGTTGCAAAAGAATCTAGGGATATTTATTCTTCTGTTCCTCCTATTGAGCCTGGTTTGGATGATTGTTGGTCGTCTTGAAAAGAAGAAAGGTTTCCTTAAAAAACAGTTGTCCCGTATTACTGAAAAGCCCTACATTGCCCAGTTTCTTTTTACAAGGCAAATTTTGAGGAAGCCGACGGATGCCTATTATGACCTAAAGGTGATGGGTAAAGCCTCTGTCTTGTCCGCAACAGTCCTATATCTCTGGATGCTAATCCTGCAAATTACAAATATCTATGTCAAGGGTTTCTTGTTCCGCTCTGGAAGTATCATTTACTCTAACCTGGTAGAGGAAATTTTATGGGTTGCAATCCCCCTTGCTCTTTGGATTGTTGCCAATTATATGATTTCTACCATCAATGAAGGAGAAGGAAAGTTCCGGGACGTGTATGTTGGAACGGCTTACGCCTTTACCCCCTACCTCCTAGGGATGCTGCCCTTACAGCTGATTACAAATGTTTTGACCATAAACGAAAGCTTTATTTATACCTTTGGGCATACCATCATCCTAGCTTGGTCAGGCGTTTTGCTTTTCCTAATGGTCAAGGAAATCCACAATTATCAATTTTTTGAAACGGTCAAAATTATTTTAATTACACTTTTTTGCATGAGCTTGATGGTGCTTTTGGGTTTGCTGATCTACATACTTGTGGATACGCAGTATGAATTTATTTATTCTATCCTACAGGAGTTGAGAATACGTGGGTAAACTAGTAAGAATTATTGTTTTCTGTTTTGCAGTCATTTTTTCTGCTCAAACCTTGGCGGCACAAAGCGCTGTGTATTACATCCAGAACCAAGTGGTAAATAAGAATACGGCCAATACCCCGATTCCCCAGACACCCGTTCCCCCCGAGTATGAAAAGTTGACCGAGAACGAGCAGTTGGAACTCTATTTAAACAAAAAAACCTTGGGCTTGAAGGTTAAAAACAAGCAGACTGGCTATGTTTGGAGTACTACCATTGACGAGGAGCAGGAGGACTTAAACCGGGTATGGCAGGGCATGGTCAGCTCCGCCATCACCATTGAGTATGTGAACAGCAAAAACCTCATGGCCAGGGCTTCCATCTTCACAGAAGAACGCATGCCCCAAGTTACGGAAAAGGCGGACGGCTTTTCCGCAAGTGTTTACTTTTCTAAGCCAAGCATTCAACTGGTGCTGGACGTGACACTTACGCAAAATGCTTTGGACGTTCAAGT
The DNA here is from genome assembly GCA_964611385.1 of uncultured Defluviitaleaceae bacterium. Classification (GTDB taxonomy): domain Bacteria; phylum Bacillota; class Clostridia; order Lachnospirales; family CAYPQA01; genus CAZSXS01. The sequence goes on from CAZSXS010000044.1 coordinate 26,172, forward strand.
GAAGCAGAGCAATATTGAGGAGCTGGATGAGGAATACGAATTACAAGCGATTTATGTCTATCCTTTTTTGGGAGCTACGAAGAAGCAGGAGGTATCCGGCTACATGTTCATACCCGATGGAGCGGGGGCCCTCATTCGGCTGGAGGTGGAGAATCACTTCTCTAAGGAACCGTACAGCAAAAGAATTTATGGGGATGATAACGGAATCAAACCGCTCCCGGAATACTTTGACCACCTGGAACCCCAGAAGCAAATTCAATATCCTGTCTTTGGCTTTGTCCATAATGAACATGAAAACGGCTTTGCTGCCATTATTAAAAGCGGGCAGGAATACGCCGAGCTTCAATCCTATCTCAGTGGAATGACCACGAGCTTTAATTGGACGGCTCCTCGATTTATTTACCGGGAGCAATATTTTCAGAAAATAAACAGGAAGGGGACAGGGGTTATCGTCAATCAGCGAATTCCAAATGCCTTTGATATTCACCTCTCCTATACCTTTTTGGAGAAGGAGGAGGCCTCCTATGTAGGCATGGCGAAGGCTTACCGGGAGTATCTGATTGCTGAGGGCATTCTTACAAAAAAAGAAGTGACCGACAGCTCTATTCCACTGCGGCTAGATGTGATTATGTCCTTCAACGAAAAAAGAATCCTGGGAAAGAAAACGCAGATTATGACCTCACTAGAGGACTTGCAGCGTATGGTTGATGAACTTAATGACCAAATCCAGAACATTCAGGTAACCGTCCGCGGGTACACAGAAGCAGGGCCTGATGGAATCGCTTTAAATCACTTCCCCTTCGAAAAAAAGCTTGGGACGGAAGCGGATTGGAAAAAGCTCTATGACCAGTTTGAAGCGAAAAATATCCCCCTTCATTTCTTTACCGATTATAGTTGGGGAGATGATTTCATCAAGGGCTATTCCGCTTCAAGAGATACGGCTCAGAGCATTGCCAAGAATACCATTGGACACTTGGTGGCTCCTGCTGTCACGAAAAGCTTTTTTGAGAGGGATCAAGAAAACTTTGTTAAACACAATTTTTCTTATTTGACCATTGATGGGGTTGCCAGATTGCTGTTTTCAAACTTCAACGACCTGAACGCAAGCACGAGAAGCGAAAGCATTCGCCATTACACTTCCATGCTTGAAAACAGCAAAACAAAAAATGCTTTTATAGCCCCCCAGGATTTTCTTTGGAAGTATAGCGATGTGATTTACAGCGTGAACTTGTCCTCATCAAATAATTTTATTTTTTCCGATGATGTTCCATTTTTGCAGATTGTTTTAAAAGGTTATATTGATTACTTCAGCGGAGAGCTGAACTTTGCGGATAACTCTGCTGCCCTCAGATTGATTGAGTATGGGGCTTACCCTAGCTACTTTTTGACCCAGGAGGACTCAGTCAAATTGGTCAACGGGTACTTTGGTTGGATTTACACTTCAAAATTCAGCAACTGGAAAGAGGATATTTTAGCCCAACACGCTTATATCAGCCAGGCTTTGGATCCAGTCCGAAATGCCACCATAGAGGATAGGCGCGTGCTTGAGGATAACGTGGTTTTAGTCACTTATTCTAACGGAGTCGATATTCTTGTAAACTACAGTAATGAGGTGTTTCGGTACAATGAGTTTGCGGTTCCTGCCAACAATGTCTTAGTGATGGATTAGGAGGGGTTTACAGTGAAAATAACACATCGTGTTCGAGAGGCTTTGACGGGTTATGGCTTCATCTCTATCTGGATCATTGGGTTTTTAACCTTCACCTTGATTCCCATTTTTAGAACTGCTTTTCTAAGCTTTAATCAGGTTAAAATTACCACCGAGGGCATACGTACCACCTTCGTTGCCTTTAAAAATTATCAGGATGCCATCTTGTCAGATATTGTTTTTGTCGATTACTTGCTGTCCTATGTGAGTGAGCTGGTCATCTATGTTCCAATTGTTATCGTGTTTTCTTTGTCCATGGCGCTTTTGTTAAACATGAAAATTAAAATGAAGGGGGTTTTCAGAACAGTCTTTTTCCTGCCTGTTATTATTACCAGCGGCCCGGTTATTGAAAATCTGATTAACAAGGGCACCACCTCCCTACCTTCCATCAACCGCTTTTTAGAAAGAAACCAAGTACTGGAGTTGCTTCCCGCCTTTTTTGCCTCCCTGATTACTCGAGTGCTCTCTTCCTTCATTATCATCCTGTGGTTTTCGGGGGTTCAAATTCTGATTTTTATTGCCGGACTGCAAAAAATGGACTCAGCTGTTTACGAGGCGGCAAGTATTGATGGAGCTTCTCGCTGGGAGTCTTTTTGGACCATTACCCTTCCGGCTCTCAACCCCATGATCATGCTGAACATTATCTACACCATCATTACGATCTCTATGTTTTCCCTGAATAAGGTAATTGCTTATATTCAATCAAGAACTTTTGATGTGAATTATGGTTTGGGCTACGCTTCAGCCTTGTCCTGGATCTATTTTTTTGTACTGCTGATTGGCCTTATCTTCTTTATCTTGGTGGTGAAGCCCAGGGAAAAGCGTGTCAAATATAGTTAATAAGATGGCAAAACTGCCAGAAAATGGAGGTTTGTATGAGAAGCCCTGACAAATATAAAGGGAGCCTCTTTAGCTGGAACACGGTCAGGAAAAAAATCCTCGGCAACAACAGCGACGGCATCCTTTACAAAGTGATCATCTATTTTTTCCTCTTTTCCATTGGATTTATTTTTTTGTATCCCATCCTTGGTATGCTGTCCTATAGTTTAAAAACAGCCAGCGATGTTATCAATCCCTTGGTGGACTGGGTACCCACCCAGATTTATTTTGAGAACTACACGAAATCCTTTCAGGCCCTAAACTATTCCAAGTCCATAATGACGACCTTGGTTTTAGCAGGCTCTACCTCTTTGCTGCAATCCCTGTCCTGCTCCCTGATTGGTTATGGCTTTGCCAGGTTTCGCTTCCCCGGTAAAAACTTATTTTTCTTCCTGGTGATTGCCACCTTCATTATCCCACCACAAATTACCGTCATCCCACAGTTTTTGATGTTCAAAAGCCTGGGCCTTTTGGAAAACATCGCTTGCTTTTTAATACCAGCCTTCTTCGGTCAAGGCTTAAAGAACACAATTTTTATTTTGATCTTTTATCAGTTTTTTAAGATGATTCCCAAGGTTCTGGACGAGGCCAGCCAAGTGGACGGGGCTGGTGCCCTAAAGGTTTTTATTTTTATTTCTATCCCTATGGCTGTGCCAGCTTATATTGTTTCGTTTTTATTTTCCTTTGTCTGGTACTGGAACGAAACTTTTTTAACCTCCATTTTCTTAGGAGGAAGTGTTCAGACCCTCCCCATGAAGCTCATGCAATTTGCTGCTGAATACCAGCGTCTCTTCCAAGGAGCGCCGGAAATGGGAAGAAGTTTAAATGAAGCCATTGAAATGGCAGGAACCGTTTTGAATATCTTACCGCTGCTGATCATCTTTTTTGTTGCCCAGAGATGGTTTGTTGAAGGGGTTGATAGAACGGGTATTACAGGAGAATAAGGTGAAGTATGTATGGCTACTATTAAAGATGTTGCTAAACTGGCAGGGGTTTCAATTTCAACGGTGTCTTATGTTTTGAATGAAACCATGAACGTAAGTGAAGAAAAGAAGCAGAAGGTTTTGGAAGCGGTCAAGGAGCTGGACTATAAACCCAATAGCTTGGCTCAGGGTCTAAAATCAAAGCGGACGAAGCTCATTGGTATTTTTTTAAATAACTTTTCCGGCCCCATTTACAGTGAAATCATCCGAGGCGCAAACAATTACGCAAAATCCCTAGGTTATGAAGTGATTTTGGCTCAGTGCATGATCAACAAGGACAGTACCACCCGATTTTTTTCTAATCGAATCGTGGACGGAGCCATCATCCTTT
>CAZSXS010000045.1:0-28613 GCA_964611385.1 uncultured Defluviitaleaceae bacterium
CCCTAAGTTGCCTAATATCGAATGGCGGAATAAAACTTGAACGGACTAAATCACAGTAGAATTTTATAAGAAGCTGTTTGCACCTGAGATCCTGAGTGAAGCCAAACCAGTTATAATAAAGGAAGCCATACCTGTTATCATAGAGGAGGCCAAGCCGAATATCATAGCAGAAGCGAAGCCTTCAATACTAAGAACTGAGAAACTTAACACAGCAAGAAACATGCTGAAACTTAAATACAGCATTGAAGACATCTGTACTGTAACAGGGCTTGATGAGGAAACAGTTCGGGAACTGTAAGCTTAGTGATCATAAAAACATGCAAGAAAAAAGACTGCCGCTCTAACAGCGACAGTCTTTTTTCTTGCAATGCTTTTCTCACATGCTCTTGTTTCTTATAAGCCCTGAATTTCAGGATACTTATCCTTCAATTCCTTCTTAAAGTTTTCAATAATCTGATCGTTAGTAAGGCCCTTCTTCACACCTTCAGAAGCATGCTTGGAGAACATGTTTTGAGCGTCTCTGGTGTACTGGTCGGGAATGATGGAAGGAATGTTTTCGCAGATCTCATTGTAGGTCTTCAAAATATTCTGACCGCCAAAGTTCTCAGAGCTGTAGTCCTTGCCGATGGTTTCATAAACCAACTTAGTAGCAGGCATTTGATTATTGTCGTTCAAGTTGCCGATTTGATAATCCACAGTAGTGAGGAACTTAATCATTTCCATAGCAAGATCTTTGTTCTTGGACTTGTCATAAACCGCACGGAAGGTGCCACCCTCGTAAGAATTCTTAGGAGGTTTTGCTACGCCGACTTTGCCTTTATTATCATTGGAAGTAAAGAAATCCCAAGAAGGCATACAACGGATCAAAAGCTCACCCGCATTCCAGGCAGAAGACCATTCACCGCTCCAGGAGCCCAGGTCAGCAACCAACTTTTCGTCCCAAAGGGTACGCATGGTATCAATAACACCAAACCATTTTTGGTCAATAGCAAATTTACCATCTCTGACAAAGGGAGTAATAGAATAGCCTTCAACCTTTGTGATTTCACCTAAGTTAGGCCACAAGAAGACTTTGCCATCAGATTCCTCTTTTACTTTTTTAGCAACTTCAATAATCTTATCCCAATCGGAAAGCATATTAGAAATTTCAACATCATCGCTGGTGCCGAGCCATTTTTCAGCTGCATCTCTAACATACCAGAAAGCAACCGGCGACACATTATCGCTGATACCCTTTAAGGTACCCTTAGAATCTGTACCCAGCGCTACACACCAGGGATAATAATCCTTAACCAACTCATTACCGCCCATGGCCCCCAGGTCAGCAAAGACATCACTTTCAATGAACTTATAGACATAGCCTTCTTCAAGGTCCATTAAATCGGGGATACCGGAGCCCGAAGCAATGGTAGTCATCAACTTCGTTTGGTACTCATTTCCGCCGAAAATCTGCAAATCGATGTCTATGTTCTTATAGACCTCATTAAACTTTTCCTTCATATAAGCGGTTTGGTCAAAGAAGCTCCACCAAACGAAGGAGCCCTTCATATCCTCTGGTTTTACAGGTTCCTTAGAAGCCTGAGCAGAGGGCTGGGCAGATGTTTGGGAGTCGGCGGGTGCCGGTGCAGTGGTTGCACAGCCTGCAAAAAGGCTTGCGGACATTGCAACGGTCAGCAGGGTTGATGTTAATCTCTTCATAATAAAATTTCTCCTCCTTATGCGCGTATGCGCTTTTAAAAAATAAGGGATTAAAACCGAGGGGGACAAGGAGTTGGCCAAACAAGTTGGCCAGAAAACTTTTTCAAATGGCGAAAAAGTTTTTCCCTTCCTGAACCAACTTGTTGGTTCACTCCACCACCCCCATCCTTCCCTTTTCAAAAAGCCGGACATGGGGTGGGGACATATGACCCGCGGAATTAGAACACCCTAATTAATGCTACACTAATGCTACACTATATAACAAAGCTTTTGCTTCATTATCATCTTTTGTTAGGAAATACGCTTTTGCTAAAAGAATACAGCCATAGTATACTAATTTCAACGTATGTCTATACCTTGTATTCATTACTGAATCTTTCCGAATCTTTCTATACCATGCCTTATGTCCGGCTTTTTTGAAAGGTGAGGGTGGGGGTATTCCCTACCCCTTAATAGCCGAGCCGACTGAAATTTTGTCTAGTATCAGTGAGGAGGCAAAGGAGAAGATTACGATTAGGGGGATGACGGAGATTAGGATGCCTACGTATTGTGCACCGTAGTCGGCTACGCTGGCGCTCTTAATGGTGGCAATTAATACTGTGAGAGGTTGCTTCTGAGTCTCTCGGAGTATGATTACAGGCATCAAATAGCTGTTCCAGTTTCCGATGAATACCATGATTCCCTGAGTGACCAAGGCGGGAGCCATGATCGGCATAACAATTTTATGAAAGATACTTAAGTCCTTGCAACCGTCCATGTAGGCTGCTTCTATGATCTCGTCTGGTAGAGATCCGCTCAAGTATTGCACGAAGAAAAAGACTCCAAAACAGTTTGCCATAGAGGGGAATATTAACGGAATGTACGTATTCAGTAGCTTAAGATCGTTCATTTGCTTGAAAAAGCCCACAACACCAATTTGCCCAGGGATCATCATTGCTACTAGTATGATACCGAAAAGAAGGTCTCTGCCCTTAAACCGAAACTTGGCAAAGGCGTAGGCTGTCAGGGATGTAAAGTAAAGATTGACCAAAACCGAAGAGCCAGCTATGATCACGCTGTTTAGAAAGCCTCGCCAAATGTTGACGTTTGCTGTCAACCGGGTGTAGTTGGCCATAAACTGATTCCCCGGAAGTATGTTTACTTGGGTGGTGATGTTGTAGTTATTGTGGGTAGAGGAAATCAGCATGACGTAAAAAGGAAAAAATGCCGCCAGAGCTACGAGAAAAAGAAGGATGTAAATGAAGGCTCTGGAAAGCAAGCGCTGCATCCGGTGCTTGTTGTATTTTGAAGATTCCATGTTTACCGCCCCCCTTTCTCTTTCTCCTTCTTATTGGTGACTGCCAACGAGAATAAGGAGAAAAATGCTATGATGATAAAAATACCATAACCAGCTGCAGCACCAAAGCCCAACTGCCAGCGGGTAAAGGCTGATTCATACATATACTGAACCATGGTGGTAGTCATGTTGCCTGGCACATTGGAGAAAACCATCTTAGAAACGTCGAACATTTGTAGGCCACCGATGATAGAAGTCACCATGACATATAAAAGAATGGGACGCATCAAAGGGAGGGTGATTTTGATGGTCTTTTGCCAGGGGGTCGCACCGTCCACCTCTGCCGCTTCATATACATCAGCGGAGATTGAGTTAAGCCCAGCGGTGAAAAAGATGACGTTATGGCCGAAGTTTTGCCAGCAGATGGCAATACCAATGACAAGGCGGGATAGAAAGGGTGAATTGGCAAAGTTGATGGCCTCCTTGGTCAAACCCAGAGTTTTCAACAATAGATTGACTGTGCCGCCTGGAGAGCTGAACAGCATCCCGAAGAGTACGCCTATCGTAACCGGAGTTACTAGGTTCGGAAAGTAGTAGACGCTGCGGAGCATGTTACGCCCAAACACCCATTTATTGCTGAGCAAAAGGGCCAGGATCATGGCGATGGTCAGCTGAGGGATGATGGAAATAATCCAAATGGCCAAGGTGTTTACAATGCTTTCGAAGAAGTAGCCCGAGGTAAGCAGCCGCCGGTAGTTCTCAAGTCCGATAAACTTGGTGACACCGGATAAGGGATCTAGATTACAGAAGCTTAGATACAAGGAATACAAAATAGGGTACACATTAAAAGTTAAAAAAGCCAGAAAAAATGGAGTGATGAACAAGTAGGCATTACGAGTTCGAGTTTTGCTATTCATAATCGTCTCCTTTTCTTGTTGTTGAGCTACGCTTAATCAGATCCGGCTGAATCAAAATGGAGGATGTGGGTGCCTCTGGGTTGGAAATACAGTCCAACAGTTGCTTCAAAGCCGTCTCACCCAAGGTTTTAAAGGGTTGCCGTATGGTGGTCAGAGAAGGCTGGGCGACCTGAGTCAAAATTCCATCATCAAAAGCTCCGACGCAAACCTGCCCTGGAATTTGGATTCCGGCTGCCTTTAAGGCTTCCATGGCCCCAAAAGCAGAGTATTCGTTGGAGCAAAGGAGAGCGGTAAATTTTTTTCCGTAAGACAGTAGCTTTTGCGTAGCCTCAAAGCCGCCTTCTACCGTCCAGACACTATCCATTATCAGCTCCGTATCAAGAGAAAGAAGACGCATTCCCTTCAGAAAACCCTCCGCTCGAAAGTTGGCACTGCTTAAATGGGAGGGACCCCTTAGATAGGCTATGCTCCGATGGCCAAGCTCATACAAATAATTTACTTGTATGATGGTGCCTTGCTTGTTGTCAATGTCAATACTGTTGACAGTCTTGTTTCCCACACTGTCACCGATCAAGACAATGGGAAAACCGCTGTCGGCTAGGGTTTGAATGGTTTTATTCTCTCGAACTTGGAACGTTCCCAAAATCAAGCCGTCAATCTGTCCACTGTAGAACAGTTCCAAGTAATCCGCTTCTGTTTTTTGATTAAAGGCCCTACTGTGGAAGGTACAGACAAAGCCCCGCTCGCTGGCTGTTTTTTGAATACCTGAAAGTACTTGTGAGTAATAGATGTTTGAAATATCGTCTAAAACCACGCCGATCACATTTGTTTTACTGGTAACAAGGCGCCTGGCATTGATGTTGGGGTGATAGTTTAAACCCTTGACTGCCTGATCTATGGCCTTTGCCGTGCTCTCCTTGACCTTACCTCCGTTTAAATAGCGTGAAACGGTACTTTTCGATGTATTTGCTTGCTTAGCGATATCCAAAATTTTAGGCAACATCCAAATCCTCCTTCCAGCAGAATTTTTTGGGAACGTTCCTAAATTTTGAAACATCATACCAGATGGATATCGCTTTGTCAATCGCTATATAAAGAAAATTTTTGTACTATTTTATCGTCTTGACAGGCTATAGTATGCCCCCATCAATGGTAAAAATGCAGAAAACTTTCTGCTTTGCATGCAAATTTCTTGCCAAGTTTTTTTGACTTCTGCAAAACAAAAGACCCGTCGTATACACAGTGATATAGGACGGGTCTTTTGTTTTGCTTCAAACAAGCTCATTTTAGAGCAAAATTGTAGGTGCCTTTAAGACTAAATGCTCTGACTGTATTCCCAAACACCGCTTTCGACTTCATAAGTGGCATTCATGGTGTTCAGTTGTCCCTCTGCCACGGGGAAATCCGAAAGTTGGATCGTAGCGGTCGTACCCTTGGGTACGGTGAACTGATAGTGTACCTGCTTGCCTTCAATCCGCCAGGAGGAAGCCACTAAGCCGTTCTTGGTTTCAATTTGCGCTTTGAAGTGCTGAAGCCTTTGATCGGGAATGGGCTTGAATAGAACGTGCTCAAAGCCTGGCTTTTTCTCATCGGTGTGAATTCCAGCGGCAACCTCGTACATCCAATCGGCAACGGATCCATAGGCATAATGATTAAAGGAATTCATGCTCTTGCTCCACATCTCGCCTTGGTCGTTGATTCCATCCCAATGCTCCCAAATAGTTGTGGCACCCATGTTTACAGAGAACAGCCAGGAAGGATATTGTTCCTGCATCAGTAAGGTGTAGGCCAATTCGGCGTAGCCATTTTGGGATAAGGCGTGCAGGAGGTAGGGGGTTCCCACAAAACCCGTGGTCAAACGGTCACCGTTATCATGAATCAGCTTAGCAAGATTCGCAGCAATCTCTTCCTTGTTGTCGCAAAGCTTGAAAAACAAGGTCAACACATGAGCAGTTTGTGTGTTTGAAACCAACTTGTTGTCCAAGATGAATTTTTCCTTGTAGGCTTTAACAATCTCGGTGTAGAGATTGTTGTATTCGCCCATCTCTTTTTTCAGAACTTCTCCGGCCTTAACAAGCAAGCTGGTGGAGTAAGCAAAGAAGGCTGTAGCGATCAGGGCTTCATCGGTAGAACCCTTGCAGCTTCCGTAGGGGGCATCCAGACCCAGCCAGTCGCCGAAGTGATGGCCGCTGCACCAAATGAAATCTTGGCTTTGGGCTCTGATGTACTCAACCCATTTTTTCATGCTTTCAAATTGCTCTTCCAAAACAGTCACGTTTCCGTAAGTTAAGTACAATTGCCAGGGGCAAACGGTGGCAGCATCACCCCAAGCCGATGAACAGGCACCGCTCCGGCCTAATGCATTAGGAATAACCGCTGGTAGCCCACCGTCTTCAAACTGGTCGGCCTTTAAATCCCGTAGCCATTTGGTAAAGAATTTATCTACGTTAAAATTATAGGAAGCGGTCTTTATGAAAACCTGAGCGTCGCCTGTCCATCCCAAGCGTTCATCTCTTTGAGGGCAGTCTGTGGGTATGTCTACGAAGTTTCCCTTTTGACCCCAGATGACATTTTCGAAAAGCTTGTTCAGTTTGGGGGAGGACGTTTCAATATTGCCGGTTCGTTTCATATCCGAGCAGACCACAATAGCCTTAAAGTTGCTTAAGTCCACAGCCTCCGGCCAGTTTTTTAGGCGAATATACCGAAAGCCCTGGAAGGTATGCATGGGCTTGTAGCTGTTTCTGCTTCCGTTGCAAGTATAGGTGATTTTTTGCTTTGCGGTACGAAGGTTTTCTATGTAGAAATTTCCGTTCTTATCTAATACCTCTGCATGTTCTACTTCGCAGATATGACCTTTCTCGCCTTGTACGCCGAATTGAACATATCCAGTTAGGTTTTGGCCGAAGTCAATGACTTGATCCTTTTCTGGGGTAACAAAGAAAGCAATGGGCGCAAGACTTTGGATTTCCCGAACCACTTCGCCCTCTTGAGGGATCAACATGCTTTTGGGTAAATCACAGCAAGCAACTGCACTGGTTTCCTCTAGGGTACAGTTTGAATCGTAGGTCTCGCCGTCATAAACCTCACTGAAAAGAACAGGTCCCTTGGCGGCTTTCCAGCTTTCATCTGTGCGAATTTCCTCAACGCTACCATCTTGGTATTCAATGCGGATTGATGCGATCAAGCTGATAAAACCATTCCACAAGCCGGTTTGATCCTCCCAACCCAAACGGCCTACACACCAACCATTACCCACCGAGATATGCAGGCTGTTTTTTTCAGCCAAAAGGCTTGTAAGGTCAATGCTTTGATATTGCAGGCGGTTCTTATAGCTTGTAAAGCCGGGCGCCATAATAAAATCGCTGATTAATGCACCATTCAAAAAAGCCTTATAGGTACCCATGCAGGATATTTCCATGCTTGCTACTTTTACAGTTCCTTTCAAATCAAATTCTTTAATGAATACAGGGCAGATCGTTCCAAAATCCTCCGCTGTTTTAATCCAATTTGCTGATGAAATCATGTTCAAAAGAATCAACTCCTATTTAGTTTAAGCGGATTATATTTCTTGATGAAAAGACTGTCAATTCAATTTCACTAAACATTTATACGTTTGCTCTAAAAATAAAAAAGCGCCTGGCTCATTCGCCTTGCGCTTGTTTTGTTTCCATGCTATTTCAATTAAACTTTCCGAGCAAATCCAGTATACCGCGTCCCCTGAAAAGTTAATCTGCCCACATCACCCTCGACCAGCAAACCATATTCTTCTCCGGATACATGGAACTCCATACGATCCCCGCTTTCCACCTGAAAGGTAACATAATAGCTGGTTGTTTCATGATGATGGTGATTATTATGATGATTAACCCCTCCTGTATGATTGTGATGGACAGAGCTTCTTTTTCCCACCAGCTTTGCATCAACAGTTAACAAGGGTGAGTTGTTGTTTTTATTCCATTGAAAAAGGCCTTTCAGTATTGCTTTGATAAAAAAGAGTAGAACAAGCACAAAAACAATCATAAAAACAACTTGGAAGCTATCCATCCAGATAAGGGATCGGATACCCCATCTCAACCTAGGATAACCGAAAAAATCACCAAATCCACCAAGCCCATTCAAAAAAGTCATCCGAAAAACCCCTTTCTTCATTTTTATTTTTTATTTGTCTTGATTACCAACGTCTTGATTGCCCGAGTTTTCACCCCCCAGCGTATTGTCCTGTTTTACTAAACACTTTTTTCGATACAAAGTAGGCGCCATACCAATGGTTTTTTTGAACGCTTTGGTGTAGGCGTGCAAAGATTCATAACCAAGCTTATTCGCTATGTTTGAAATACTGAGGGTCTCGTCGTTTAAAAGCTCTATGCTTTTTTCTATCCGCTTAAAGTTTACGTAGTTTTGCAGGGTTATGCGCATTTTATTTTTGAATAGATGTGATATATACGTATAGCTATAGGATAAATCTTGCGAGATCACGCGTATGTTTTTTAAGTTGTAGATGTTGTCGTCAATATATTTAATCACACTGTAAACGGTTCCCCCCACCACGTTCTCATTTTTTTTCAGCTTATTCACAGGCTTATATAATAGGAAGGAGCGATAAGTCAAGATGAGAATCTGATATAGGTAAGTTTGGATTAAAGCGTGGGTCATGGGACTTTCTGCATAAAATTCCTTCAAGAGCATATCCCAAACCCGATCCATATCGTATTTGTCCACTGCTTTTCTTGGTTCTATGGCCTTGTTAAAAAATGAAGACGTAGGCTCAAGCTCCGGTTCAGTGCTTTGATTAAAGCTAAACGCCAGAAAATAAAAATGAAGCTTGCTGTTGCTATTGGCTCGAATTCGATGAACTTCACCAGGCAAGTTAATAAAGATTTCACCTTCGTTGACCGCAAACTCTTGTTCATTGATATAAAAAGAACCCGTGCCCTTCGTTATAAAACTGATCTCAATGAACTGCTGCAAATGTCCGTCTACCTCATAGCCAGCCTCGCAGCTCAATTCTCCTACCTGTATTAAATCAATCAATCCGTATTGAACGGGCATTCCATACCAATTGTTAAAATGATAGTGCTTGCCAAATTTATCTTTTTCTTTCATATATTCATCCTTTTCTTATTTTAAAGTATAAGGAATATTATATCATGATTTTTCTCGTCTTCAACACCCGAAGGTCAAGGTGGAATCAAATACATTTTTTAATTGGCATAATTTTCAAATATATGTAAATACTAACATAAAAACCTGTACTTATTGGAGGTCAACATGGAAGCGTTAAGCGGGGTATTAATGGGAACACAGCTTGTGTTTACAGTCATTGCGGGATTATATTTTTATACAAGCCTACGAAGTCAACAGGGCTCGAAATCCAGCATCAATACAGACTCACAGAAGGAAATCGAGCGATTGCGAAAGCTGAGGAGCATTCAGTTGTCTGAACCCTTGTCGGAAAAAACTCGTCCTCAGAGCTTTGATGAAATCATAGGCCAGGAAAAAGGCATTAAGGCTCTGCGAGGGGCCTTATGTGGGGCAAACCCACAGCATGTGATTATTTACGGCCCGCCAGGAGTGGGCAAGACCGCTGCTGCCAGACTGGTGCTGCAAGCGGCAAAGTCTTCCTTTCAATCTCCCTTTTCAAAGGAAGCGCCTTTCGTTGAAATGGATGCCACGATCTTGCAGTTTGACGAAAGAAGTATCGCCGACCCCTTGATCGGTTCAGTTCACGACCCAATCTACCAAGGGGCGGGCTCTTATGGTGTAGCGGGTGTTCCTCAACCCAAGCAGGGTGCCGTGACGAATGCTCACGGAGGCATTTTATTTATTGATGAAATCGGAGAGCTGCACCCCCTTCAAATGAATAAGCTTTTGAAGGTTTTGGAGGATCGAAAGGTAATCCTATCCAGTTCGTATTACTCCAGGGAAAACAAGAACATTCCTAAATTTGTTCATGACATATTCACCAACGGTCTGCCAGCCGATTTTCGCTTGGTGGGAGCCACTACCAGACGTCCGGAGGAGATTCCGCCAGCCTTGCGCTCACGCTGTACGGAAATCTTTTTTCGCAGCCTGAATTACTCCGAGGTCTGTAAGATTGCTCAAAACGCCATCAACCGAGCCAACTTCAGCTCTGATGAGCGGGTTGTAAATCTGATTGCTCAATTCTCCACCAACGGACGTGATACGGTCAATATCGTTCAAACGGCTTCGTCCTTTGCTCGTCTCGAAAGCCGGAGTCGCATTCTGGTTGAAGATGTGGAGGCTGTCATTGAGTTGGGTCATTATTCAAAGAGCCTGAACAAAAAAATCGGCAACGAGCGGAAAATTGGAGTCGCCAATGCTTTGGCGGTTTTCGGTGTGACCAATGGAGCCGTACTGGAGATTGAAGCGCTGGTGGCACCGGCGGAAAGCAGCCAAGGCAACTTAAAGGTTACTGGAATCATAGAAGAAGAGGAAATCAACAGCACTAACGGAAAGATGAAGCGGATCAGTACGGCTCGCAGCTCCGTAGAAAACGTGTTGACGTCCATTTCCCAGTTCACAGGCAAGAACCTGCGCAACATGGACATCCATCTTAATTTCCCGGGCGGCGTTCCGATTGACGGACCCTCCGCCGGGGTTGCCATCTTTACCTCGGTCTACTCGGCTCTCTTTGACAAGGAAGTCCGTCCTCGGATTGCTATGACCGGAGAAGTTACCATCAAAGGGCGGGTAGCCCCAGTAGGAGGCGTGGCCACGAAGATCGAAGCCGCAATGGAAGCCGACATTGAGCGGGTATTGATCCCTATGGAGAATTATCAAAAAATCTATGATAAATATCCCATTCAGGTCGTTGGGATTGAATCGACAGAACAGTTGATACAAGAGGTTTTTGGTTAATAGAGGAAGACCACACTTCTAGCCCCTATCTAAGCAATGATAGGGGCTATTGAGGTTCTGGTTTGTGATTCAGGATTGACGGAAGGAAAATTGTATGTGAAAATAAAACAAATACTTTGTTCCAGAAAGGAGCTTGTTTTTATGAAGAAGATCAAGGTTGCATTAACCGGCATGGGTGGTTATGGGATCTATTACGTGAATCTGCTTACATCAGAAACGTTAGCCGAATATATTGATTTTGTAGGTATCATTGACCCCTACGCAGAAAAAAGTAGAGAATATGAACGAGTGAAGGAAAAGAAGATTCCGATTTATGAGAATATGGAAGATTTTTATCAGAAGCATTCAGCTGATTTGATGATCATATCCACACCCATACACTTACATATGAGCCATACTTGTTGCGCCCTTATGCATGGTAGTCATGTTCTCTGTGAAAAACCCACCACTGCTACCGTGGCGCAGCTTGAAAAAGTCATGGAAACCGAAGCGGCCACAGGTAAGAAGGTTTTTGTCGGCTTCCAGTTGAGCCATGACAGTTCTATATTGGCCCTGAAAGCGGATATACTGAGCGGACGTTATGGGAAGCCCTTACGGATCAAGTCTCAAATGCTTTGGGAGCGGGATCTTCAGTATTATGCACGCAATGCCTGGGCAGGCCGCATCAAAGATGATCACGGCAATCATGTATATGATTCCGTTGCTAGCAATGCCCTGGCTCACTATTTACACAATGAACTATTTTTATTGGGAAAAACCATGGATACAGCGGCCTCATTCCTTTCCCTGGAGGCTCTTTGTTGCAAGGCCAACCGGATTGAAAGCTTTGACACCTGCACGCTGAGGGGCAGCTTGGATTGTGGGGCTGAGCTTTTATATATTGCTTCCCATGCCATAAAGGGGCACAAATCCTTATTCTTTGAGCTGGAATTGGAGAAGGCCACCGCCTTGTACGATAGTGAATCTGCCGTACACATCCTTGTGAAGAACAACAACGAAGTGATAGAGACCTATCATTCGGACAAACAAGAACACTTGAAAAACGAAAAAACGGCTCGAGTAATCCAATGGATCATGAACCCGGAAAATTTCCCTCTCCCCCCTTGTCAGGCCAAAACAACGATGCCCTTTTTGCAGACCATGAACGCATTGTTTGATCATTGCAAAATGCAGACCTTCCCCAAGGAATCCATCCTTACAGATGAAGTAGCTCAGCGGCTCTATGTAAAAGACCTTTTTGAACAACTGGGGGAGTGTTACAAGCAAAACGCTTTGTTGAACGAGTGCTTCCCTCAGTATGGGTTTGAAGCCCAGAAGATCGCAGAGCTCAATTGCCCTGTTGCCTTTGGAAAAGTTTTGTAGTATACTTCACTCTAAATTTTTAGAAATGGGGCAACTATGATTACGATCGTTGACTACAATGCCGGTAACATTCATTCGGTTCGAAGAGCCTTTGCCTATCTGGGAATAGAAAGCGAAATATCCGGCGACCCGACTCGCATCAAAAATGCGGAGCGGATTGTTTTCCCTGGTGTGGGACACGCCAGAGCCGCAATGGATAATCTGAACCCCAGCGGTATGGCCGAGGCACTACGAGAAGCGTATGCAAAAGGGACTCCCATTTTGGGTATCTGTTTGGGAATGCAGATTATGCTATCCTTTTCTGAGGAAGGAGATGTCAACTGCCTTAATCTTTTGGATGGGCAAGTTCGACACCTTGCTTTGGATGGTCTAAAGGTTCCTCATATGGGCTTTAACACCTTAAATCGGAAAAGGGATCATTTTGTTTTTGATGGGATTAATCTTGATGCCAAGGCTCCAAGTGAGTTTTACTTTGTTCACTCCTATTATGCTGATACGGACGAGAAAAACGTACTTGCCACCTGTGTGTATGGCAAGGAATTTCCCGTTGCCTTGGGCTGCAAAAATTTAGTTGCCCTCCAGTTTCACCCCGAAAAAAGCGGCCCCCCCGGACTGAAAATTCTGCAAAATTTCAGCTGTTGGGAGTATAAATAGGTTAAGACCTTGGGGGTGGGAAACTTTTTTCAAACGGCGAAAAAAGTTTTCCTATCCCCTCCCCCAAGGTTTTAAAAAATCTTTGTGGAGGGAATAAATGCTAAGTAAACGAATCATATCTTGTTTGGATGTCCGAAATGGTAATCTCGCCAAGAGCATTCAGTTTGTGGATACAAAAGAAATCGGAGACCCGGTGGCGGTGGCTTCCAAGTATTATGAGGAAGGCATAGATGAGCTGGTTTTTTATGATATCACGGCTTCCAGTGAAAACCGTGGCATTATGATTGATGTGGTTTCTAAGGTGGCAGACAAAATCTTCATTCCTTTTTCTGTTGGCGGAGGCTTGCGAACCCTGGAGGATTGCAATAAGGTTCGACTGGCCGGAGCCGAGAAGATTAATGTCAATTCGGCGGCTGTTCAAAATCCTAACCTGATTGCAGAGCTGTCCAAGGCTCTAGGCGCTCAATGTACGGTTTTGTCCATGGATGTACTGTGTGTGCCCAAGAGTAAAAGCATTCCGTCTGGGTATGAAATCGTCATTAATGGTGGACGGAAGCCCATGGGTATAGATGCCATTGAATGGGCCAAGGAAGGTGAACGACTGGGTGCCGGTGAGTTGGTGGTTAATTCCATTGATGCTGACGGCACCAAGGAGGGCTTTCACATCCCCTTGACCCGGGCGGTTTCTCAGGCGGTTTCTATCCCTGTCATTGCTTCAGGCGGAGGGGGCAATCCACAGCATATTTTTGAGGTTTTGACCGAAGGCTGCGCTGATGCGGCTTTGGTTTCTTCTATTCTGCATTATGGTGAATATGCCATAAAGGAAATCAAGGAATATTTACACGCAAGGAATGTCAAGATTCGGAATATATATAAATAGGCTCAGTCATGCGCAGTGTTCAAAAAAGCCGGACATGGGGGCGATATAAATCCCACGGAAATTTTGAAAGTCCCAATAAAATGAACTGTGATTGAACGTTGGCTGTTTGGTGCTGTTTATGAACGGAGTCTAATCAGATGGAGGTATTACTTTGCAGGGACAAGTAAAAGAAAAGAAATTGAGCATAAGAGAAACAGAGATTGCGATTAAGCACATAAAGGATTTTTTTGAAAGAAAGCTTGCTGAAAAGTTGAATTTGACCCGGGTCTCGGCTCCGCTTTTTGTTCTGTCAGAGTCCGGCTTGAACGACAACTTGAGCGGTGTTGAACGTCCTGTCAGCTTTGAAATCAAGGCTATGGCCCAGAATGCGGAAATTGTTCACTCCTTAGCCAAATGGAAAAGAATGGCCCTCTCAAAATATGAATTTTCTGAGGGTGAGGGACTGTATACGGATATGAACGCCATCCGGCGAGATGAGGATATGGACGAATTGCATTCCATCTATGTGGATCAATGGGATTGGGAATGTATCCTTTCTGAACAAAACAGAACCTTGGATACCTTAAAGGATTTTGTAAAAAGGATTTACTCCGTCTTTAAAGAAACGGAGCAGGACATAATTGAAAAGTATCCACTTTTGGATCGGTACTTACCGGAGGAGATTTTTTTCATCACCACCGGCGAGCTGGAAGAACGCTACAAGGGCCTAAGCCCAAAGGAAAGAGAGCGGGAGATCTGCAAGGAAAAGGGTGCAGTCTTCTTAATGCAGATTGGTGATAAGCTGTCCAATGGTCTGCCCCATGACAACCGAGCCCCCGACTATGATGACTGGGTCTTAAACGGGGACATTTTATTTTGGTATCCACCTCTGGCCCGTGAGTTTGAGATCAGCTCCATGGGTATACGGGTGGACGAAAAAAGCATGGAAAGCCAGCTTGTGGCTGCCGGCTGCGAGGAAAGAAAAAAGCTCCCCTTCCATCAAGCGATCCTCAATAAAAAGCTCCCCCTAACCATAGGTGGAGGCCTCGGGCAATCCCGGATTTGTATGTTCTTCTTGAATAAGCTGCACATCGGTGAGGTTCAAGCCTCGGTATGGACAAAAGAAATTATCGAATACTGCACAGAGAAAGAGATTGATCTTTTGTAAAAGAAGCATACCAAATACGGCAGAGGCCGTATAATTATAAAAAGCAATTTGCCTTGCTTTTTATACCGGGAGGCATGGGCTTATGAGCGTTCGGATTTACGAAATGCGTCAAAAAGAAGTCATAAACATTAAAGACGGCAAGCGCCTCGGATACATTAGCGATATTTGCGTTGATGTGGATGAAGGCAATATTGACTCCATTGTTATTCCCGGTCCGGGGAAGGTTTTCGGTATTTTTGGCCGGGAACAGGAGTACAAAATCCCCTGGTCGGGCATCAAGCAGGTGGGTGATGACTTGATCCTGGTGGATGTGGAAACATCCAAGGTGCTTGTAGACTGTGCCGATGAATAATTTTTACCAGTCTTTGTAGTTGCAAAGATGGCGTTACAGTACGAAGGAGGATGATTGATTGTGGGTGACGTTTTCAAGGAGCAAATCGTTATTAAGGAGCCTACCAGTAAGGATACCCTGCAAAGAGTTGGACTTGTGATTCTGGTAATTCTGATTACCTTGGCAAGCCTCATGTTTATTCCGGGCTTTGCGATGTTTGTTGTGGCGGCGGCTGTTTTCGGCGCCTATTATTTCATGTCGATGCTAAAGTGTGAATATGAGTATATTTACACCAATGGCGAGCTGGACATTGACGTTATTTACAACCGCACCCGCCGGAAAAGACTCTTCTCCGGAAATGTAAAAAGTTTTGATGTTTGCGCTCACGTCAATGACAAGATGCATGAGAACGATTTTCGCTCAGCCGCCGAAACCAAGGACTATTCCTCGGGGAAGGTGAAGGATAACACCTATGCGTTTCTTGCTACCTTCAAAGGTAAAAAGATCAAAATTATCTTTGAACCCAATGAGGTCATTGTACAGTCCTTGGCTCAAATGATGACCACAAGAAAATTTTTCAAAAAGCTTTAGGCAAATGCTTATCAGTCATGGTTTCGGTTGACTGAGGATTTTTATCAAAAAAGCGGCTCACGTTGAATTGTGAGCCGCTTTTTTGTTGCGCCTAAACTTATATATTGACAACAAGATTACGGCATGTTATCATAATTTTAGAGTACGGACAGTACGCTTAATAAGGAGGGTGTCAATTGAATCATATTACGGACTATGAGCTTGAGCTTATGAAAATTATTTGGTCAAACGGCGGTACGGCTTTGTATGCCGAAATCGTTGATGGGCTTTCTTCCAAGGGGAACAATTGGACAAAAAACACGATCATTACACTGTTATCACGTTTGGTTGAAAAAGGCTTGCTTGAAACAAACAAAATTGGGCGGAGAAATAAGTACATAGCCCTTGTGTCAGAAGGCGAATATCAAACGGGGCAGACGGTACAATTTCTTGATAAGGTTTTTGAGGGGAACACGAACGGCTTGATTTCTACTCTGATTAAAAATGAATTATATTCACTAAAGGAATTTGAAGCCCTCAAAAATCATTGGAATGGAGGTGCGGATACAAAGTGAATCATTTATTCGCAAGCACCTTGATGCTTTCTCTTGCAGGCTCTTTATTTATCCTTGCTCTTTTTCTTTTGAAGCCTGTGATTTGTAATCAGTTTGGAAAGAGCTGGCAGTATTATATTTGGCTTGTGGTTATCTTGCGATTCTTGCTCCCTTTTTCATTCGGCGTAAATCCTTTTGGAAGTGTCGTTGGTACTATGCTTGGAACTATTGTTGAAAGGATAGAGCCTGAAGGTACTAGCAATGCGCAAGAGCAAGCACCGATTGCAGCTTTGCCTAGAGCTAACACTGAAAATGCTTCTAATGGGATACTTGCTCCAAGTGAAAATGCATACAGCCAAGCAGGTAGTGGTAACAGTAATGATAACAGTAACATAACACAATCGCATACAGTTGCACAAACTCCATCCATTTTACAAAAGCTTGGTGAAGCCTTTTCTTTACTCTTATCAAACGTTTGCCTAATATGGCTTGTTGTTGCTTTGGGTCTTCTGCTTCGCAAAATTACCATTTACCAAAGCTTTATTCGCTATATTAAAGCCGGACGTGAAGAAGTCTCGGACATAGAGCATTTAGAGTTATTTGGCAGAATCTTGGTACAGAAAAAAGTAAAGCGAGGAGTGGAGCTTTATACGAATCATTTAATTTCGTCGCCATTGCTGATTGGATTTTTCAAGCCTTGTATTGTACTTCCTAGCATTGAAATATCGGAAGTGGATTTTAGAAACACCATAGCCCATGAGCTAACGCACTACAAGCGCTTGGATATGTTCTATAAATGGCTTGTTCAACTCACGATCTGCCTGCACTGGTTTAACCCTCTGGTTTATGTAATGGGACGGGAGATTAACCGTGCTTGCGAGCTATCCTGCGATGAAGCGGTGATCTTAAAGCTAAACGCTCAGGAGCAAAAGTCCTACGGAAATACCTTGCTTAATGCTTTAGCAATGGGGAATTACAATCAATCGCTAGCTTCTTTGGCTCTTAATGAAGGGAAAGTCTTTATAAAAGAAAGGTTGGATTTTATTATGAACTTTAAAAAGAAATCAACACTTGCTAGAGTTGCAATGCTGCTGCTCACCTTTGCTTTTTTGTGCGGGTTTTCAGTTACAGGAACTTATGCGGCAAGTACTCAAAAGCAAGTCAAAGGTGAAGAAAATATAAACATTTCAGGCGATATTAAAAATTCAGCTGATACTATAATTTCAACTGATATTATAAATTCAACTGACACTATGATTTCAGCTGATACTGAAAAACACGTTTTTTCGCTTATAAACCAATTTTCATACGTCGGTGGAGGGTATGAAAATGCAGAAACCTTTGTGTTGGAAAAGGATACAACGATCAAAATTTCTACTAAAATGTCCATTGAGGAAGGGGAATTGAACTTAAGCATTCAACCCATTGGGGACGGCTCTTTCTTTTCAAATGGATATGCTGAAGGAAAGGTTAATAAAGTTTCCTACCAAGTAAATTGTGCGAAAGGCGAAAAAGTCGAGGAATCAAAAACAATTGACCTAAAAGCAGGAACCTATTCTGTTTCGCTTAAATGCAGCGGTAAGGGCAGAAATGCTGAGTGGGCAATGATTGGTACGACAGGACAAAATTTTGATTCCAAGGCAAGTAATTCAACGGAGATCATACAAACAAGAGATATTGACGCCTTTGCTCTGGAGTTAATCGAAACAACCAACTGCTGGGACACCATAGAGAATTTTTTGCCTTATATGACCTCAACCGGTGTGGAAAATGTGGTCGCAGCGGTGAGAAAGAATTTGAATGTTTCTATCTATCCGGGATATGAAGAAGTATTAAGAAACGCAGCAAAATACTTCGGCAAAGGAACAAAGACTGCTTCGGATTCGCCCTTAACTCGCAATGATGTTGACGAACTTGCTGTGTATATGATAGACCGCTCTGCTAACTGGAGTTATGTCAAACCGCTGTTCCCTTACATGACAAAAAACGGAGTGGAGCAGCTTGTTACGATCTTTTTGCAACGAACGGGAAACTATGAAATCGCTAGTGAAGCCGAAGCTTATCTCGGTAAGTCAATCAGCAGCATACAAGGTATTCAAAGTATACCAGGCATACCAGGTATACCAGGCAAGCAAGGGGGTTTTACGGGCAATACAGGTGGAATCAATTTTGAACGCTTGCCCTCTATGACTACTCAGGAAGTGGACACACTGGCAAAAGACTATATCAACAATACTGGTGAATTCGGCTATGTCTATAACTTGCGACAGTTTATGTCTATAAAAGGCATAGACGAAGCCGTAGCTCTCTATGTTCGGAAAACAGGAGATTATGGTCTGGTAGGCGCTATGCTTCAATTTATGAGTAAAGATGCAAGGCACACTTTAGTTGAACAGTATTTTGAGAGCGGTACATCTGGCGATTATGATTGGATCTATACGCCTTACAAGTAGAGGGCCTTTCATGCATGGTGACGGATGAAAGTAGTCATGGGCTGTTGAAATGTGGCGGGAGATAGAGGTGGGGTGAACCAATTCGTTAGCTTGGAAAGTGGAAAGCTTTGTTTGCCGTTTGAAAAGGTTCCATCTTCCTCTGCCATGGTTCAATCTGTTGGGTCTTTCAAAATTTCCGTGGGATTGATACCGCCTTCCATGTCCGGCTTTTTTGAAAGATGAGGATGGGGGGCGTGAGAAGAAAACTTTTTCGCCGTTTGAAAAAAGTTTTCTGGCCAACTTGTTTGGCCAACTCCTTATCCCCCCCCAAGGTTTTATATCTTTTCAAAATAAGTGTCGGGCTTTTGTGGATCGAATAACTCGCTGCACCAAATCAGCGTGATGAGATCCTCGGGGCCCGCATTTTTTATTGTGTGGGTGTACCCTGTGGGTATGTCAACCATTTCCGGCTCATCGCCGCTGACGCTGTAGTCGATGATTTCATCGCTGTTGATCTTCCGAAATTGGATCAGAGCCTTGCCTTGGAGAACCAGAAATTTTTCGGCCTTTGTGTTGTGCCAGTGGTTGCCCCGTTCTATGCCGGGTTTCGTTAGAGATATGGATACCTGACCGGCGACTTCGCTCTTTAAGCATTCACAGAAATAGCCCCTGTGATCAGTTTTTTTGTCTAGCTTGTAGGAAAATTGGCCTTCGGGCAGATAGGAGATGTAGGTGGCGTAAAGCTTTTTGTCAAAGTCCTGGTCCAAATGGGGTAGTAGTAAGTCAACTCTGGCCTTATGATAGGAACGTATTTTTTCTGCTAGCTCGCCTAGCCGAATCGTGTATATGTCCTTTATTGAACAGAGTCCGCTTTCGTCTTTTTCCGGCGCTTCCGTTAAAGCGTTGATAAAGCTTTCTACGACATCATCTATATAAACAAGCTTCAATAGGGCTTCAGGATCATGAATTTTTATCTCAAGATCCCTGGAAAGGTTGTAACAGTAGGTCGCCACTACGGAGTTGTAGTTGGGCTTGCACCACTTTCCGAATACATTTGGAAGCCTGTAGACAAATGTATCCGCCTTTGTTGCTTCTGTATGAGCAAATAAGGCAGCCTCCATTGCCCGCTTGCTCTTTCCGTAGGGGGAGTCGTTTTCGGCCTGTATGGATGAACAGGCTAGGATGGGGCAGGGGTTGGCGTAGTGCGCCAGCTTGCTTAGGATTTCCTCCGTAAAGCCCTTGTTTCCTTGTTGAAATTCATCCTCTGTCTGGGGTCGGTTTACTCCGGCTGTATGAAAGATAAAGTCGCAACGCTCTAAATACCCATCTAAATCTGCCTTGTCCGAATCAAGATCGTATAAAAGCAAATCCTCATAGCCTTTGTTTCTGAGCTGCACCGCCAGGTTTTTTCCGATAAATCCCTTGCTTCCGGTGATTAAGATTTTCACAAAGGCCCCCTCCATTCTTTCAGTTCGTTTTGTATATAGTCTAAGGAGAGCAGTAGCTCTGCCATTTCGTCAACGTCAAGAATTTTTGTGTTCTCTGAGGTGTAGTCACTGGCGGTACATCCCAATATGCTGCCGCTTACAAAGTACTTGTCATAGTTTAAGTCCCGCTTATCAGGCACTACTCTGTAAAAATTACCCATGTCTACTGCTTTTGACATCTCTTCCTTCGTTAAGAGGGTTTCATATATTTTTTCTCCGTGGCGTATGCCGATTTCAATCAGCTCATTGTCTGCATAGAAAATTTTTTTCAAGGCCTCCGCTAAGGTACGTATGGTACAGGCGGGGGCCTTTTGTACGAACAGATCTCCGGCCTGCCCATGGGCAAAGGCGAACAATACTAGCTCTACGCTGTCTTTCAGGCTCATCATATATCGGGTCATGTTTCCATAGGTCATGGTCAAGGGCTTCCCACTCTTGATTTGCTCGACGAACAAGGGAATTACACTGCCTCTGGAGGCCATGACGTTTCCGTAGCGAGTTCCGCAGATGGTGGTTTTTTCTGGGTCTACAGTCTTGGACTTGGCGATAAAAACTTTTTCCATCATGGCCTTTGAAATGCCCATAGCATTGATGGGATAGGCGGCCTTGTCTGTGGACAGGCAGATGACTTTTTTTACTCCTGTATCTATGGCGGCTGACAGCACGTTGTCCGTCCCCAATATGTTGGTTTTGACTGCCTCCATGGGGAAAAACTCACAGGATGGAACCTGTTTTAAGGCTGCTGCATGAAAGATGAAATCCGAACCCTGTACAGCGGTTTTTACGCTGGCGTACTCTCTTGTATCTCCAATGTAAAATTTGATTTTGTCGTTTTTATATCCTTTTCTCATGTCGTCTTGCTTTTTCTCATCTCTTGAAAGAATACGGATTTCTTTGATATCTGTAGTCAAAAACTGATTCAGTACCGCATTGCCAAAAGAACCAGTTCCCCCTGTAATTAAGAGGGTTTTATCTGTAAACATCATTTCTCATGCCTTTTCTGTTTTTTTCTACTTCCATTCTATTCGAAAAAAGTACAAAGGGTACCTGTGTTGATTCTTTGGAACTCTGAACGCCGCTGAACATAGGTCTACTGATCCGAGCGATAGGTTGCTGCAACATCCCCATATGATTTTATGATTCTTGTACATTTCGTCACCGATTGACAAGCTGTTTCATAGTATAGACATGTAATGTTAAGTGGAAATCGCTTAATGTTACTACTATTAAAAATACTGAAAGGTGTGATTATTGCAGATGAATGATTATGCTTGGAAAGAGTTTGTGCGCAGACACCAGCTAGATCAATGTGAAGATGCAAATGCAAGAATCAGAAGAGAAAAATATACAGAAGCTCCACCTTGGGCTTATGGCGATTCTGAAAGACGTCGTAGGCCAAACATGGATAGTTGGGGTCATGAGTACTACGAGGATGATTATTACGAAGAAGATTACCTGGATGAAGAGGACTACTTAGAGGAAGAAGCATGGTTAGGGGATGAAGAAAGTGAACTGTACAGAAGTGTAGGCTCCAGACCTTGCCGCTGCCGCTGCTGCCGTTGTAGAAGAAGGCACCGCAGAAGAGGTCCCACAGGTCCTACTGGTGCTACAGGTCCTATCGGCCCAATCGGTCCGACAGGCTTTACCGGCCCGACTGGTCCTACAGGCCCAACAGGTACCCCTGGCTTAACCATCATCGGTCCCACAGGTCCTTCCGGCTTAACTGTTGTCGGCCCAACGGGTCCTACAGGCCCCACAGGTCCGATCGGCCCCGCATCCGCTTTAGGAGGCATTCAGGCACAGTTGTTCACAGGTACAATCTCAACCATACCGCCCGGCGGAACAGTTATCTTCAATAGTATACTGAACGACCAGAGCCCAAGTATTACCTATAATTTCTTGACGGGACAATTCACAATCACGCAACCTGGTAATTACTATGTCGCATGGTGGGTAGCAACGGATGGTACAGAAGCAAGTCCTGATATCAGTTTTGCTGTTGCAATCAACAATGTACCTTATTCTTTAGGCTCAACACCATTGATGACAGGTCAAGTCATCGGCGAAGCTTTAGTGACTGTTGGTGCTGTACCGATCAATGTTTCTCTGATTAATGAATCCGGCAGCACGGTTGCACTCTCACAAGTTGTTCCAGTACAGGCAAATATTGTTATACTTCAAGTAACAACCTAGTGCTCAGAACCTAAGGAGGATTATAATGAGCAGTATTGCATTAGAATTACAAAGAACATTTGATAATCTTGTTGCCCCTGGCCAACCTATTGTATTTGATGTGGTCAATTTCAGTTCGGGTAATATTTCATACAATCCAGTAACGGGTGCTGTTACCTTTAATCAGCCGGGAAGGTACGATGTCAAGTGGTGGGTGGATACGGCAACTTCCATTGCCAACACTGGTATTGAATTTGCTGTATCCACTTCCCAAGGTGATTTTGTCATAGGGGCTTCACCAGCCAAAACAGGTGAGGTAGTGGGTTTTGCCGTCGTTGATACCGCTTCCCCAGGTGTTACGATGTCCTTGGTTAACTCAACCCCTAATAACGTCAAGCTTTCGTCGAATGTTCCGATTAAGGCAACACTAGTTATTATTGAGGTGAGTATTAATATAGGGGTAACCGGCCCGACGGGAGATACAGGTCCAACCGGTGATACCGGTCCCACTGGTCCTACAGGAGATACTGGCCCGGCTGGTGACACAGGCCCCACCGGCCCTACAGGAGACACTGGCCCGACGGGAGATACAGGCCCCACTGGTCCTACCGGAGACACTGGCCCGACGGGAGATACAGGTCCCACTGGTCCTACAGGAGATACAGGCCCTACAGGAGATACCGGCCCAACTGGAGACACAGGCCCTACAGGAGATACTGGCCCAACTGGAGACACAGGCCCTACAGGAGACACTGGCCCTACAGGAGATACAGGCCCCACAGGAGATACCGGCCCGACTGGTGATACCGGCCCGACTGGTGATACAGGCCCAACTGGAGACACAGGCCCTACAGGTCCTACAGGAGACACTGGCTCTACCGGAGACACCGGTCCCACTGGAGACACAGGCCCTACAGGAGATACAGGCCCAACTGGAGACACAGGCCCTACCGGTCCTACCGGTCCTACCGGAGACACCGGTCCCACTGGAGACACCGGCCCTACAGGAGATACAGGCCCTACCGGTCCTACAGGAGACACCGGCCCGACTGGTGACACAGGCCCCCCTGGTCCGACGGGAGACACTGGCCCAACTGGTGACACAGGCCCCACTGGTCCGACGGGAGACACAGGCCCAACTGGTGACACAGGCCCCACCGGTCCGACGGGAGATACCGGCCCAACAGGCCCCACTGGCCCCACCGGAGACACTGCTCCACTAATTTATGCACAACTTTGACGTTAGCTTACGAAACCGCTTAATTACTTACACCGATAAGGTCATTCTTACTGTTTGCCATAAAGTCAAGCAAGTTTAAAACACAAAAACGCCCGGTTGAATAAAATCCAACCAGGCGCGCGGTAATGCGTGTATACAAAAAAACATCCTTCTTGACTATAGTGTAAAATTTGATTCACTTTCAATTTAATACTCTATTTCGTATTAAGAAATAGCTGACTACTAATAAGCCTATAAAATAGCCGCCCAATATCGTCCAATGAATAGCATAGTTCGGATTGATCTGCATCACATTCATTCCTAACAAATGATCTGACAAAACAAAGGGGATACAAGGCGGTAAGAATTGGATAAAACGAGTACTATATAAGGTCATGCATAAACACATACAGAGTATTCCCAAAATCATGCCGGAAAAAGTACGCCGAATCAGGATAGCCGCTAAAAAAGCTCCCGGAATAATTAGAAAGTGCATGATAATTAAGGAAAGTGCAATGTACAAAAATCGCAATAGAACATCCGCTTCTAATGGATCGGAAAGAAATACAAGGCCGCCTACGATTGTGGTAAGTACAAATAAAACAACCGTCAGCCCGATAGTAAGCAACATGAGCAATAGCTTTATGGTAAGAAAATGATGTTTTGGATAGGGATAACACATTGAAATTTCAATCGTATTTTCCTCATGTTCTCTCGCCCAAAGGAAAGCCGCAAATGTGGAAAAAGTAAGCAATGATGGTACGTTGAAGCAAAGCATGGCTACATGTATGAAAACCTGCCATGTGAGATTTGTCTGTTCCAAAAGAGACAAGCAAGTAATGATAACAGGCAGAATTGCGCCAATCAGTATAAGCCACCACATTTTTGAAAATCTCAACTTCTTTAACTCTGCAAAAGCTATTTGCCGCACTTAATCCCCCCTTTTTTCTATCTTCCGTAGTGACAAATAGAAAAACACAGCAAAAATGGCAGCTACTATCAGGATACCCATGCCGTAGTTGATTCCGGGATATTGACTACTCCCCAATAGCTTAGCAACAAGGATCAGCGGCAACAGGTGAGGGAATATGTATCCGTAATCCATGAGTGCAAAGGGAAAAGTCAACATAAAGAGAAACAGGAAAATCAAGGACGAAGATACAAAATTACGACGTAACAGTGCAATATACACAACTACCGGGGTGATACAGATAAGGAGAAGCGAGCTGACCAATCCTGCCAATAGAAATCGTAAAGCAATCTGTCCACTAAAACCCTCAAGTATGCTATTGAGCAGGATCAGGACGCCAAAGGTAAATAACTGCGAAACGATAATCTGCAAAAACAACAATACATATTTCCCAATCAATACACGCGAGATGGGTCTTTGTGTTATATGCAAGTAGGGTAAAGTGTTGTCTTTATACTCCCTTGATACAATATAACACCCGGTAATCACTACGAGCGTAAATGAAATCATTTGGATGAAAACACTATTTTGAGCTACAATCTCGGCAAGGCTACTCTGCTGATTTGAGGAACGGGAAAGTAATACCAAGACAAATGGTGCCAATGATACCAATGGGAACAATAAGGTGAGGAATGTTCTTTTCACCTTTCTAAACTCAATAGCAATGATCTGCTTCATAACCATTCACTCCCTGTAAGCGCCATAAAATAATCTTCCAATGTTGAATGAGTAATTTTGTTCTCGTTTACCTCAATTCCATGTTCGACTAATAGACGCGTAATCCGGCTGCTGTCATTCTCATTTTCGATTTTTATCGAAATTTGCTCATTCATTACCGATAGGTTCTGAATCCCCATATGCTCTTTAATAAGCGAAACAGCTGTTTCCAGATCACTTACTCTTAGCTGTAGAGATTTTTCGCATTTTTTCTCGAAGTCTTCTTTCGTGATTTCTTCCAGCAACCTACCCTTATGTAAAATTCCAACACGGCTGACCATCCTTTCGATTTCCGAAAGGATATGAGACGATACGAAAACAGTCTTTCCCTGTTTTGCTATTGCAATCAACAGGTCCCTGACTTCAACGATACCCTGCGGGTCAAGGCCGTTTGTCGGTTCATCCAAAATCAAAAATTCCGGGTTATGCAATAAAGCACGAGCAAGACCAAGACGTTGTTTCATTCCCAACGAATATTGACCTACTTTTTTGTTTTCTTCATCTTTCAACCCGACTGTTTTTAGTGCTGTGTCGATTGTGTGCTTGTCCTCAACATTCATCATAATACGGTGAATATCCAAATTTTCTTTCGCAGTAAGGTTGAGATAAAAACCCGGAGTTTCGATGATAGCGCCAATTCTGCGAAGATGCTTAAAGATATTTCTATTATTCACCTGCTCACCAAACAATGCAATCGAGCCATCAGATGACTTTATCAAATTCAAAATCATGCGGATTGTTGTTGTTTTGCCAGCCCCGTTTTTTCCAATAAAACCGTATATGTCCCCCGCTTTTAAGTTGATATTGACTTTATCAACAACGGCAGCCTTCTTATATTTCTTGCTTAATTCCACTGTCTGCAAAACATATGACATTTATTTCAGCTCTCCATTTCCGGCTTTATATTTTCTAAGAAAAAACTGAATATGCTTATCAAGTAAATGGTTTACTTCCGTCTTAATGGTTTCAGAAATTTCCCCGCTGACAAGGTATCGGTGGAAAAGATAGACAATCGGAGCATAGTAGTCCATGACCATACACGCAAGCTCGGACTCTTTTAAAAAGCCTATAGCCATCAGCCACCCGAATATCTTCTGCTGTTCTAAAAGCGTGTCATCAAACAGTACCTTATGGTATAGGTCTACAGCCTGTTGATTGATGTTTTGTTCTAAAATCAACATTCGAATAAATTTATTGATCCGTTTGTCCATGAGGTAATGATTTACAAAACTCTTACATACAAGAGTAAAATCGTCATCGGAAACTGTGATTGCCTTCGCTTGTTCGGCGGCAAACTCCTGCGGAATGGAATAGGTTGCATTCATAAAGGTTTCGCATAACACATCAAAGATGTCCTGCTTATTTTTAAAGTGATAGTAAATGGTGCTTTCTTTAATTCCGACTTGACCGCAAATGTCACGGATGGAAACGGAGCTATACCCCCTCTGAGAAAAAAGAGTTAGAGCGGTATCTAAAATTAGCTCTTTTGTTGTTTCCCCTTTGTTTTTAATTGCTGTCACTTGGAACACCTCACAAAAAAATCTAACAATTGTTAGAATTATTATACCTAACAGTTGTTAGATTGTCAAGTGCCTATGGTAATATTAGCTCGTCGGCAAAGTTGAAATCAATTGTTATTCCTCTGTCTGAATGGATAAAAACCGCATCTATCAGTTCTACTAAAATACCCCGTTCAATCGTATCGATATTCTTGTGCTTGATAAACTTAGTAAGGTATGGATCATACTGCTTAATCCCAGCAGACAGCGTTTCGATCTCGTCTTGGATATTGGCAATTGTCTCCTTGAGCTTAAAGAGTTGCTCGTCAAAGCGGTCTTTCATTCTTCGGTAATCCTCTTTGGTGATTTCGCCGCTTTTCCAATCCATGTACAAGCTGTCAGTAGCCATTAGTAGCTTTTCCAGCTCTTGCTCACGCATTTTGAGGGAGTTGTTTAGCCGTGTGGAGTGGGTCTTGATGGTGGGGGTCTTGTTTATTCCATCCACTGTTTCAGCTAACGAACCGATAAGAGCTATTTGAATGCGAATAGCGTCTAACACCGCCTGAGACAATTTATCTTCTCTTATAACATGTTTGCTGCAAGCACCCTTGCCCTTGTCTGTTTCGGTACGGCAATAATAGTAAACATGATTCTTTGATGTTTTCCGTCTCATTGCCTTTTTGCAATCTGCGCAAATGAGCAAGCCAGAGAATAGGTAGTTTTTGGTCATCCCCGGAGCGGTGCGAGTATCACGAGTATGTAAATTTTGAGCCTTCTCAAATAGCTCTTTATTCACAATCGCTTCGTGGGTATTCTCCACCACCACCCAATCTTCCTTCGGAACAGATACCTGAGTATGAACTTTGTAGCTAATCACTTTGTGCCGCCCCTGCACCATATTGCCGATGTACATTTCATTTTTAAGCATACGGCTGATTACTGTTGCGTTCCACCTGCCGTCATTGCCTTCCCTGTGTGGGTTTTGGTAGTTGAGATTTTGGATTTTGGATTTATACTCCGAAGGATTCGGAATGCCTAAAGCATTGAGCTTTTTTGCGATTCCCGTTTTGCTCATGCCATCAAGTACAAACCAGGCGAATATATTCCTGACGACGCTTGCAGCATCTTCATCAATTATTAGGCTGTTTTTATCGCCAGGCTTTTTCCGATAGCCGTATGGTGCAAATCCGCCTATAAATTCCCCACGCCTACGCTTTGTTTCAAAAGTGCGACGTATATCGGCAGATGTTTTGGCAGCGTATCGATCGTTCATCAGGCCATTAATCGGTATTTCCATACCGTTATGGATGGCTTCGGGATTGGTAAAGCTATCCACATGAGGATTACTGATAGAGATAAAGCGGACACCTTTTAAGGGGAAAATCTGCTCCAGATAGCGCCCTTGATCGGCATAGTTTCTGAATGCTCTTGAAAGTGTTTTACAGACGATGCAATTGACTTTGCCTGAGTCAACATCATCTATCATTCGCTGAAAATGATCTCGCTTGTCGTCCGTTCCTGTCAGACCATCGTCAATGTAATAGTCCACAATAGCATATTCGCCAATGAAGAATTGTTCCAAAAATTCCGTGATGATTTTTTTCTGTTCGGTTATGCTTTTACTCTCGTCTAAGCCATCTTCTCGTGATAAACGAATGTAAGCGGCTATGCTCCATATCAATGACTTTTTAAACGTCCCCGTCT
This sequence comes from uncultured Defluviitaleaceae bacterium, assembly GCA_964611385.1. Classification (GTDB taxonomy): domain Bacteria; phylum Bacillota; class Clostridia; order Lachnospirales; family CAYPQA01; genus CAZSXS01. Next base: position 28,469 of record CAZSXS010000045.1, read on the forward strand.
CAGGTTTTCGTATCCTTGCCAAAGTCCCCTCCCTCCCTCTATGACTACAATCATGTTATAGCCCATATTCAGCTTATAAAAGAACATCATTACTCTAAATGAGCAAATTCAAAAAATGCACAAAGGTTCAAGCGATAAGCATGTC
>CAZSXS010000046.1:0-28461 GCA_964611385.1 uncultured Defluviitaleaceae bacterium
AAAAAGTTGATTTTTGGGGAAAACGTAGGCTTGCTTACGAGATTAACGACTTTAATGAAGGGTATTATTATTTCATTACCTTTGGGTGTGAGCCCGAAACCCCTGCGGAAGTTGAAAGCCGTATTCGGATTATGGAAAGCTTAGTCCGTTATTTAATTATCCGTTTAGAGGATTAAGGGGTGGGTGTATGAATAAGGTTATTTTGATGGGACGTTTGGTGAAGGATCCTGAAGTTCGCTATTCCCAGTCTGGTGAGCCCATTGCGGTTGCTAGGTATACTTTGGCCGTAAACAGGCGATTCAGGAAGGAAGGCGAACAGGAAGCAGACTTTATCAACTGCGTTGCCTTTCGAAAGAATGGGGAGTTTGCTGAGCGATTCTTGAAAAAGGGTATGCAAATCCTGATTACCGGATCGCTTCAGGTTCGTAGTTGGGACGACCAGCAGGGTCAACGCCACTGGTCTACCGAAGTTGTGGTTGAGGAACAGCAATTTACGGAAAGCAAAGCCTCCTTTGAGTCCAGGCAAGGGGCTTCACCCCAGGGTTACCCCTCTCAAGGCTATTCAGCTCCGAGCTACCAGGGGCAGGGTTATCCGTCTTCCGGCTATCCAGCCCAGGGGAATCCAAACCAGGGCTACTCTAATCCCAACCCCTATCCCAGCCAAACACAATCCTTTGGCCCACCACCGCAAGCATTGCCCCCAGCACCGGAAAACGATAGCTTTTTGGCGATTTCCGATAACATTGACGATGACGATTTACCGTTCTAAGCTCCCCTGCAACTCTGCCTGTAAGGCTTTTTCCTTAGCCTGATGGAGCATCTTTTTATAAAGGAGGTTCAGTTCAGCATGATTCAGAAAAAACGTGGCCGCAGAAAAAAACGCGTTTGTGCGTTTTGCGCCGATAAGTTAAACTTCATTGATTATAAAGATATATCAAAACTAAGAAGGTTTATTTCGGAAAGAGGCAAGATTTTGCCTAGAAGAATTTCTGGTAACTGTGCCAAGCATCAGCGCACCCTTACCCTTGCAATTAAGAGGGCAAGACACATTGCGTTGCTGCCTTATACGCAGGAATAAACAACAGAGAAGGCGCCCAAGGCTTGAAGGCTTTGGGCGCCTTTTTTTGACTCTTGCAAAAGAGACCACTTGGCTTTATAATGGCTTTATATAGAATGAAACATTGGTGTTAGGGAATCAGGTTAGAATCCTGAACAGTCCTGCTGCCGTAATGACGTGCTGTGATACGCAGTATATACTCAATTTTGCCACTGAGCTTTGCTTGGGAAGGCAAATTCAAAGAGTAGTCGCAAGAATACTTGCGCTTTGTCTAAGTCGGAAGACCTGCCAATGTTGACCGTGAACCCGGTCAGCTATATTTCCACAGAGTATGGGATTATGGCTTTTGTTAGGTTTTCTTTTTGTGCCTGTTAACCTACAAATTGCCATACCTCGACTCTTCGAGGTATTTTTTTATTGGCGCAAAAGCGCCGGAAGGAGAAAACACATGAAGAAATCACTTGTCATCCTGTCAGCTCTTATCCTTGCGGGCAGTCTATCCGCTTGCCGGTTTATGGCAGAAACGAACACTAGCCAGGGTCCGGATAAAGGAACCGTCACTGCATCCCCCAGTGCTTCGGCCACTACAGCAAGCCAAGCTCCCAACCCCTCAACCCAAGCCCAACAAAACCCTATCTCCTATGAGACACCCACCAAGGATAGAATGGGTAATGAGATTCAGCTGCCAGAAAGAATGGAGAAAATTGTCTCCCTATCATCACAATTTACGCAGATTTTGGTAGACCTGGGCTTAGGCGATAAAATCGTGGCCATAGATACATACTCAGCCCCTATGGAAGGGATTAAGGAAGGGCTTCCTGCCTTTGATATCTTATCACCAGACATGGAAATGCTGCTTAGCCTTGAACCGGATGTGGTCTTTGCCACCACCATGAGTATAGTTGCCGGAAACGATCCTTTTAAACCCCTTAAGGATATGGGCATTTGCGTGGTGTATACACCCGTAGCTGAGACCCTTGCGGACATCCTTTTAGACTTAGAATTTTTCTTTAAAGCTACCGGTTCCGTGGAAAAGGGAGTGAAGATGGTGAACAGCTTCAATCAAGAACTAATGGAATTGAAAGAGCTGGCCTCGGGCATTCAGGACAAGAAAAAAGTGTACTTTGAGATCTCTGCCCTGCCTAGTCTGTATAGCTTTGGTAATTCTGTGTATTTAAACGAGGTTATTGAATTAGTAGGTGGAGAAAACATTTTCAAGGATGAAAAGGGCTGGCTGGCAGTAACAGAGGAATCTGTGATTCAGAAAAACCCCGATGTGATTCTTACCAACAATACCTATATTGAAAAGGCGGAAGAGGAGATCAAAAACCGAAAGGGATGGGAAGAGGTTACGGCCATCAAAAACGGAGCTATTTATGTGATTGACAATGGTAGCAGTAGTATATCCAATCATTTGCTAATCAAGGCCGTAAAGGAGATGGCAGTAGCGATCTATCCGGAAGTGTTCAAATGATCAACACAAAATCGAATAATGTGAAAATAATCAATACAAAAATGAAGGTAACAATCACGCTTGCGTTGGTGCTATTGGTTCTAGTTGCTGGAATTGGCATTGGTTCTGTGTATATTGCACCATTTGAGATTCTGAAAATTTTAGGCGGGAAACTGATCCCGCCTTTTTCTGAATCGCTTTTGGCTGATGTGAACGTAATGAAGGTCTCTATCCTATGGAAAATCCGTTTGCCAAGAACCTTACTGGCTTTTTTGGTGGGGGCGGCCCTGGCAGTCAGTGGCGCTGTCATGCAAAGCGTACTGAAAAACCCACTGGCCTCCTCCTACACCCTAGGTATCTCCTCTGGCGCTTCCTTTGGCGCTGCCTTGGTTATATTAGTGGGCCTTAAGCTACCCTTTATGGGTGCATTGACTGTGCCCTTGGCTGGTCTTGTATGCGGGCTTCTGACTGTTTTTCTGGCTCTTGGTTTATCCGCGCGGATAGACCGTAACCTGGAAACCCACACAATTATACTTACCGGCATGGTTTTTTCCCTCTTTGTATCAGCGCTGTTGACCTTAGTCATGGCATTGTTTAAGGGAGAAATGCAGCGTTTAATTTACTGGCAGATGGGAAGTTTTTCGTTAAAGGAATGGATGCATGTTTGGATCCTAGCTCCAGTTGTACTCTTATCTATATTCTTTTTGATGTTTTTTTCTTTTGAGTTAGACATTTGTACCTTCGGGGAAGAGCAGGCGCAATCCATGGGCGTAGACATCAAGCGTCTAAAATGGGTGCTTCTGACTGTATCTTCTGCCTTGACTGGTTTTTCCATCTCTTTTGTCGGCATCATTGGCTTTGTAGATCTAATCACTCCACATGTGGTACGGCGAATTTTTGGTTCGGCTCACCGAGTTGTACTCCCTATGTCTGCTCTACTGGGGGGCGCTTTCATGGTAGCAGCGGATTTATTGGCTCGGACCTTGATTTCCCCTTCTGAGCTACCCGTTGGGGCAGTTACGGCCATCATTGGGGCATTATTTTTTGCTTATATTTTCTTTAAGAAGGGGAAATAGGTTAAATGAAGAACTCATTAATAAATAAAGCACTTGAGAAGAACACGCATGCAAAGACGACCCGATCTGAGCTTCTGGAAGTAAAATCCCTTTCTGTAGGCTACGGACAGGGGGATGTACTGGCAGAACTCAGCTTCACGCAAAAGGGGGGTAGCATGTGTATTTTGGGGCCGAACGGCTGCGGGAAGACCACCTTGCTCAAGGCCATAGCCGGACTCTTGCCTTATCGCGGAGAAGTAAGCCTAAATGGGGAAGCACTGTCAAGTATGAAGAGGCATGTTTTGGCCAAAAAAATTGCTCTGATGAGTCAGATCAGTTCTGTCTACTTCTCTTATTCTGTTTTTGAAACTGTAATGCTTGGGCGCTATACGCATATGAAGGGCTTGTTTACACAACCTCGAAAGAGCGACCAGGATTATGCGGAGCATTGTTTGGAGATTGTGGGCTGCAAGGACATTCGAGACAATCAAATCACTGCCCTATCCGGTGGGCAGCTTCAGCGAGTTTTTTTGGCAAGAACGCTTGCTCAGGAGCCGAGTTTGATTTTGCTGGACGAGCCGACGAACCACCTAGACTTAAAGCATCAATTGTCCCTTTTGAGCTATCTAAAGGAGTGGGCGCAGGAGGAAGGTCATATGCTGCTAGGGGTGTTGCACGATATCAATTTGGCTATGCAGCTTACGGATCATTTTTTACTAATGAACCAGGGCAAGATCGTTGCCCTGGGGAAGTCAAGGGAACTTTGCGGGGATACCTTGAATCAGATTTATGGAATAAATGTAAAAGAATATATGTTGAACACTTTGAAGCTTTGGGAGACCTGTACCGACTCCTCTTTTATGAATTAAGTTTATAGATTTTTATAAAAGCATATTTACATCATTCAAAAACGTGTTATAATATTCCATAAAAAATGAAAGGAGAGTTAAAGATGCTTCCGTTAAAGAAAATAAAGCAATTGAAAAAATCATTAAAGTTGACAACAGCTGCCCTTAGCGAGAAAACCGGTATTCCAATTGGAACCCTTAATAAGATTTTTACAGGTGAGACCGGAAATCCAACCTATCAAAACGTCTTGGCCTTAGCAAATGCTTTTGGATGTTCTATTGAATACTTGATTGACGAAAACGTGTTTGATCGAAACTGGGAATCTTTTAATTTAAGTGACACGGAAACCTCCCTAATTAGCAAGTACCGTTTGCTGGACGCCAGCTCTAAGAACGAAGCTCATAATTACGTTGATTATCTTGTTAAGAAAAATGAAAGGACAGAGGTGATTCACTTTCCCGAAGTCAAGAAGACAAGGCAGATGCGCATATATACCCAAAGAGCTTCCGCAGGTCTTGGAAACTATTTGATAGACGATGACAGCTTTGAGTTGTTGGATGTGGTTGAAGCTGAGGTACCAAGGGGTGCAGATATTGGAGTCCGCATAGCTGGAGATAGTATGGAGCCTGAAATTCAAAATGGGCAGATTGTCTGGGTGGAGACAAAGCCTTCTATTGAAAACGGCCAAATCGGAATTTTTATTTTGAACGGAGAAGCCTTCTGTAAAAAACTAGAAATTAATTTAAACAGAAAGAGCATATCTTTGATTTCCCTGAATAAAAATTATAAGCCCATTGATGTGTCGGATCATGATGAGTTACGAACAGTTGGCCGGGTACTTTTTTAGGATTGTCTTCATTAGGAGTGTGGTTGATTAAATGGACGTTCCGTTAGGTTATCAGATTTTATCTGCTTTGTTTTTTTTACTGTTACTTTCTGCCTTCTTTTCAGCCTCAGAAACCGCTTTGACTTCTTTAAATCGATTAAAGCTGAAGAATTTGGTTGAAGAAGGGCGAAAGAACGCTGTAAAAGTTGAAAAACTGGTAACCAACCAAGCCAAGTTATTAAGTACCATCTTAATTGGCAATAATATTGTAAATATCGTAGCTTCATCCCTTGCGACTTACTTTGCCTTACACACCTTTGGAGACAGTAGTTTTTACATCGGCGTTGCCACCTTTGTCTTAACCTTGCTGGTTTTAATTTTCTGTGAAATTACACCAAAAACGATTGCCACGGAAAATGCAGAGAAGGTTGCTTTTCTCGTTGCAACTCCAATGCTGTTCTTTGTCTGGCTTCTGACCCCTGTTGTTTTCGTGGTCACGATTTTTACAGATGCTTTATTAAAGCTTGTGCGCCGTGAGGAAACACCAAAACCCATCATTACCGAGTCAGAGTTAAAAACCATCGTGAATGTCAGCCATGAGGAGGGCGTTTTGGAGGTTGACGAGCGGGAAATGATACATAATGTATTTAAGTTTGGTGATACAAGCGCCTATGATATCTGCACACCCAGAACGGACATGATTGCAATCAGTCTGCACTCAACTTATGATGAAATCTTAAACACCTTTCAGGAACATGGATTCTCCAGGCTTCCCGTCTTTGGGGAAGATTATGACGATATCGTAGGCATTATTTACCTGAAGGACTTTTTCTTTAAGACCGCTCGAGAAAACTTTCAGATCAAAGATATATTGCGGGAACCTTTGTATACCTACGAGGCCAAGCCGACCTTGGAGCTGTTTAATGAAATGCGCTTAAATCGTACCACCATGGCCATCGTTCTGGATGAGCACGGAGGAACCTCGGGACTGGTAACGATAGAGGATTTTATAGAGGAAATTGTCGGGGATCTCTCAGATGAGTATGACGAGGTCGAAGAGGATATTAAAATCATAAAGGAAAATGAAGTGCTGGTTGACGGTGGCACAAAAATAGAAGAAATCAATAAAATGCTTGGAACGAACCTGGAATCCAAGTATTATGAAACCATTGGGGGCTATGTTATAGAAATTTTGGGTCGGGTGCCCGAGCCCCTGGAAGAAGTAGAAAGAAGCAGCGGCGGTAAAAAGCTCAAGTTTATTGCCGAGGCGCTGGACAAAAATCGAATTGAAACCTTACGCATTTATTATCAAAATTCTGAAAAATAATTATAGATAAAAACACCGGGCAATGAATCCGCTTTACTGGAATTCATTGCCCGGTGTTTTTATGTTTTTATTAAAGAATCGACCAGATTTAAATAATGGCAGTGTTACTTTTTTTATAGATTGAACAGAGCCTCAGATTCATAGGAAGCTGTCCTTCCTCATACATTAAATGAAAGCAAATGGAGCGCCAAGCCGTGTTTATATTCAGTTATTATACACGACTGGCCAGCGGAGGGACTATGCGTAAAAACAGAATTTTGATTTTACTTTTGATCTGTTTCGGAATCGGGCTGGTTTGGGGGGGCTTGCTGCCAAGAGGTGGCAGCCTTTCAGAGTTGGAACAGGTTTTTACTGAGGGTTTTGGAGAACCTTCTTTTTTGATGAAGTTTGTACGTTTGATTCGGCTCTTGTTGGTGCTGTGGTTCTTGGGCTTTGTTCCGGAAAAACTCTCAATTCTTTCCCTGTTGTCAGTTTTACTCCTACTGCTCTACAAAGGGCTGAGTATCGGCTTTACTTTTATCTGTCTGTTTTCTCTTCGGTTGGGGTACATTACTTTCCTGCTACAAAGCTGTCTGTTGATGATTACTTACTTTTACATTGCCTTTTGCTCGCTTCGCTTTGTTCTTGACAGTAAGCGCAAGACAGAGAAATACTTTCGTCCTCTACTCATTGGTACTGTTTTAGTGATTTTATCTTCCTTCATACCCATTGGCTTCTAAAATTTACGGCTTATTCATAAAAAAATCGTCTTGTTCAGGACTGAAACATTGAAATAAACCAATAAACAGTGTATAATGCCAAAAACAAAAGATACATGTACATGTTAGAAAGGAAGTGGACGATGCCTAAGATAATTGTTGACAGCGGATGTGACTTAACTGAGACAATGAAAGAAAAAATAGGGATTGATATTGAGAGTGTGCCCCTTAATCTCCAACTTGATGATAAGGTTTTTGTAGATGATGATTGCCTGGATGTGGAGGACTACTTGGTAAAGATGGAGAATTGCCCCACAATGGCTAAGACCTCTGCTCCTTCTCCAGAGTTGTTTTTGGAGAAATTTATGGGGAAAGACAGTGTTTTTGCTGTTACCATTTCTTCGTATTTAAGTGGTTCTTATTCCAGTGCGATGCTGGCTAAGGATCTATACCTGGAAAAGCTGGGTCAAAAGTTCATTCATGTCTTTGACAGTTTGAGCGCCTCTGCAGGTGAGACCATTATCGCCCTAAAGATCAACGAGCTTGTTAAAGCTAATTTTTCTGATTTGGAAATCGTAGAGAATGTAAATAAGTTTATTGATTCCATGAAGACCTATTTTATTTTGGACAAGTATGATACCTTGATTAAATCCGGTCGTATGAACCCTTATGTTGCTAAGTTGGCTTCCATCTTGAATATTAAGCCCATTTGTGGGGGCATCAAGGGTAAGATTGAGCTGGTTGACAAGGCCAGAGGGCAGAGTAAGGCCTTTGCGAAGCTGATAGACCTTATCGCCAAAGATGAAAAGACTATTGATACCCGTGTTCTGGGCATTACCCATGTGAAATGCGCCGAAAGAGCTTTGGCCTTCAAAGAAGAAGTAAGCAAACGGCTTAATTTCAAGGAAATTATTATTATGAACGCCACTGGCCTTTGCACCACCTATGCTAACCGAGGCGGGTTGATTGTGTGTTATTGAGGAATTTTTTGAAATTTTCTTGCAAAAGTTACAGCTTTATGATACACTCCTTTTCGTTAATTTTTTGATAAAAGGTAGGGCGGTCCGCTATTGAGGCATTATCCAATATGAACGTCCGGTAATGAAAGGATGAATAGAACCCATGAACCAAATGATTAAGGATTTGGAGAAGGAACAACTGCGGACGGATATCCCAGATTTTAACATCGGTGATACGATTAAGGTCCATGCAAAGATTGTTGAGGGTACCCGCGAAAGAATTCAGGTTTTTGAAGGAACGGTCTTGAAGCGCCAAAACGGCGGTCTTCGGGAGACCTTTACCGTTAGAAGACTTTCTTCTGGTGTCGGTGTGGAAAAAACTTGGCCCCTGCATTCCCCTCGTATTGACAAAATTGAAATTGTTCGCCGTGGTATCGTACGTCGTGCGAAGCTTTATTACCTTCGTAAAAGAATCGGTAAAGCTGCCAAAATCAAGGAAGATATTGTTCGGCGGGGTAAATAACACGCTACTCAAAACACCGATTCTGTCGGTGTTTTGTTATTTTTAGGGGTTTTTTGAGAAGGGAGCGATTAAATGTTAAATGAAAACAGCACGAAAAAGGGCGGAATTTTTCGTCAGATCTTAGAGTGGGCTACTGCGGTTTTGATTGCACTGGTGGTTTACTTTTTTATTCGCGCCTGTATCTTTCGCACGGCTAATGTATCTGGCAATTCTATGGAGCCCACCCTTTTGCATGGGCAGATTGTGTTCATCAACAGGTTGAGTTATCTATTGTCTAAACCCAAAAAGGGCGATATTATTGCCTTTCCCTATAATGAAGACAGGAGTAAGGACTATGTAAAGCGTATCATTGGTCTACCTGGGGACGTGATTGATTTAAGAGATTTTCATTTTTATGTAAATAACGAGATATTGGATGATGACTTTTCAAAGGAAATGCTTACGGCCTTTGGCGATGTGAGCTTTCCACTTACGGTGCCAGAGAACACCTACTTCGTCTTGGGGGACAACCGGAATGTCAGTAACGACAGCCGCTACAGCGATGTAGGCTGCATTGATAAAAAAGACATCATTGGGAAGGTTTCTTTTGTGATTTGGCCTTTAAGTGATGTTGGGGGAATCAAGTAAACACGAATGGGGATTATACTTATGAGTACCCATGATAGTATAGAAACAAATGGAGGCAGTATGAATATTCAGTGGTATCCCGGCCACATGACCAAAGCCAGGCGCATGATTGAGGAAAACATGAAGCTCATTGATGTGGTGATTGAGGTATTGGACGCAAGGATTCCTCAAAGCAGCCGCAACCCTGACATTGATCAGTTGGCACGGAATAAAAAGAGAATTGTGATCTTAAACAAAAGTGACCTGGCTGACAGCAGCAGCAACAAGGAATGGGAACGCTATTTCAATGAAAGGGGAATCCGAAGCATCCTGGCCAATTCGGTCAGCGGTCAAGGGATACAGGAAGTATCACCTGTGGCTCGGGAGTTGATGCAAGAAAAGATTGAGCGTCTCAAGCAAAAGGGACGAATCTTTGTACCTGTTCGGGCTATGATCCTGGGTATACCCAATGTGGGGAAGTCTACTTTGATCAACAAGTTTATTGGAAAGAGTGCGGCCAAGACCGGCGACAAGCCGGGTGTGACCAAGGGAAAGCAATGGCTCAAGCCACAGGACAAGAACAAGGACTTTGAACTCATGGACACCCCAGGGATTCTTTGGCCTAAGTTTGAAGATAAGAATGTAGGGATCAAGCTGGCGATTACTGGAGCTATTAGCGAGGATGTTTGGGACCCTAGTGAGCTAGCTTTATGCCTGATCGACTTGCTTCGGAAGCTGAAGCCCGAGGCTTTGATCGAGCGCTACAGGTTAAACCAGGATAGCCTTACAGAAAAGGCTACTCTTCAACTGTTGGAAGAGATCGCCATCAATCGAGCCTATAAAAAGCGGGGAGACATAGCAGATTTGGAGCGGGCTTCGGTAATGCTTTTAGACGAGTACCAGGGGGCAAAGTTGGGGCCGATTAGTTTAGAAAGGCCTAGTTGAGTAGTGGTGTTTTTGGAGCATCGTATTGTTTCGTTATTCGTTTTTGCTTTTGTTTGGTGTATTGATATAAGTCAAACGAACAAAGTTTTTATATAACAAGAATAAGGCGGTGAATCAAAATGAGAACGGAACAAGAAATTTTTGATTTAATTATGAAAATTGCCAAAGATGATGATCGTATTAGAGCGGCTTATATGCATGGTTCTCGTGCAAATCCAACGGTTGAAAAAGATAAATATTCGGATTACGACATTGTATTCGTTGTGACCGAAACTGACTCATTCATAAAAGATAAAGACTGGGCAAATCGTTTTGGCGAGATTGCTTTTGTTTTTGAAGCTCGCAGAGATGAGAACAAGTTTCGTATGAAGGCGGTAAACGATTTTTCACGTCGCTATGTTTGGTGTATGCTATTTAAAGATGAAAGTCGTGTTGATTTAATTATAGAAATTAAAGAAGAAACTATGAAGGATTCGTTTATTGACAATAAGCGAATCGTATTGTTACTCGACAAAGATGGAATCTTGCCAGAAATGACCCCACCAAGTAACGATGAGTATTATGTTAAAAAACCTAATGAAGATGAATATACAGCCTGTTGCACCTACTTTTGGTGGTTTTTAAACGATGTCGCAAAGGCAATTGCCCGTGACCAACTACCATATGCTAAGGAACAATTTGAGTCTTTGATTAGGCATATGCTAAATCGTATGATGGATTGGCATATTGGCGTGCAAACTGATTTTTCTGTTTCAACAGGCAAAAAGGGGCAATACTACAAAAGATACCTATCAACAGATATTTACGACCTATATACAAGAACCTATTCGGATGGTAACTACGAAAATTTCTGGAGTGCTATTTTTGCCAGTTGCGAATTATTCAGAAACATAGCTTCTGGTGTTGGTGATTTTTTTGACTTTGTCTATAACAATCAGGAAGAAAACAATATGATGGATTATTTGACAAAAACGAAAAATTTAATAGTGTTTTAGCTTCTGAACGTGACTGAGTATAAATGCCTATATCTTCATTCAAAGAAGGTTATTCTGTATGATAAAAATACTGATCGTTGAAGACAACGAGAGCTTAAATAATGGCATAGCCTTATCCTTAAAGCAGGAAGGCTACGCCTTTTTTAACGCGCTGTCACTACAGGAGGCTAGGGCGATATGGAAGACTGAGAACCCAGACTTAATTTTACTGGATATCAATCTTCCTGACGGTAGTGGCTTGGCATTTTGTAAAGAGATACGACAAGGTTCTCAAGTGCCGATTATTTTCCTAACAGCGAATGACATGGAGACGGATATCGTCATGGGTTTTAGCCTGGGAGGAGACGACTATATCACCAAACCTTTTAGCCTAGCGGTACTACGGGCTAGAGTGATGGCGGTGCTTAAGCGTATGGAAGGCCGGAGGCTGGATAGGATAGCAATGGATAGCTTTTCCTTTGACTTTGATGCCATGGTATTTTATAAAAACGGTGTGGAACTGCAGCTGAGCAAGACGGAACAAAAGCTTTTGAAGTTTCTGGTGATGAACAAGGGAAGAACTTTGAGCAGGGAACTCTTGTTGGACAGAGTTTGGGGCTTGGAGTTTGTGGATGAAAACGCTCTGACCGTCACCATCAGTCGGCTCCGTAACAAGTTGGAGGACAGCCCCAACAAGCCCAAGTATATTAAAACGGTGCATGGGCTTGGCTACACTTGGAGTGAGGCAGGTCGAGATGAATCCCTTTGATGCATTTAATCCCTATAAGCTAAACAAAATCATGAATCGTCTGGATGAAATGATAGACAATGCCATGAACGGTCTGAGCGCGGACAGTCAATTCGACGAAACCAAAATGTCTGCCTTGGAGCATAAGCTGAATCGCTTTTTAACCATGACCAAGACTAAAATCAATCTCCAGACAGAAGAAAAAAACAAGATCAAAAGCTTGATCTCCGACATCTCGCATCAAACCAAAACCCCCCTTGCCAATATTTTGTTATACACCCAGCTCTTGAAAGAGCATTTGTTTGAACTAGAGCAGGAGGAACCTGTGGCACAGCAGTTGGTGAACGAGATAAGCACTCAGTCGGAAAAGCTAAACTTTTTGATCACTTCTCTAGTGAAGTTATCCCGCCTGGAAACAGGTATCATGGTAGCCAATAAGCGTAGCACGCGACTTGATCTGCTATTGCAGAGTGTTCTGGAAAGCATTCGGTACAAGGCCGATGCCAAAGCTATTGATTTCAGGTTAAACTGTGGCCATGATGATTCAGTTCTTTGCGATGAGAAATGGACAACGGAGGCATTGTTTAACCTTGTAGACAATGCAGTTAAATATTCTCCAGACAAAAGTCTCATCAAAGTTACCGTCAGTCCTTACGAACTTTTCACCCGAATTGACATCCAGGATCAGGGCATGGGAATCGCTGAGGAGGAATTTGCCCTCATCTTTCAGCGCTTTTACCGTTCTCCTGCCACTGTTCGGACAGAAGGGCTGGGGCTTGGCTTGTATTTGGCCAGGGAGATTATTGAGATGCAGGGCGGTTATATCAAGCTCAAGTCAAAACTAGGCGAAGGCGCCTGTTTTTCAGTATTTCTTCAGAAATAATCTTTGCATAGGAAAACCCGTTACGGTTAAACGTTTCAATTCAACCATAACGGGTTTTGTTTTTGTTGCGCCTTGCAGTCAAGCTCTATTTCCTTCGGGGGTAGGGCTTCTTCTCCTCTGTTCGATTCACCAGATAGTCAATACTCGTTTCAAACAAGTCAGCAATCTTATCCAAAATCTGCACGGGTACGTTGAGGTTACCAATTTCATAATCTGAATAAGTAGTCTGATGGATATTTAAATAGGAAGCCATTTGGGCTTGAGTCATGTCTTTGTCTTCCCGAAGGTTACGGATTCGAACGTACACATCTATCACCCCAATCATATTATCTCCTAAGGGAATATTCCTTATTGACATGTAAGGGATATTCCCTTAAAATGTTGCGGTGTGCTTTATTGACTTCAATTGTATACATAAAGGTTAAGCATAACTTGTCATGCCGGTCAATTTTCGGGTTATCCTCAGTCACGTTCAGCTTTGCAAAGTCACCATATAAACAATAGATTTATCTGGATTGAATAAAGGTGGCTTAGTTTAAGAGACTGAGTATAATTACATTTTATCAGGAGGGGCTTTTATGAATCCAGAAATGAATGAGTTCCAAATCAAACATATTGAGGAAGCCATTTCACATATCGGAGCTAAAATTGCAGATGCTGTGGAACTCTCTCAGAAGGCAAAAGAATTATCGGTAAATTCAGAGGCATTGCTTAGTACAGTGCAGGGAGAACTAGAAGCATTATATGTTTCATTGGAACTGTTAACAGGTTGAAAAATTAGCATCTTTCAAAACTGTTATATTTCAGAAAGGTTTTTGAAAGGCTTGTAAGTTATAGTTTATATGAAGTAGCATAAAGCTGCTTTGTATAAACTTTTTTTGTTGGAGGTAAAGTTCATGATCTTGGAAACGAAGGAATTAAAAAAAGTATATGGTAAAGATAGTAGCTTAGTAAAGGCTCTGGATGGGGTGAATTTGAGTGTTTCTCATGGAGAATTTATCGCCATTGTAGGAACCTCGGGAAGTGGTAAGTCCACCTTGTTACATATGTTGGGCGGACTGGATCGACCCACAGAGGGAAAAGTCATTGTGGATGGGAAAGATATTTTTTCCTTAAAGGACGAGGAATTGACAATATTCCGGCGTAGAAAGATCGGCTTTGTGTTTCAAAATTATAACCTGGTACCGGTGCTGAATGTGTATGAGAATATCGTCCTACCCATTGAGCTGGACGGTAATAAAATCGACAAGGCGTATATTGATCAAATCGTGCATACGCTGGGCCTAGAAAGTAAGCTGCAAAATTTACCTAATAACCTGTCGGGCGGCCAGCAGCAAAGAGCAGCCATAGCACGAGCTTTAGCTACGAAGCCCGCCATCGTCCTTGCAGACGAGCCTACAGGGAACTTGGACAGTAAGACCAGCCTGGATGTATTGGGCTTGTTGAAAACCACTGGAAAGCAATTTAGCCAGACCATCCTGCTGATTACGCACAATGAGGAAATTGCTCAGATGGCGGACCGGATTATTCGAATTGAAGACGGCAAAATTGTGGGCAAGGGGGTTTGAAGATGTTTCAGGTCAAAAACAAAGAAGTTTTGAACCGAATCAGTGACCGCACGCTACGAGCCAACCGCCTGCGGAATCTTTTTGTTATTCTTGCTGTGGCTTTGACCACTGTGCTGATCGGCACTATTTTTAGTATCGGCATGAGCTATTTGGCTTCCCTTGAGCTTCAAAAAGTCCGCCTCATGGGCACGACTGCTCATGCGATGCTAAGCCATCCAAGGCCAGAGCAGTTGGAGAAGTTGAAAAGCCTGGACTATGTGAAAAGCATGGGAGAACAATACCATGTGGCCACAGTAGTCAACACGTCTGAAATGAAAAAAATGTTGCTATCTCTATTCCGCTTTGAGGAAGAAGAATGGGAAAAGCACCGGAAGGGAGCTATTACAGGTTTTGTAGGTCATTTGCCAGAAAAGTACAATGAAATCATGATGCCCCTTTGGGTCTTAAACAACATGGGTATAGATGAACCCCGCATTGGAATGGAAATCCCAATCCGTTATCAACTCAGAACGCTAGGCGGTGCAATAGAGCTGGATCAAGAACAGGTATTTGTCTTGTCTGCTTACTATAAGGACTATCTCAATATCCGATCTGGTAACATCAATTCTATATTTGTTAGTGATGCCTTTGCCAAAGAGAGCGGGAGAAATATCACCGAACATGGAAGCGTAACCGTGACTTTTAAAAGCAAAAATGTCTTGGCCTTGATTGAAAGATTGGAAAAAGATCTTTCTCCGGCTGAGGGTCAGCAGATCAGACCAGTGCCAATCTATGCTGTACAATCAAATTCCGATCAGGCTACGCTTATTGGCTTTGCATTTTTGATCTTCATTATTCTTTTCAGTGGATACTTGTTGATCTATAATGTGCTTTATATTTCTGTCTCCAAGGACATACGCTTTTATGGTCTATTAAAGGCAATCGGTACTACGCCCAAACAGTTAAAGCGAATTGTCATACGTCAAGCCCTGCGGCTGTCCGCTGTGGGCATCCCTATAGGTCTATTGCTGAGTGTTCTTTTTTCCTTTCAATTGGTACCCATGGCGCTGAGCACTGTGTCTCTGCAAACAGAAGTTGAGATTTCCTTTCACCCTTTCATTTTCATCGGGGCGACTTTCTTTGCCTTACTAACGACCTGGATCAGCAGTGTCAAGCCCGCCGGAATTACTGGTAAGATTTCACCAGTAGAGGCAGTACGCTATATCGGAAGCAGCCTGAACCAGAAAAAGATATCAAAAGGAAGCTCCGGCGCTAAGTTACACAAAATGGCTCTTGCTAATCTTTTTCGAGATAAGAAGCGCTCTTTGGTTGTGTTTGCATCCTTGATTATGGGCATATCCATTTTTCTCATCATCAATACCTTGTTGATCAGCATGGATATCGACAACTTGGTGGTAAGCTATATGGATAGCGATTTTTACTTCAGAAATGAATCCTTCGGTGTCATGAACACCAATGAGTACATGGATCAGAAATTTGATGACAACTTTCTGGCAAAAATCCGAGACACGGAGGGGGTAAGCCGGGTAACAGAAACCTACATGCAGAGCTTTTGCTTGCAGTATGATTCGGTTTATGATGCGAGTATCGAAGCCTTTTGCAAGAAGTATAAAATTGATCAACCTACCAAGGAGCAGCTAGAAAACAAC
This sequence comes from uncultured Defluviitaleaceae bacterium, assembly GCA_964611385.1. Taxonomy (GTDB): domain Bacteria; phylum Bacillota; class Clostridia; order Lachnospirales; family CAYPQA01; genus CAZSXS01. The sequence goes on from CAZSXS010000046.1 coordinate 16,121, forward strand.
AATATCCTCTTTGGCTATCTGGTAGCGCTGGATCCCTGGTTTCTTGAGAACCTAAATAAAACACTCGAAGATCCCATTGATGTGGAAGCTTTTCAAAGAGGAGACTTCGTACTGGTGGGGACCCGATATCCGGAACTGTTCCCAGAGGAATTTACCATTGAGGGTGAGCTAACTGAGGGCGAAGCCTTTAAACTCAAGGCTGGTGGTTTTGTGGAAGAAGCCTTTTTGGTTTCTAAGGGTGGTGCTTTTACACCCAACCTATATATATCCAAGGAGGTTTTTCTTGAGCTTGTGGATGAACCTATAGTTTATAGCGTCAATGTTGATGCAGAAAAAAGTCAATGGCCACTCGTATTAGACACGCTGAAGAGCATGATCAGTGGCGATAACGACATCTTTATGGAATCAAGGCTTGAAAATCTGGAAAGTCTTAAATCAGCCAAGCTGATGATGTACATTCTGGGTGGCGGCTTATCCGGCGTTCTGGCTCTGATTGGTATTCTAAACTTCGTAAACGTCATGGTTACAAGTGTAACAGTACGGAGCATTGAGCTTGCTATGCTAGAAAGCATTGGTATGGCCAAGAAGCAGATCAAAAGCATGCTAGTTATGGAGGGCTTATGGTACTTCGTGATCAGTGCTTCGATTGTATGCACGCTAGGCAACGCTGCCGCCTATGGCATATTCACTCTCTTTCGCCAGCAAGCTGACTACGCCATCTATGCCTTCCCACTCATCCCACTCATTCTTTCCCTATTCTTGGTATTACTTGTTTGCATTATAACACCCTTAATGATTTTCCGCTTTCATGAGAAAGCGACAGTGGTAGAGCGCTTGAGAAAGGCAGAATAAGAAAATTTTAAACTGTGGTTAGGGAGAGGGAGAACTTTTTCAGGTGATGAAAAAATTCTCCTCCTCCCTAATCCACCTTTTTTGTTTTCTTTTTCACTTAGGTATGTGCTGTATTGATCCTTTGATAGCTTTGGATTTCAGTTGTTGAATATTCATGGGTCAAATTTCACAATTTTTCTCTTACAAGTCTAGAAAAAATAGTATATAATAAATTTGTAGTGATATCAAAGGGAATGATGTTATTTTGACAAGTGTAGCATGGAAAGATGGCATAGAGAGTGAAAAATTATGAAATACACTTTTTTAAGAATCATTTTTTGTGTTTTTGTTATGCTGATGATTGGTATTTTTATTGCAAACAACCTAAAGCTTGAGCAAGGAGTTGACCTGATGGAGATGAAGATTGGAAAAACGCTTTATATTTCTATTTTAGACTCTGAAATTGTTGATGCAAACTATTTGCAAAAAGTTCAAAGTGGTGAAATTAAAATTGATCAACCTTTTTTCCATCTGATGGATCAGGAAGAATTTAGTAAGTTAATAGGCTATATGAAAGACAATCATTTTATGATAGTTCCAGGCCAATACACCATAAATCAAGCCTGTGAATTTGATAATGGAATGTTTTCTTTAAACAACGGCAAAAAAAGAGAAATCTTGAAGTTTAGCTGTGTGCCAGAGGCGTAGCTCAGCCTTGTACTCATTCTTTTTAAGATAAAGTCCATCTAGGGACATTTTCATCAGGTGGAAACGCAATTTGCTGATAACAAGCTCAATCTAGTACCTTACCTCAATTAAATTTTAATGTATAATCAAGTCAAAAAAGGAAGAAGAGATTTAAGAATCAAGAAACATAAAAATAAAGGGCTGTCTCAAAATAAAATTTACGACAGCCCTTTTATACTACTTCTTCTTTAAATTAAATTCACTAACCATGGATTTTAACAATTTTGCTTGATTAGACATAATTTCGCTTCTTGAAGTTGTTTCCTGAACAATTAAAGCGTTAGTTTGAGTAATGTCTGAAATATGGGTTACGCTTTGCTCAACATTCATAAGAAGTTCAGATTGCTTTGTTGAAGAATCTGTAATCTTCTCTAATATTTCGTTAATGTTTGTTACAACAGAAGCAATTTTTATTAATGAATCTGCTGTATCATTTGCAATTTTTGAACCGACTTCAACTTTAATTAACGAATTATTAATCATTTCGCTTGATTCTTTAGCAGCGATAGAACTTCTTGTTGCAAGATTTCTTACTTCTTCTGCAACAACTGCAAATCCTTTACCGTGTAATCCGGCTCTTGCAGATTCTACAGCGGCATTTAGTGCAAGTATATTTGTTTGGAAAGCAATATCTTCAATTATTTTTATTATGTTTGCAATGCCTGTAGAAGATGCTTTTATGTCTTCCATTGATTTTAACATGTCGGACATTTTATTATTTCCGTCTTCTGCAAATGTCCTTGCATCAATTGATAAGTCATTTGCTTTACTGGCACTTACAGCATTATCTCGTGATTGTTCTGCCACATTTGTTACTGATTCAAGTATAGCGTGTACTGCTTCGCTTTGTTGAATTAAATCTTTTGATAGATTTTGGCTTGCAGTAGCTACATTTAAGGAACTTTGTTCAACTTCAGAAGAGGCGTTTAAAATTTCTCTCAAAATGCTATTCATATTTGTAATAATAGTATTTATAGAGTCTTTTATAGTTACAAATTCCCCAATATACTGCCTTTTAATTTCATTATCAAGGTTTTTGTTAGAAATATCTGATAATTTTTCACTAAGCTCATTAATATAGCCCTTGATTGTATACATGCTTTTTTCAAGGGATTTTCCAACAATCTCAAAATCTTTGCCTATTTGCTCTGTATCTTGGTCAAACTGACCTGTCTTCCATGTAATATCAAGGTTGCCCTGAGAGAATTTGTTTAACTCCTCTACAAGTTTATTAACTTGACTATTTTGATATTCTGTACGTTTTTCGCTAAGTTTCTTAGCTTTGTTATCAGCAGTAATATCAATAAAAAATAGTAAAGCTGCTGCTACTTTACCGTTTTTGTTTTTAATTGGCAAGCCAACTGATTCAAGTATAAATTGTTCTGAATTTATAACACAATTAAAAATTGATTTGTTTGTTTGTCCTTTTTCAATGGAGTATTCAATACTTGACTCTCTGCTATTTTTATCTGATGGTATAAAGTAATCATAAATTTTTTGTCCAATAAGTATATCTTGATTTGTGTTAAGCATTTCAATAGTTTTTTTGTTGGCATATTTAAATTTATAATCTTTATCTAAAATAAAAATAGGTATACTTATGCTGTTCAAATATCCAACAAGAGAATCGATTATAGAGTTGATGCATTCGGCAATATCTAAATAGCTTTCCGAAAACTTAGACTTATCAACTCTGCTATTAATATCACCCTCTAAAATTGTATCTCCTAAGTTTTCTAGGTTAGAAAATAAGTGTGTTAGGCTGTTTTTTACATCATTAAATGAACTTGCTAACTGACCAATTTCATCTTCTGGATATTGCCTTATATTTACATTCACATTGCCTTTTGCAAATTCTTTTGAAATCAAAGTTAGTTCGAAAATTGGTCTTAAAATACCCGAAATTATAAAGAATAAAACAAGGGATGCTACTATCATTATTAAAATTGTAAAGGCAGCAATAATAATCATATTATTGTTATTCAATGCAATATCTTTTTCTATCATACTAACTATTTTCCAGTTCAACCAGTTGTCGTTTCTATAATAAACAAAAAAATCTTGATTACTTTCATTTTTAAAATCAAATGCAACTTCCCAATCTTGAATTTCAGAAAACTTATATCCTAAATCATCAGCTTTCGTATTAATAAATTCTGTTTTAGTAGAAGATGCAATTGTGTTTTCGCCATCAGCAATAAACGTTAATGCTTGTGTTGGGTGATTTTCCTTGTTTAAGTATCTTGTCAAACCTTGCGTATGCAAAGGAACAACTGCCATGCCAGAAAACTGACCATCAATCATAACAGGTTTTGAATACCAAACTTCTAAAAGTCCTGTGACTGGTGAAGCTGTTACAAAGCTTACCCATGTATTGCCTTTTGCCGCTTGATTACAGTTTTCCACAAATGGTGTGTCCATTGCATTAAGTCCGATTCCATCTGGTATACCTCCTGCAACTATTGTAAAATTTTTATCTAAATATAACATGTTGGCATATAAAGGGTAGCCGCCCAAATCTATGTTGTTGTTAAATAACTTAGAAAGAGCTAATGAAGCTTCTTCATAACTTCTGCCTCTTGCGGCTTGCTGAACTTCAGGCAACATAGTTATCGCTGTTGCAACAGCATCAGCGCCTTCTAGCCATTGGCTTAAAATAGCATCTAAAGTGGCAGCATCGCTTTCCAACATGTTGTATACGTTGTTATGAATTAGCTTTTTATTAGATATGCTAGTAATATAGTATAAAGCTACTAAAGATAGAAAAATAATTATTAATGCAGGCATAATAATTTTCATTTTTATACCCAGCTTCTTGAAGTTGCTCATAGGATTAGTACCTCCCTAATTTTTTAATTTGCATTGTACTATAAATTTTAAGATAAATCTATATTAATATTCTTATTTCTTAACCACTATTAATGCGCGGATTAAGTCGCTGCCGATGCCGCAAAATTTAAACGGCGGCGTTGTTATAGAACGTCATAAATACTTGAACTGGCCGACTGGAAGCAGCAATGCGGACTGGGATACTGTTGACACCTCCACCTGATCAAGGGGTAGTTCCTCATGTACAAAAAAATCCGTTAAGACATTGGTCTTAGCGGATTTTTTTGCTCTTCCTTCTTTATAGGTCTTTCAAAATTTCCGTGGTGTTTATGACACCCCCACGGTTTGAGAAAGACCCCTCTTTATTCTTCTTTACTCCTCGTCGTCTTCGTACTCATCTTCGTCATCCTCGTCGTCTACTTCCTTTTCCTTATCCCAAACTTCTGTAGCCTTGTCCAAAAAGAGAATGCCGTCCAGATGGTCAAGTTCGTGGCAGAGGGCAACGGCCAGCATTTCAGTGCCTTCAACAATGACTTCATTGTTGTTGCGATCTGTGGCCTTAACCTTGATGCGTTCTGGGCGCTGAACTGAGCCCGCCTTACTAGGGACAGACAGGCAGCCTTCACTGCTTTCTTGCTCTCCGCTTTGCTCTAGGACAACGGGATTGATCAGCTCGTAGAGCTTGTCCTCAATTTCAATCACAACAACCCGTCGCAAAACACCCACTTGAGGTGCTGCCAGCCCCACACCTCTACTGAAATGCATTGTTTCCACCATGTCGTCCAGAAGGGTTCGAATGCTGTTGTTTATTTCCTTAACTTCCTTTGATTTCTTTCTTAAAAGTTCGTCGCCGTCATAGCGTAATTTTCTGAGTGCCATTGTTCCTCCAAAATATACATTATAGAATCAGCATCGGATCAAGGGAAAGGTTGACGGATACACCCTCCAGCCTTTCCTTTTCTTTTAGCTTACCGTAACAATAAAGTACAAAATTCTTTAATCGTTCTTCTTCCTGGGCCTTCACAATCAGCTTCCAGCGATAATGATTGTTCAACCGTGAAATCAGTGCTGGAGCTGGCCCAAGAATTTCAAATAGTCCCTTCCGGTTGTAAAACTTCATGAGTTGCAGAAGCTTAAACAAAAGTTCAATAAGTCGCCTTTCTGCTCCAGTGCTGCCACCAGGCCCTGGCAATTCGTTGCTGCCGTCTATGGAAAATAGCACCACGAAAATATGGGAAAAAGGGGGATAGTTGCATTCCCTACGCAAGGTGATTTCATGCCGGTAAAAATCTTCATAGTTGTTGTCCTTGGCAAAGAGTAGGCTGTAGTGGTAGGGGTTGTAAGTCTGGATATAAACCCGTCCCAAAACTGCCGCTCGTCCAGCTCGTCCGGCTACCTGGGTGCAGAGGCGAAAGGTATTTTCCCCAGAGCGGAAATCACCCGCATTCAGGCCAATATCGGCAGCAATGATGCCCACCAGGGATACTCGGGGAAAATCCAGTCCCTTGGCGATCATCTGTGTGCCTACCAGGATATCAGCCTCGCCCTGTCGAAAGCTTTCCAGTATGTTTTCGTGACTATGCTTGCCTGCTGTGGTGTCCATGTCCATACGTAACACCCTAGCCGTGGGAAAAAGCCTCTTGGTATCCTCCTCCACCCGCTGGGTGCCGATCCCGAAGTTCCTTATGTAGACAGAACCACAAGTCGGGCAGTTTTTTGGATGGGCAAGAGCCTTGCCGCAATAGTGGCAGACCAGATTTTTTTCTGGGCCTGCCCTGTGCTCGGTAAGACTGACGCTGCATGAATCACACTTCATAACAAGGCCACACTTCCGGCAGGAGACAAAGTTTGCATAGCCCCGCCGATTTAAAAATAAGATGGTCTGTTCTTTCTTCTCCAGGTTTAAAACAACCTGTTCATAAAGCTCCTGGCTAAAGATGGACTTGTTCCCAATATCCAGCTCAACCCGCATATCCTTGATGGATACTTGGGGAAGTTGCTTGTTGATGCGCTCCTTCAGACACACCAGTTCATATAGGCCCTGCTCCGCCTCAAAGTAACTTTCAACGGAAGGCGTAGCGGAGCCTAGCACCACCTTGGCGTCGCTTAACTCCGCCCGCTTTATGGCTAGTTCTTTAGTAAGGTACTTGGGAGTGACCTCAGACTTGTAGCTGTGTTCATGTTCCTCGTCCAGAATGATGATGCCTAGGCGGTTGAAGGGAGTGAAAATTGCAGAGCGGGGGCCTATCATGATGGAAATTTCCCCGTCCTTAGCCCTCTTCCACTGGTCGTAGCGCTCCCCTTGGGTCAGTCGGCTGTGGGTGACAGTGACTTGGTTTTGAAAGCGTTCCGAAAAAATCCGCACGGTCTGGGGCGTCAAGGAAATTTCTGGTACCATCATGATAGCCTGTTTGCCTTGGGCCACTGCTTCTTCAATCAGGTGCATATAGATTTCAGTCTTGCCACTGCCCGTTACCCCATGGAGCAAAACCGGTTTTTTGGCGTTACGGATTTTTTCAAGCACTGCCTCTTGTGCCATTGTAAGAATTTTGCGATCATCAGTGCCTTCACTTTTGGTGATCGTCTCTCTACGGACAGCCACCTTTCGGACAGTGACTAGATTTTTCTTGGCTAAAGTTTGAATTGGTGATTCAGAGATATTCAGCGCGCTTCTGATTTCCTGTACGCTTTTATCTCCGCTCTCCAAAAGTGACAGAATCTGCTTTTGGACGGGGTTGAGTTTTAGAACAGAGTTTTGCTGCAAGTCAGTGTCATTTAAAAGAAAAACTCGCCGTTCGTAAACAGACAAGTCGGCCCTGGAGCACATGCCTGAGGGAATGATACATTTCAGGCATTCGGATAGGGTACTGTAGTACTTTTCCTTCATCCACTGAGCCAACTGTAACATTTCTTCCGTCAGAACGGATTCCCCTAAAAGGGCTTTCACAGGCTTTAGGCTTTCAGACAGGCGATTGACTGTTCGATCAGACTTATTTGCTGTTGTAGCCTGGAAGCGCTGATCCAAAATGTTATGAGCATCAAATTCTTCGTGATTGTTAAAAAGTCCAACGATTATGCCCTCATAAATTTTGTTGGCCCGCCCAAAGGGCACCAAAACCCGAGTGCCCAAAAGTCCCACTCCTTGCACAAAGCCCTTTGTTTCTTGGTCTAAGGTATAGCAAAAGACTCGGTCGATTTCCTTGCATTTGGAATCAATGATGATTTCAGCGATCATTAATCTTCTTCCATATCAAGGTTGTCGTCCATGTTCTCTTCTATCTCCTCTTCTAAGTCATAGTCCATGCTCTTACGCTTCTTTTTGTCGAACTCGTCTTCAAACTCATCCTCGTATTCGTCTTCGATTTCTTCAAAGTCGTCATACTCCTTCAGCTTTTCATCCAGGTCGTCTTCAAAGTTATCCTCAAAGCCCTCTTCTTCCCCATATTCTTCTGTATCCTCATCTTCGTCAATAAAGATGTCTCCGGTGCTTTCGTTGGTGGCAAAGAGCTTACGCTTGGTTTCATTTTCGAATTCATCAAAGTAGCTACTGGCAATGCTACCGTCTTCCGTCTCTGTGTTAATCTTTAGCTTGCCCGCATAGAGCTCATTGACTGCAATGGAAACCGACTTATCCGTGGGGGCGTAGGTCAAAGGGGTTGCCCCGTCGACTAGCTGGCGGGCTCGCTTAGCGGCCGCAATAACAATGATGTATCGGCTTGTAACCTTGGAGTCTACGTTGTTCCCCTCGTTCAGTTGTTCCATCAGTTCCGTATATGAAGGTCGTAGCATAACATTCTCCTTTTTATTTAAAGTTTAACCATAAAAATACGGATTTAAGCTCCGTTTTGACTGCCCTTGATCCGGTTGGCAATGGTTTCCGGTAAAAGCGCAGAGAGTACCACATGATTGGACTCGGTGGTGATCACGCTTCGGGTGCGACGGCCACAGCTGGCATCAATGAGCATGGAACGCTCCTTTGCTTCCTGGATAATGCGCTTAACCGGGGCCGAATCAGGACTGATGATGGTGATGATCTTGTTCACGTTTACAACATTGCCGAAGCCGATATTATAAAACTCACCCTTACTAGACATTAAAATCCCTCCATGTCTCCATTACACATATGCCATGCTCAAAATCATGAACTATAGCATGGATTCGGACAAGGGTTCTTGGCCGCAAAAAAACCATCATCCTTGTCAAGCTTTATTCAATGTTCGCTGCTTGCTCACGAATTTTTTCTATTTCCGATTTTAAATCCACAGTTAATTTTGTAATTTCCAAATGATTGGCCTTTGAAGAAATGGTATTGACCTCACGGAAAAATTCCTGGGCCAAAAAATCCAGCTTTCTGCCGATGGGACTGCCTACTTCTAAGGCAGCTTCGAACTGTTTGATATGACTTTGTAGCCTTGTCAACTCCTCGTCAATGCAGCTTTTGTCTGCAAAAAGTAACAGTTCCCCGCAGAGACGGCTTTCGTCCAGCTCAATTTGTACTTCCTGCATTTGCTTTTGCAGCCGTTCTGTTAACTTTTCCATATACTGCTTTGCCACCAGGGGGGACAGAGCTTGAATGCTCTCTATCAAGCTTTTGCAGTTTGCAAGCTTTTCAAGTAAGCTCTCTTTCAAGGCAGCGCCTTCGATGTCTCGCATTTGCAAACAAGCTTTCAATGCCTCATCTATAGCCAAGGATAACTCAGGCCAAATATCTTCGGTGTTTACGGTTTTTTCTACAACAAAGACATCGGGAAGTTCGGTAAGTAAAGAAAGGGTTGGTTCGTCCTGCAATTGAAAGGTAGATTGAATCCCCCGGAGCTTTTCGTAATAAGCGTTCAAAAGTCCGTCGTTGATCTTGACGGCAAAATCATCGCCAGAAACAGATTCAAGGGTGACAAAAACTTCAATTTTACCTCTGGAAATGAGACTGAGTTTTTTTCTGATTAAGTCTTCAAAGCAGTTAAAAATTCGAGGAAGCTTGATGCTTTGCTCGTTGTATTTGTGATTTACCGTCCGAATCTCAACCAGGAATCTGCGACTGTTGAAATACCGTTCAAACCGCCCGTAGCCGGTCATGCTTTTCACTGTATTTTGCATGAAATCCCCCTTTCTTGTACGCTTTAAGCAAAGGCCATTATAGTACATTAAAATGTAGATTACAAGGCGAATCGAAAAAAATAATTGAAAAATTCTTTATAGTACTGTATACTTTGGTAAAGATACAAGATAAAAATTTGGGCTCTTCAGATTTTGTAAACAACATCCCCGTCCATGACCTGCTTTTGGAAAAGGGAAAGAAGGGATAGTGGAGTGAAACAATAAGTTTTCTCTCATTCGGTTTTGTATGCCCAATATTGGAGGTTTGTTTTTGAAGATTGTGTTTATGGGGACGCCGGAGTACGCGGTTCCTTCCCTTGAAGCTTTGATAAAAGAACATGAAGTCTGTGCTGTCGTAAGCCAACCGGATCGCCCTGCCGGAAGAGGTAAGCAAACCTTGCTAACTCCGGTGAAGGCTGCAGCCTTAAAGGCAAATATACCGGTCTTGCAACCGGAGCGAGTCCGAAAAAATCCGGAATTTTTCGAGAGCCTCAAAGCTTTTCAGGCGGATGTCTTTGTGGTGGTGGCCTATGGACAGATCTTGCCAACTCGCATTTTACAACTGCCAACCTTTGGCTGTATCAATGCCCATGCCTCTCTCTTACCCAAGTACCGGGGCGCCGCTCCGATCCAGTGGGCCATCCTGAACGGAGAAAGCCTCACTGGTGTAACCATCATATATATGGAGCAAGGCATGGATACAGGGGACGAGCTGTTAAAAAAAGAGCTGCCCATTGAAGAAACGGACAACTCGGAAACGATGCATGATAAGCTTTCAAACTTAAGTGCTATAGCTTTTTTAGAAGCCCTTGCTTTATTGAAAAATGGAACTGCTCCAAGATGTAAACAGGCAGATTCAGCGACCTATGCGCCCATGCTGACGAAGGATCTGGGTCTGATTGATTGGAGCAAGAGTACAGACTCCATTTTTAACTTAATTCGAGGTTTAAGACCTTGGCCAGGTGCATATACTAGTACGAATTTAAAGATTTGGTCTGCGGAAAAGCTGCCCTTACAAAATCATTCAGACATTTTGCCGGGTGTGATCGTTGATAGTATCAAAGATAAAGGGATCGTTGTAAAAACAGGGGACGGAGCTTTGCTGATAACAGAATTGCAGGCCCTCAACCGACAGAGACTTTCCGCTCCAGAATTTTTACGAGGGGCTAGGATTACTATCGGAGAAAAGATTTAAAGCTATTCTTGTACTCAATACAGTTTAGTTTTGCAAAGCTTTCATATAAAACAATAGAATTTATCAAGATTGAATGAAGGTGCTTAGAAAATGTTTTAGAGACTGAGTTATAGTAACAAAACTATTTTCTAAGTCACCATCAAGCAATGGGAAAATTTCTATTTTTACTCAGCTGCTTTAACTTTGCAATGCGACCATACTATTCAGTATGGAAGCTTCCAAAACGGAAAATCTTGGCTTAGTAAATGTTTTCTATATTAAAGATTATAGAACATAGTACTTTAGCAACAGGAGGAGTTTGTATGTATTTAGATTCAACCATTATTTTCGTTATACCGGCTGCAATACTTGCCATGTATGCCCAATACAAAGTTAGCAGCACCTTTAATAAGTTTAGCCAAGTCGCTAGCAGAAAGCGTTATACGGGGGCAGATGTGGCCAACGCCTTGCTTTCATCTGCCGGAATCCGGGATGTCCGAGTGGAGCGCGTGCACGGAAAATTAACTGACCATTATGATCCCAAGGCTGGTGTGCTGCGCCTTTCGGAATCAGTTTATGGGAGTACCTCCCTAGCCGCCATCGGGGTTGCTGCCCATGAAACCGGTCATGCTATTCAACATCGGGATGGGTATCTTCCCCTGAATCTTCGTAATACCATAGTGCCAGTCGTCAGTTTCAGCTCTAGTCTGGCCACGCCCTTGATCTTTATCGGTCTTTTGCTTTCGATGTGGGGAGGAAGCCTTGGTTACTTCTTGCTCAATGTGGGTATTTGGATGTTTTCTGCTGTAGTTTTATTTCAGCTTATTACCTTGCCTGTTGAATTTAACGCTTCCAAAAGAGCCATTGAAATGCTGGATAACCAAAACTTTTTAAACAATGAAGAATTAGGCCCTGCTAAGCAGGTTTTGAATGCCGCTGCCTTGACCTATGTGGCTGCTGCCGCCGTGGCTATCAGCAATTTGTTGCGCTTTATTATTTTGGCAAACCGTCGGCGAGATTAGATGAGATTGGTACTTGACAAGAAGCAAAGAACGTGTTAAACTAGCCCTTGTTAAGCAGTAATTGTACGCATAGCTCAGCTGGATAGAGCGTCTGACTACGGATCAGAAGGCCGAGGGTTCAAATCCTTCTGCGTACACTGTTAAGAATGGCCTAAAACTTTGGTTTTAGGTCATTCTTTTTTTCTATGTTTGTGTACATGCTTATTTGCTCTGGTATTATTAAGAAATCTCCATAAATCATTAGCTTTTGGTTCAACTATGCTGTGATTTGGCATGCACATGATGGGTGATATTAGATTGGTTAAAAACTCAGATGTCTTTTATTGGGGTATTAGTTTACTTTTCTTTTATGTCTTGGATCATCATGAAGATAAGTCTCGTTTCGCTTAACATAGAACGTCTCACTTTCGCTGGTGAGCGTTCTTTTTTTGTTCAAGATGCTTTTATCACAATTTCTATTGTCTCTAAATAGTCTTGAATGGCTTCATGCGTTGGCATAAATTTGCCATCACATTGACACGTTCGTTTCATAAACTCCTAATAATTTCCAGGAGGTGATTATCGTCAATTAAACTCCGCAATAAACTATTACCTCATCCGAGAATATATCATAGAATGGGATAGAGTTTTTTCAATTTAATACG
>CAZSXS010000047.1:0-28187 GCA_964611385.1 uncultured Defluviitaleaceae bacterium
TCCCCCATCCCCCACACCCCCATTCCCCTCTTTTCAAAAAAGCCGGACATGGGTTGGGGGTGTTGCCACGTGGCAATTTTGATAGAGCCGAATTATTTAGCATTTTTGATAAGCTGTTTCAATGCTGCTTTCCTATCTGTGCTTTTCATCAGGGTTTCACCGATCAATACGGCATTTACCTTGTTTTCGAGGAGTCTTTGCAGGTCTTCGGGAGTGGATATGCCGCTTTCGGATACAAAGAGAATGTTCTCGGGTACCCAGGAGCGAAGTCGGATACTGGTTTGGAGATCCACTTCAAAGGTTTCCAGGTTCCGATTGTTGACACCGATGATTCTTGCCCCAGCTGAAAGGGCTTTTTGTAGCTGTGGGAGACTATGACTTTCTACAAGAGCGGACAGTCCCAGGCTGTCAGCAATGTGTATGTATTCCCTCAAAGCGCTTTCCTCCAGGATTTCAGCAATCAACAAGACCGCCGCTGCCCCCAGGCATTTTGCTTCATAGATCTGATAAGAATCCACAATAAAATCCTTGCGGAGTGTGGGAATGTGTATGCTTTGGCTGATTTCCTGCAAGTACTCGTCCTTTCCCAGAAAAAATTCCGGCTCGGTCAACACCGAAACTGCCGCTGCCCCCGCTTCCTCATATTGCTGTGCGATTGCAAGATAATCAAATTCCTCTGTAATCAACCCCTTAGAAGGCGAGGCCTTCTTCACTTCACAGATAAAGGAAAGATCCTTGCCTTTCAGTGCTCTCTCAAAAGGAAAGTCCACTCTCGTTTGCACATCTTGCAAATCTTGCATCGCTTGCGCAGCTTGCAAATCCATCGCTCTCTGCATCATGCACTCAAGCGATAGCCTCGCCTTTTTGCCCTCTACCCGCTTTTGCGTAGATAAGACAATTTTATCTAAAAACATGTTTACCTCCAATAACGCTTGTAACCAAGCATAAAAAACGTATTGATTCAAACCCCGTGATACCTATCTACGCCTCCCAATTCCCGGCTTTTTGAAAAAGCAAGGATGGGGGTGGTAGGGTGAACCAACAAGTTGATTCTGGGAAGGGAAAAACTTTTTCGCCGTTTGAAAAAGTTTTTCCCTTCCTTCCCCCACGGTTTTATTCTTTTAATCTTTTATCTTTTCATTAGAAAGCCGTATAAACGCCTCCAGCTGTCTCATAGCCCGCCCGTTGTCGATGATGCTTTCTACCTCTTTGATGGCCTCTGTAAAAGAAATTTCTTTTGCTACATATAGGGCCGCTGCGGAGTTGAGTACGGCTGCGTCGCGCTTGGGACCTCTGCTTCCTGTCAGAATCCCTCTGATGATCGTTGCGTTTTCTTCTGCCTTGCCGCCGCATAAATCAGCTTTACCGCAGCGCTGAAACCCGAATTGTTCTGGCGCGATTTCGTAGGAGCGTACCCAGCCGTTTTTGACCTCGCAAACACTGGTCGGAGCCGATAGGGAGATCTCGTCTAGCCCGTCCTGCCCGTATACCACCATGGCGTTCTGAACCCCCAGATTTGCAAGTACCTTGGCTATGGGCTCTACCAGTGCCTCCTCGTATACCCCCAGTAACTGCATTTTCGCCCCTGCGGGGTTGGATAAAGGCCCCAGTATGTTGAATATGGTCCGTATGCCTAACTCGCGCCGTACCGGTGCCACATACTTCATGGCGATGTGGTAGTTTTGCGCAAATAGAAAACAGATGCCGATCTTTTCAAGTAGCTTTGCACTGCTTTCGGGTGGAATCGTTATGTTCACCCCCAGCGCTTCCAATACATCTGCTGCTCCGCATTGGCTCGAGGCTGCCCGGTTTCCGTGCTTGGCCACCGGTATGCCCGCCGCCGATACGATTAGGGCTGCCGTGGTGGAAATGTTGAAGCTGTGGGCATTGTCGCCACCTGTGCCCACGATCTCAAGTACGTTCTGCTCATGCAGTAGCTTTATGCAGTGCTTTCGCATTCCAGCTGCTGAGGCGGTGATTTCATCTATGGTTTCGCCCTTCATGGAAAGAGCCGTCAAGTAGGCCGATAGCTGTACCTCGCTGGCCTGACCGCTCATGATCTCATCCATAACCTGCTCAGCCTGCGCATAGCTCAAATGACTTCCCTTTGAGAGCATAACAATCGCTTCTTTTATCATTGAACCTTCACCTCCAAGAAATTCTTGATGATCTCCTTCCCTCGTGGGGTTAATACCGATTCGGGATGAAATTGCAGCCCGAAGATGGGGTATAGCCTGTGGGCTACGCCCATGATTTCGCCCTCTTCTGTGCTTGCAATTGATTTCAACTCTGCGGGTAGCGTTTCTTTGATCCCGATCAGGGAATGATAGCGGGCTACTTCAATCTTCTCCGGCAAGCGCTGAAACAAAGGACAGCTTGCATCCAGTTGCGCCAGTGATTGTTTCCCGTGCATCAGCTCCTTTGCGTAGGATACTGTTCCCCCAAAGGCTTCGAAGATTGCCTGGTGCCCCAAGCAAACCCCTAGGATGGGAATTTTCGACCCCAGCTTTTTGACCACATCAATGCAAACTCCGGCATCAGACGGCTTGCCGGGGCCGGGAGATAGAACGATACGCTCGGGCTTTTGGGCTTGGATTTCCTCTGGGGAGTATTCGTCGTTGCGAATGACCAGAATGTCCGGTCGGAGACACCCAATCAACTGATATAGATTGTAAGAAAAGCTGTCGTAATTATCAATCAAAAGTATCATAATTCGAATCCTCCTTCGGCTCGCTTTAAAGCTTCCACCACTGCCTTGGCCTTATGAAGACATTCCTCGTATTCCTTCTCAGGAACGCTGTCTGCAACAATGCCTGCGCCGGAGCGGATAAAGACCTTTCCGTTTTTCTTAAAGGCCAGACGGATGGCGATACAGGTGTCCATGTTCCCGTTAAAGTCCAGATAGCCGATGGCTCCGCCGTAAATGCCCCGCTTGTTGTTTTCAAGCTCGTTGATGATTTGGCAAGCTCTCAGCTTGGGCGCTCCTGATAAGGTTCCCGCCGGAAGCACAGCCGAGATGGCATCCATGACACCTTTGCCCTCCCGAATGAGGCCCTTCACGGTGGAACCGATGTGCATCACATGGGAGAAGCGCAAAACGGACAAGTAGGACTCCAGCTCCACCGTCCCAAATTGACTGATCTTTCCCAAGTCGTTTCGGCCCAAGTCTACCAGCATGTTATGCTCGGCTAGCTCCTTTTCATCAGCCAGCAACTCTTGTTCCAGGCGAAGGTCCTCTTCTTCCGTTTTCCCCCTGGGCCTGGTGCCCGCCAGGGGAAAGGTGTGCAAGACCCCGTTTTCAAGCTTGACAAGGGTTTCTGGTGAAGCTCCGACGATTTCAATCTGCTCACTGCCCAGGTAGAACATATACGGTGACGGGTTGGTGCTTCGAAGAACGCGGTAGGTATCTAGTAAGCTCCCCTCAAACTCCGCTTCCAGGCGGTTGGACAACACAACTTGAAAAATATCTCCTTCTCGAATATAGGCCTTTGCCTTTTCCACCATTTGACAGTATTCCTCTTGGCTGAATAAGGGCTTGATTTCGGATTTAAGCTTTCCGCCGCTGTGGCTTTGCTTCACAGAGGCAGCTTCGGTTAGGAGCTTTGCCATTTTGTCCAATTGGACGGTGGTTTTTTGATATTCTGCTTCAAGGTCAGTGGTATGTTTGTCGCTGGCCATACAGATGCTCATGTTGACAATCAAAAAGATTTTCTGCTTTAGATTATCAAAGGCAATGATTTTATCAAAGAGCATTAAATCCACATCATTAAAATGCTCCGCGTCCTCTGCATCCAGTGTAAGGGAGGCTTCACTATACTTGATATAGTCGTAGGAAAAGTACCCCACAAGCCCTCCTGTAAAGGGTGGCAGATCCTTAAACACGGGCGTTTTATAGCCCTTCATCATTTGACAGAGGTATGCATTGGGATTGCTTACGATGATTTCCTCCGTCTGATCTTTTCGGACGCTTATCTTCCCGTCAAGGCAAGTGATTTCCATACTAGGCTCATAGCCCAAGAAGGTATACCGGCCCCATTTCTTTGTATCCTCAACGCTTTCGAATAGAAAGCAGTGGCTGCTAATGCTTTGTAAGGTTTTCAGTACGCCGATAGGCGTTAACAAGTCCCCGGGGATCTCCCGATAAACCGGAATCCGCTTATAATCGGCGTAGCTGGTTTTGATTTCTTCCATTGTTGGCTTATACATGATGCTTCCTCCTTGATGATTTTAATAAAAACCCAAAAATCCCCCCTTGGCTCACTTGCGTAAGCCGAGGGGGGATCCTTTAGTTGTACTTAGTTTATTCTGCAGACATAAACCAAAATCCAAGCCTAAAACATACCGCATTCTCCGCACGACAAAGTGACCCTGTTTACTTCAACAGAGCTCCACCAAAGCCATGCAAATGTTGTTACGGAAAGTTTTTTCATACTGCCTCCAAGGATTGGGTTTTAGACTTTATATCATATAGACGAGGGGGTTGTCAAGGAAATTATTATAAGGGCCTCAAATATTCATTGGATTCTGATGGAAATTATGCTATACTTAAAAGGCACAAGCGAAGGACGGTTAGGCTTAGCCCACTTGTAAAGGTGGTGATGCCATGTCAACATTTGAAGCTTTGATGTTAATGTTAACCTTCGGGTTAGTAATCATAGCCATAATGAACGACAGAAACACAAAAAAATAACCGCCCCAGCCAAGGTCAGCGGTTATTTCACAAAAAGACCGCAAGCCTAACCGTCTGATAAACGGTTGGTGCATTTTAAGAGGACGTTAACAGCGTCCTCTTTTATTATATTCACAATTATAGCATAATAAACGTATGATGTAAACAAAAATTGTACTCCACAGGATAAACACATCTAATTATTTCCAGTGTTTTTGCATTCCAAAGATTGGCTTTGGAATGGTTTACACCGCTGCATCTTCCTTCACGTCCTCCAAAGTCACCGAAATCAGCTTTGAAATGCCTTCTTGCATGGTGACACCGTAGAGCCGGTCGGAGACCTCCATAGTGCCTTTACGGTGGGTGACAACGATGAATTGAGTGTCTTTGCAGTAGTTGGAGAGGAAATTGGCAAAGCGCCTGACGTTGGCATCGTCTAGGGCAGCGTCGATTTCATCCAGAACGCAAAAGGGGGAGGGCTTTAGGCGGAGGATGGCAAAGAGAAGGGCAATAGCTGTGAGAGCCCGCTCGCCGCCGGAAAGTAGGCTGAGGCTTTGCAAGTTTTTGTTCGGGGGCTGGGCGATGATGTCAATTCCGGATTCCAGTGCTTTGTTTTCATCAAAGAGCTTTAAATAAGCCTTTCCTCCACCGAACATTTCCTGAAACACGGCAGTGAAGTTCTCCGATATGAGCTTAAACTGCTCCAGAAACCGGTTCTCCATCTGCTCCGTAAGCTGTTTGATTAAATCTAACAGCGACGCTTCGGCAGATAGAATATCATCACGCTGCTTCTGCAAAAAATCAAAACGCTCCTTCAACTTGATATGCTCGTTAATGGCATTGACATTGACAAAGCCCAAGTCTTCTATCGCCTTTTTAAGGGCCACTTCTTCTCGTTGCAGCTGTCTTAAGTCCGTATCCAGACGAATAAATTCTTCCTTGGCTCGGTTCAGGGTCAACTTGTATTCATCCCACATTTGGTCGTAGAGTTTTTTATTGTCTTCAATAAGCTGGTTTTGTTTGGCTTCTAACTTGGTGTACTCATTGCTGAGCTTTGAAGTATATTCCAGTTGCCGCAGCTGAGAAGCTTCGGCTTCGGTAATGCTTTTTTCGATCTCTTCAAGACCCTTTCCGGCTTTTCTGATTTCGACCTCAGCTTCGGTTCTTTGCTTTTGCAGGTTGACCAGTTCCTCCTTCAAGGCTTCGATCTCGTCCTGTCGTTTCAGCATTTTGCCCTTGTTTTCCTCTGTTAAGGCAGCAATACTCAGAATGTCGGCTTCGTGGGCAGAAATCTCACCCTTGATACGAACAAGGTTTTCCTTTATGGCTCGGAGGCTTTCCTCAAGACCGCTGATTTTGACTTTGATTTGGGTCAGCTCATTACTTTTTTGTTCCCGGTGCTCCCTTTCCTCCGTCAAACTGGCTTGGAAGGAGTTGATTTCTCCTTGGAGGTTTTTGATGATCTGTTCACTCTTTGCGAGTTCCTCCGCTGTTTTTTGTATCCCCTCTGCTGTGCTTGCCTGTCTTTGCACAAGGCTTTGGGCTTCCTCCTCCAGGCGGGTCTTCTTTTGATTCAATTCCTTTAAAAATTGGTTTACCTGATCCAGAATGTTCTCCAGGTTCCCTTCCTGTATGGTTCTGTCAGTCAACTCATCCTTTTTATCTAAAATCTCCTCGTCTAAAGTTTTCACCTGATCGCTGAGTTCCTGAATCTGGGTTTTAAAGTGATTTTCCTTTTCTTTCAGATTTTCGATATCCGTCTTTAATTCTCGGATTTCCCTGGAACGACTGAAAATATTGCTGGTGTTTTTTGATAAGCTACCGCCAGTGATCGCACCCCCAGGGTTAAACAGCTCACCTTCTAAGGTAACAATTTTAACAGAATAATTGTACTTCTTATTAATGCGGATGGCGTTTTCCATGTTGTCCACAATCAGCACCCG
This sequence comes from uncultured Defluviitaleaceae bacterium, assembly GCA_964611385.1. Taxonomy (GTDB): domain Bacteria; phylum Bacillota; class Clostridia; order Lachnospirales; family CAYPQA01; genus CAZSXS01. The sequence continues at coordinate 6,613 of CAZSXS010000047.1, forward strand.
ATCCAGAAGATCCGAAAAAATGCCCTCATAGACCGGATCGTAGCTGACCAGCTCCTTGGCGATCCCCAAGACGCCCTGTTCCTCTATGATTTGATCTCGAACAGCTAGCTTTCGGGTTTTTCCCTCATTGATTACATTGATGGGCAGGAAGGTGGCTCGGCCGTTATTGCTTGTTTTAAGGTACTCAATGGCCTTTTGGATTCCTTCCTCGTCTCGGGCGACAAGGTTTTGCATAGCAGAGCCTAGTGCCACCTGGATGGCGGTTTCGTATTCGCTAGGTACATAGACCAACTCTCCTACCGCTCCGCAAATGCCCCATTCGGCGTTGTTTTTCTGTAGCACGGCCCGGACGCTTTTAAAGTAACCTTCATAGTTTTTTTCCAGTTCGGACAGTACCTTGGCCTTGGATAACTTTTCAGAGAGTTCGTTATTCACAAGATTTAGTTCTGCGTTCCGATTGGTGAGCCGGATGTTGACTGCGTCCTTCTCAAAGTTCAGGCTGGAAATCTCTTGCTTAATGCCTTCTGTCTGGCTTTTGATCTGGGCTAAGGTATTGCTTACGGATTTATGCTTTTTTTGGTTGTCTCCAATTTTCAGCAAGGTTTGCTTTAGTTCTTCCTCCGAATCACTCTTCTTGCTGTGCAGTTCCTTGGACAGGGTATCCAGATTTTCCGCTTTGGCCTTGATGACAGCGGATTCTCTATAGCGCTGCATTAATTCAGTGTTGTAGTCCTCCAATTGCTGCTGGCTTTTGGACATACCAGCCTTTGCTTTGATAAACTCGTCTTCTTTTAGCGTCAATAAGGTGTTTTGCTCCTGTAGGGAATCACTGTGCAGCTTCAATTTTTCGTTTTCTGCAAGCTTTGCTTCCTGCAAGGCTTGTAGGTTTTTCTGCTTGGCTAGGGCTTCGCTCTTTAAGCGCAAGAGCTCCCCGGATATATGACTAATCTGCTCCTGTTTCAGCACAATGTCGTTTGCTCTTTGCTCGGCGGTGGAACGCATTTCCGCAACGCCAGCTTTTTGATCGTTTAGTTCGCTTTCCTTTTCGGAAAGCATTTTCTTTTTGCGCTTAATTTCTTCCTTAAGGCGGAGGTTTTCTTGTTCCTCTTTTTCGGCCAGTTCCTTTGTTTCGTCCAAGCGGGCTTGTATTTCTGCCAGCTCATCTGAAAGCTTATCAACGTCATTCAAAAAGATATTGACCTGGATGAGTTTCAATCTTTCCTTAATATCCAAGTATTTTTTGGCAACTTCCGCTTCTACAGAAATGGCATCCAGCTGGGATGAAAGCTCGCTGATAATATCATTGACCCGTTCCAAATTTTGACGTTCTTTTTCAAGTTTTCCTTCGGCTTCCAGTTTTCTGGTCTTGAATTTAACAATACCGGCCACTTCCTCAAACATATAGCGACGTTCGTCGGAGCGGATGCTCAGAACTTCTTCAATACGGCCCTGCCCAATAATGGAATAACCTTCCTTACCGATGCCCGTATCCATAAAAAGCTCATAAATATCCTTCAGTCGGCAGTTGGTACCGTTAATTAAATATTCGCTGTCGCCAACCCGATAGATGCGCCGGGTAATACTAACCTCCGAGTACTCACAAGGGAGGGCATAGTCCGAATTATCAATATACATCGTGACGGAGGCGGTGCTTAAGGGTCTTCGGGTTTCCGTCCCGGAGAAAATGACATCCTCCATCTTTACGCCGCGAAGGCTTCTGACACTCTGTTCGCCCAGAACCCAACGCAGGGCATCAGAAATATTACTTTTACCGCTGCCATTGGGCCCCACAACTGCTGTTATACCTGGATTAAATTCAAGCCGCAGCCGTTCGGGAAATGACTTAAAGCCCTGCAGCTCTAGCTTTTTTAAATACATGATTTTCCCCTATCTTTTAGGTTTGTAAACTAAAAAGGTTTGTAAAATTCCCTGATAAACCGATTGAGCCACTTGTTGCTGGTAGTTGGGATCGGCCAATTTTTTGGCCTCAGCGGCGTTGGTTATAAAGCCCATTTCAATGAGTATGGCTGGTACTACCGGGTAGCGAACGACATACAGATCACCTTTTTTCGCTTTTCGGTCAATCACGCCTAAGTCCTTGATTAACTGCTTTTGCAGCACTCCGGCAAAGGCGGCAGTGGTAAAGCCAAGGGCTGCATCGTTATCGTGAGGGTAGTAGAAGGTTTCAATGCCGCTGACGCTGGTGTTTTTGTCCCCAGAATTACAATGGAGAGAAATGAAAATATCACCCATATTGGCCATTTCAACCCTGTCTCCAAAGCCAGGATAGCTGTCACTCAGTCTGGTTGCATAGGCCTTAATACTGGCATCTGCCTCCAAAATCTTCATTAAGCGCAAGCCCACATCCAGATTGATATTTTTTTCTACTAAGCCGTTGCCGGAAGTTCCTGGTGCAGAGGCTCCGCCGTGTCCGGGATCAATAATTACGATTTTTGAGTATTTTTCTTTTGGTAGGACTGCCCTTATATAAATGTAATTCTCATCCTCGCTTATTATGTAAGCTAAAATCTGCTTCTGATTGATCACGAGCTCTGTCTTGCCCGCTGCATTGTTTCTGACCTTCATATCCGTCAGGTAGGTATCGTTCATTTGTAGGCTACCGAAGCCAAGCAGACTCGAAAAATCTCCCGGCAAGGTCAAAATATAGCTTCTGCTTAAATAATTGTCTGTATGGAGAATGTTGGCTGCACTCAGGCCGTCAACCTTTTGCAAACGGATCGTCTTCTTGGCGGTATCGTACCACATGCTTTTATAAGTGGGTGCCGTCAACTTGATGGTGGCCAAACCTGGCCCTTTTATAAGTTCAAAATCGGCTAGCTTATTAAGATCCAAAACCACACGGACGGTATGCTCATCCAACATAGCGGCGTGGTAGGCAGTCATATATTTGCCCACGACGTTTTTGTTGATATCATTCTTGAGGGTGGAAAGTTTCAGATCCAAGACCACCCGATCCGGATTGGTCAGGGCAGAAATGTTACCAGCAAAGTCATTGGAACAATGGATGTAAACAAAATCTGTTTCACCAACAGATTTAAAATCAATGGAGGAGATCAGGTTTTCATTCACCTTACCGAAGTTTACATGCAAGGTCTGTCTGTCTTCTGACAGGGATACGGTAAAGGAGGTTGAATTTTGAATATCAAAGACCACCCGAGTGACCTTCACCGGCTCAACCTCAAACTGTGAGGCCCGTATTTTTGCCACAACGGGGCTGTTCATAAGATACTCGGTTTTAGACAGGCCAAACTGTGCATTTTTGATATCAATGACCAGCCGAGAATTTTGATGTACAAAGTAGCTGATCCCTGTCATGGGCGAATTAGAGTTAATCATGTAAACCTGCTCATAAATATTGCTAGGGCCATAAATGTCGGTAATGGTGGTTTCAAGGCGCTTTTCATCCTGAATGACTTGTGTTGAATTGTCTGTGATGAAATATCCCCCGCCTTCGGGGGCCGGTAGTTGGTTGGTAATGCCTGTAACTGAGCTTGGTTTTTGGTCAAGGGCTGATTGTGGGAGCGTAGGTGTATTATTGCTCTCAGATGGAGTTGTGTTTGTATTATTTGCAGTAGGATTTGCAGGTAAGGGGGTGGGTGAGACAGTGGGCCAAGGGGTAGGTAAGGGGTTTGTAGATAGCCCAGGGCTGGTGGGTTGGACAGCAGGTCGCCAGGGACTTGTTGGAACGGGTGTTTGATGTGAAAGCTCTGGCGGCGGTGTTGGGTTTGTGTTGATCGAAAGGGAGGATAAGCGGATCTGTTTGGCTTCTGCATTATATTCTGCTACTAAGCCCAAACTTTGGGCTACAAAATTGCAAGGAACCATTTGTTTTCCGTTCACGATTTTCATTGGATAGCCGCTGTCAATCAGTTCGCCGTTCAGCACTCCGATGGTGCTGTTCGCCTCCATCATTAGCAGGTTATTTTGATAGGCAAGATAAAGTTCTTTGGGATCTGCTTTCCAGTCAAGAATCACCCCTAAACCTTCGAAGGCTTCTTGCGCAGGAACATACAATTGACCATTCAAAAGGATCGGCGGCATTTTTAGGTTTTTCACTTCACTGTTGCCCACAAAAAGACGGATGAATGGTTGATGGATGGTTTCGGTTTTGCCATCATAGGAAATGGTTAATCCAGAAGTCGCAGAGGTGCTGGAAGCGGAGTAGGCGGGGGTATTCATGGTCAAGCTGAAAAGGACTGTCATCGCCAATGTTAAGATTTTTGATTTGGTCATAATTACCTCACTTTGAAAAAGAATAGTAGAATTTTTCAATTATAACAGAAATTATGCATATGTAACAGTAAAATCTTAAAACGGAAATAATAATGTAATATTCCAATGGCGAAGGGACATACTATAGTTTGATATACTCAGTCACGTTCAGCTTTGCAAAGCCGCCACCCAAAATGATAGAATTGATCTGGCTTAAATGATGGCGGTTTGGTAAATGTTTAAGAGACTGAGTAAAAGATGATTATTTCAAAATTATTAAACAGTCAAAGGAAACCTATCTTTGACAGTGATTTTGAAACAACGAATTTATTGCAAAGGGGATATTAAATATGAATATTAATTGCACCAATAAATGCAAGCACCAAGCTGACGGTAAATGCACTTTGGAAAAATTGCCGGTCTTAACAAAAACAACATTTTCATCAAGAGAAACAGACTGTCCTTATTGTATAAATGGATAAAAAATTGTAACAAAGCCTATAAACTAATGAAAATGAAAAATAGTATTATAAAACTCATAGCTAATAAAGGTGAACCCCAGTATTCTTTTTTATTAAACCTTAGCGCAACTTTTATTAGTCGCCTTAATTTTGCGCGGAAAAAAAGTGGCTCTACACCAAAAAGCGTGATGATTTTTTATCTTTTAGGTGTAGAGCCAAAAAGTAAATATAACTGATTATGCAGCATTGAATCATCTAGTCAGTAGGGCAGCAAAAAAATAGATTGGGCCATAAAATGTATTGAATGTTTCACTCGTAAGTGTTATAATGGTTAAAAATTTTCCGTTATCACGGAAAGGAAAGGAGATGACTGCGATATGACAAAAAATTATGAGGTGGCTTCAACTTAAAACTGAATATGGGCAAGCGAATGTGAGGTTTGGTTAAGGACGATCAAAAAGCGCCCTTACGTTTGTTATGCCATTTTTAGTAACCTTTCGTGAAACCTACTGCTTACGGTTAACACACTTTAAGGTGTGTTATTTTTGTGTCAAAAAAACCGCAGGAAGAGCCAACGAACCAGGGCTACTTTTCTGCGGTTTTTTTATGCTCTTTTGCATACAAAAAAGGATATTAATTTTTGAAAAGAGGGATTTACAATATGAACATCGTTGACTTTACCTACTCACACAGAGCTGAAGCAACTGCTTTGGCCCTTGCAGGCTATGAAGAAGAGTGCCGCTCTGTGTCAGCTTTGCCACAGGTGGATACAGTACCCGACCTAGGGACTTTCGCCGACAACGGGCTTGGCGTTGCAGCCCTTGAGGGCGGCAAAATGCTGGGCTTTATCTGTTGTTACCCGCCCTTTGACAATGCCTTTCGTTCCACTGATGTCCGAGGCCTGTTTTCACCTATGGGTGCCAATGCGGCCATCAAGGAGAACCGAGGCAAAATTTATACCGCCATGTATCAGGCGGCAGGCGAGAAATGGGTAAGTGCCGGAGCTGTTTGTCATGCACTGTGCTTATATGCTCATGACGAAGAGTTGCAGCGACAATTTTATCTTTATGGCTTTGGGCTGCGTTGTATAGATGCCATTCGCCCTTTGAGCCTAGAAGCAATTGATTGTATGCCCTGCGAAGGCTATACCTTTGTAGAGCTTGCAAAAAATGAATACTCGTTGCTGTATCCGCTAGACTTCTTACTCAACCGACATTACTGCCACAGCCCGTTTTTTATGAATCGTAAGCCAGACTCAGCTGAGGACTTTGAAGAACAGTGTGCAAGTGAGAACGCGAGATATTTTGCGGCAAAGCAAAATGATCAATTGTGTGCTTTTATAAAAATTGCAGAGACAGGTGAGGCCTTTATTGCAGGGGGACCAGCGTATCGTCATATTCGAGGTGCTTATTGCCTGCCAGAACACCGAGGCAAAGGCGTGTATCAGAATTTGCTAAACCTCACCTTATCGACCTTAAAAGCAGAAGGCTATGCCTACCTGGGGGTGGATTTTGAGAGCTTAAACCCCACTGCCTATGGCTTTTGGCTGAAGTATTTCTCCCCATACACGCATAGCGTAGTGCGTCGTATTGATGAACGAATTTTAGAGGTAAAAAATGAGCAGTAAAATGATTCTTCTAGCGCCACAAAGACAAGTACATAGACAGCAGCTTGTCTCCTGCAAGCATGGATATGAATAGTCCAAGCGACAAGTAGGGCCCAAAAGCTATTTTGGATTTAAGATCTTTCTTCTTTGTCATAATGAAGAACAAGCCTAGCGCACTGGCCAAGAAAATAGCGATAAAAAATGCAATTAAAACGGAGGTGCTGCCTAAAAGCAGACCAGAAGCAGCCATTAATTTAATGTCGCCCCCTCCGAAGCCATTTGTGAAAGAAGCAATGAGAAACATTGGCAGGCTTACAATCAAGAAACCGATCAGATAGGTTTGCACAGAATCACTCAACAGGAGATTCACAATACTCAGAAGGAGGATCAACACATGAAAAGTATCTGGAATCTCCTGTGTATCCATATCTATGAAAGAAAGCGTCAGTAAACATGAGGCAAACAAGCAGTATAAAATCGTTAAATAAGAAAATCGGAAGGACAAAAAGATCAGCGTATAACTGATGCCACAAATCAGTTCGACCAGGGGATATCTGAATGAAATTTTTGTCTTGCAGTACTTACAGCGTCCCTCCAACAGGATGAAACTTACTATTGGAACATTATGATAAAAGTGAATGGTCGTTTTACAGTTCGGACAAAAGGAACGTCCCTTAGCTACATTCAACTTTCTCGGTATTCGATAAATACACACATTCAAAAAGCTTCCCACAGTCAAACCCAAAATAAAAATCCAAACAAGATAATAAAAAAACATTTCAGCCTCTACCTGCCTCTTACACAAGGGTTACGCTATAACTTCTCTAATCTTTTTTGATAGTCGCCGTAAAATCCCGTTCTGGAACAGGTTTTGCGTAATAATAGCCCTGCACGATATCACAGCCCAGCTCTTTTAGTAGCTCAATGTGTTCCTTGGTCTCCACACCCTCCGCAACGGTATGAATCCCAAGCTCTCTTGCCATTTTCATTATATTTGCGATCACAGTTCTGGCTCTGAATACATTGGCTGCCGCCATGAAAAAGCTTCTGTCAATTTTGATCACATCAACAGGGATGTTTTTCAGTAAGCCTAGGGAGCTGTAGCCTGAGCCAAAGTCATCCATGGACAGGGTGAACCCTGCGGCGTGTAACCTTTCCAATACCTCAATCAAGATATTCTCATTATGGAACATTGTGTATTCGGTAAGCTCAATTTCTAAAAGGTGGCGAGGCGTTTGATGCCTATCCGCTATTTTGCATAAGTGTTCTACAAAATCAGTATTGACAAGGTGATTTCTTGAAAAATTAACAGAAACCACGATAGGCGTAATCTTGTTGTCAATCCATCCACGGATAATACCGCAGACCTTATCAAACATATACAGATCCAGCTTTGTAATAAAGCCATTTTCTTCAAATAAAGGGATAAACTTATTCGGATAAACAAGGCCTAAGTCACTGCTTTGCCAGCGGACAAGGGCTTCTGCTCCGACTATGGATTCGTCATACAAATTATACTTTGCTTGCAAATAGACCATAAACTCGTTATTTTGCAGTGCAGATTCCATTCGCGATTCAATTTTCTTGTCCTGCAAGATACTCTCTGCAACTGTATCTTCATAGTCATAGATTTGTATTTTGTTCTGCTTCGCCAGTCTGTGAGCGAAATTAACTCTTTCAATCCCTACGCCTATATCCTCCTCAATGTCCTTAGCCGTAAAAACATAGCGTCCTGTAGGCATAATCAGATTGTACTTAAAGCCTTCCCCCATCTTTTCCTTGATGGTATTAATCACATTCGCTCTGTTTTGTTTTAATTGATCTTCTGCGTGATACTCGTGTAGAATGATAAACTCGTCCGTATTAAAGCGAGCAACCATAGCATTTTCTTTTGGGAGCTGCTTTCTGATCGCATTGGCAATGGCCATCAGTAGTTCATCGCCTGCATCATAGCTGTAAATTTTGTTTATCATTTTAAAATTATCTACATCCAGCTTAATCAGGATATACTGTTTGCTTTGATTTTCATTGATCAGCTTCTGAGCATCCAGTTTAAATTTTGCGAGTGTCGCCAATTTTGTTAATTCATCTTCAAATGCGATTCTTGTGATGGTCTGTAACCCAATCCTTTGCACTTTGAGGATCCTTAGAATAAGTAGCAGAAATACACCAATAAACACTAAAGACAGTACGGCCATAGAAAAGGTAATTTTATTCGCATTTCCTGATACCACTGCATCAGGAACAACGGAAAAAATAAACCAATTATTCATGTCAATACTCATATAATCCATAATACGCTTTTGGCCCTTATAGTTATATTTTGAATGCCCTGATTTATTCTCTGCCATATTTTTATGGATCTTTTCCAAATCGTCTCCGGCATAAAAATTTACCTTCTTATAGACGTCAAAAAGGTTATTGGAATTCGTATCAATAATCGAATAGGAGTTTACCGTTTTTGCAATAATTTCACCTTCCAGGGTTGTTACATAGGCATAGCCTATCCCTTTAAAGGAGTATAAAAACAACTGGTCAAGCTCTTCTGCCAGAAACGAACCGTATAGTACGCCTATAATTTCCTGTTCGTACAAGATGGGGGTTGCCAAAACAACGATCGTGGCATCCCTTATTTTCGATTGCAAGGGCTCAGATAAATAGGTTTCTCCTGCCAGTGCCCTTTGAAAAAATTCCCGATCCGACACATTCACACTAATGCTCTCATTATTTAAGGAATTTCCTTCCTTATCAGCAATACTCACATAGTCAAAGGCGGATTTTTCTTTTATTTTCGAAAGCGTTTCAACATCAATATCTTGAATATCCGGAGAATGCGCAATGCTAGTCCCTATCATTTCCAAAGCTGTCATTTCACCCCTAATTTTAGAGGTAAAGTTATAAGCCTGCTGATTGACGATATCCGCTAAGGTATCGTTCGTGGAGTCAGAAACCAAATGCACAATATATTGATTGTATAAAAGGATACCCCCTATCACAACAATCGCTAGTATAAAGGTAATAATTCCTGTATTGTACACTCTTTTCTTGCTATCTTGCATCACAAGTTAGCCTCCAACCTACTGAAATTTTAAAAGTGAAGCGTGACAGAGTATAGCATAGATAACCCCTTCATTCAACCTTTATTGCGCTCAGACTGCATTTTATTGCTTAATTCGTCTCCAATAGAAAAGGACATGGACTATAATCATCCATGTCCTTTTCTATTTTTTACTTAACGTGTCCAAATCTTAGCAGACAATATGGTAATATCATCTTGAATATTATCTCCGAACATGCTCAGAGCCTCGTTTAGCAGAAAGTCGGATAGTTCTTGTGGGTGGCTGCCGGTAAATTTCATCAGGGACTGCGTAATCCAGCTTTGGTCACGGCTTGCATCGTTCAAAAGGTCAGCCCCATCCGTTACCATGATGATATAATCGTTGTTATGTAGTTTTTTCATAGATACATCTAGCTCAAGATCATTGACAATGCCAATGGGTAAGGATGAAGATCTGATCGGTTCCACGATTTTTCCCCGAAGCAGGAAGGTGGTGGAGGCTCCGATTTTAATAAATTCCGCATCCCCGGAATAGAGGTCAATCGAACAAATGTCCAGCGTGGAAAAGCATTCGTCATTGCCTCGTAATAAGAGTACGGAATTGATCATCTTGATCGCCAAGTCTTTCTCAAATCCGGATTCAATGAACTCTTCCAAAAGCTCCACTACCGCAGTGCTTTCATCCTTGGCTCTCTTCCCAGAACCCATGCCGTCAGACAGCACCAAGAGGCATTGGCCGTCCTTTAACTCCATAATTGAAAAGCTGTCGCCGGATTCCTTGCTGCCGCTCTTGGATGCTCGGGCTATGCCTCCCGTCACCCGGTAGTTTTGCTCCTCTACCAGTCGCAAATAGCAGCGCCCCTTGTTAAAGATGCAATCCTCAGAGGCTTTCAGCTTACGCTTCAACAATTGCTCCACAATAGGCCCGATCTCTCTGCTACAGGCTTTCTTACCATAGCAAGGCTTGTGGTTCAAGGTCAACTCGTACTTTCCCCTCTTGTTTTCCAACAAAATCACATTCTCCACCTCAAATTTATTCTTTTTTAGCTCGTCGCTCAGCATATCCGACAATTCTTCTTTGAAGTTTAGATTAAAATCAATTTCGCCAGACATCTTCTTCATGATATCCGAAACGCCCAAAAGCTGTTGTGCCACCAGCTCACGGCTTTCCAGAATCTTATTTTGCCAGCTTAGATTCGATTTGCTTAGTTCATAGAGCTTAATCAGCAGATCCGTAAAGCGCAGTGCATTTCGACAGTTGTACATCATGTTTTCGTCCGCAGCACCGTTTTTTTCGCAGGCCTCCAATAAGGCAAAAATCATTTTATAAGTGGCGTAATAATCAACTTCCCAACAGGTCTTGCATTTTGGACAGCTTTCGCAAATCTTTTCGCAGACCTTGTCTATAATCACAGTAATGTCCTTTTGATCCAGGCCTGTCTTTTTTTCAGACAAGCGGCTAAAGGTTCTGGATAATTTCTCAAAAGCTCTGGAGAAATCAACCAGCTTTTGTGAGGTGAGAATTTTGATTTTAGCTAAATACTCAGAGGAATTATCTGTGGTCGGATTAATGGCTGTAAAAACATTAAAATCCAAAGGAATCAGCAAAAAGATCAATAAGCCTCCAGCAACTGAAATCAATAGCTGCTGATTCAAAATACTAGGCTCTATCATAAAGGAAAAGAAAGCCATTGAGAAAACAAAACCAAGCATCACGCCCAAGCGTCCAAAGGAGCGGCAAAGTCCAGCGGACAAAGCTGAAACGGCCAAAAGTATAGGAAGACTCATAAGGGCATTTTCGGACAGATAAAGGATCACACCCAGCATTAAGCCAGCGCAGGCTGCTGAGGCGGGGCCAAAGCGGATGGCAGCATAGAGTAAAACGGGAACCACAAACAGATACTTCATAGAAAGGGTTCCAATGAAAATATCAGAAGAACCCGCAATAATGCAGCCGACCAAAAGCGAAAGGCTGATAATTTCCTCGTTGCTGAGAAAGCGACGTTTTTTTTGTCCCAAAAGAATAAAGGTAGACTTTTTCAAAATAAAAGTAAGTGCTAGGACGAAAAAGGCTTCCATAAAGGCAATCAAGGTAAAATAGACGCTAAAGCCATCCTGAAAGATTAAAATGCTGTTCGCCAAAAAAATGGAGATAGCAGCAATTGAAGATTGAACCCAGGTTTTTTGAAGCACCAATCGGTAACCGGCAATGATTTTCAGATGGATGATTGCATTTGGCAAAACCACGAGCACAATGGCCAGAACATATTTGAATAAAAAATCGCCCTGAAGCTTTGAGAGAAACCCAAGGGCTATGAAGACTGCGGTTAAATAATAGCGAAGATTTTTGCTGATGGCCGAGAAGGTTGCCAAGTAGGCAATCCCAACCGGACTTAAGAAATCAAGCATGGTAATCCTTCCTATGAAAAAACCGGATAAGCATAGACTAATACTAATAATTTCGCTTTTTGCAACGATAAGCGCTTGTGGCTTTTGCTTGCTGACGACCTTTTCCATACCTACCTCCACTGGTTTACAAAAGTGAGAATGTGTTTGATTATAGCCTGTCCCTCCAAATGATTTTGTCAATTTACTTGCCCGTATGAATAATTTTTATTTCTAAATTGCGACGATTTATAAATGCATACCGCACTTTTATTAGCGTTCTTGTCAATGATTTTAGTTTTCCATTTCCGAATTATGACAAATTATTTAAAAGGCTTTTATTATAATAGGACTAAGCTTATATACCCAGTCTCTAAAACATTTTCAAAGCTGCCTTTATTCAGCCTTTTAAATTTTTTGTGGCGGCTTTGCAAAGCCAAAAGCTACTGAGTATAGAAAGGTAGTGATACCTGTAGTTATATATGCCGATATTGTGTTCCTACTCAATGCTTTTATGGATATTTTCATCCTAGCCATCGTCTCAAAGCTTGCCTCCCGAACCAAAAAATGGAGAATAGTTTTAGGTGGTTTGCTTATGGCTTTACTCTACTCTGTAGCTGTATTTTGGTGGAATCCTCAAGGCCTGGATTTTTTGCTCTCTCTGACCGTAGCACTAGCTGGTGTGCTTACAGCCTTCAAAATCAAGTCTCCTATGGAATTACTTAGGCTGTTGGTTTTGACTTATGTGACCGCATTTTGTATCGGAGGTCTGAGCTTTTTCATCTTTTATTCTGTACTGCAAACAGGCAGTGGATTCTTATCTGGAATCTACGGTGGTCTTCCCTTGAATCAACAAAGTCTACCCATAAGCCTGCTACTTTTTTCAAGCTACGCCTTTTATATTTTGTTCAGGCTCTGCTATACTTGGTATCAAGAAAAAATCAGAATGAAAAAAATCTATACAGTGACGATCCAACACAAGGGAAAAATAACAGAACTTCCTATGCTTTTGGACTCCGGGAACTCCTTATGCGAGCCTGTCAGCGGCCAACCAGTGCTATTAGTAGAGAGGGAAGTCTTAGATAAGCAACAAGAACAACAAATGCAACGGCACAAGGAAGACAGTGAGCAGCTTTCAAAAGAGTCCAGCTCAGCGGTTCTGACGCAGCTACCACTAGGGATGAGGATCATTCCGTTTAAAAGCGTTGGAAATAAAAAAGGGACATTGATGGGATTCAAACCAGACAGGGTACTGATCGAAGGAAGGGAAAGCCCCGCCGTGTTTATCGGCCTATATGAGGGGAGGCTTACAAACTCAGGGGCATATCAGGGCTTGATTAATCCCGCTGCTCTTCCAATGGATGTATAAGGGTGAAATGGTTTTTACGCTTGCCCGAGCCGATGCGGGATTTCATTAGCATTCTGTGCATCGTGAAGCATGGGCAAAAAATTGTAATAATGGAGGTCGACATGATCATTGAGGGTTTACTTTTACGGGGAAGTATAATTTTGAAGGGACTCGCAGCAAAGATTGCCCATATAGAGAGGCAGGAAACAAAGGATACAGAAGAGATCTATTACATAGGTGGGACGGAAGTACTGCCACTGCCCTTAAACTCGGAGGAGGAAACCTCCCTATTACAAAAGTTAGGAACAGATGAAGATGAGTATGTGCGAAGTGCATTGATCGAGCGGAATTTAAGACTGGTGGTGTATATCGCCCGAAAATTTGAAAACACAGGCGTGAACATTGAAGACTTGATTTCCATCGGTACCATAGGCTTAATCAAAGCCATCAACACCTTCAAGACAGACAAAAAAATCAAGCTGGCCACCTATGCCTCCAGGTGCATAGAAAACGAAATACTAATGTATCTAAGGCGCAACACCCGAACAAAGACAGAGGTATCCATCGACGAACCTCTAAATGTAGACTGGGAAGGAAACGAATTACTCCTATCGGACATTTTGGGAACCGATGTGGATGTGATCTACAGGGATGTAGAAGATGAGGTGGACAGGGATTTACTCAACCAAGCCTTGTCCCGCCTATCAAAACGGGAAAAAAGGATCGTCGAGCTGCGTTTTGGTATCAACTGCGACGGTGAGGAAAAGACACAAAAGGAAGTCGCCGACATCTTGGGCATCTCTCAGTCTTATATCTCCAGGTTGGAAAAGAAAATCATCGGACGCTTAAAGAAGGAAATCACCAGAATGTTTTAGACTAAAACCATGGGAGGCAGTATCAATTCCATGGAAGTTTTGAGAGACTCAAAAAAAGACCATTGCGACAAACCGCAATGGTCTTTTCATTTGCATCTATGTAAGCGAAATGGTTTTCTCTTTTGAATTAAAGTCATAAATATTAAGTGTTTCCAAACAACTCTTTCTCGGACATATCGGAAAGATTGGAATTAATATATCCTTTCAGCCTAGCGCCGTATTCAACTCGCAGATTTACAACATTAATGGAACCAAGGGCAACACAGTTCTCCAAAAATTCGCATTTTCCAGCCATCTCAATATCACCTTTGATTTTTCCGTCAATGATGGCTGTATCGGCTTTAATATCGCCAATAATAAAGGTATCCTTGTCAGCAGCAAACTTACTTGCAGAGTCAACATTTCCAAGAATCTTGGCACCATACAGGGTAATTGCATCTGCCGTTACATCACCTGAAACCTCTCCAACAACCTGAACTGCTTTTGTGGTACTAACATTCCCATTAACCTTTCCGTTTATGTCAATTTCTTCAAAAGATTTGACCTCACCGTTGATGATCGTATTTTTTGAAATAATTGTCTTTTCCACGATTTCCTCTTCTTTAAAGGTCATGGGGGTTTTCACCTGCGTATAAGGTTCTTTACTCTCCTTAAAGCTGGCAAATTTAGGCTCCTTTAAGGGAGTCGGTAATGGTTCTTCAACATAACTTAGTCTTAAGGCTTCCAGTTCGGCTGCGTTTAATTTGATGCTCTCCATCTTTCTTTCAGCAGATCTCAATTCAGCAGATTTTGAATCAAGAGCGCTGACCCTATCCTCAAAAGAACTTACAGGCCTATATTCCGCTGCTATTGTTGGAGCTGGAGTCGATACTGGAGTGGGTGCCGGAGTTGATACTGGAATCGGTGCTGGAGTTGGGATTGGAGTCGATACTGGTATGGGCATTGGAGTTGACACTGGAACAGGTTCTGGAGTGGATGCCGGAATTGGTATTGGAGTGAATACAGGATCGGGTGCTGGAGTCGGAGTTGGAATGGGTGCCGGCGTTGGACTTGGAGTTTCGCTAATGTCTTTATTTTTTCCTTTAGCGTCCTCTCCAAGTGTTAGCTCTTTAAACGCCTGCATAAAGTTATTCAAAAGCCCCATAAAAATTCTCCTTTTTATCTTTGGATAAAAGTAACAGGCAGAGTACTGTTTGAAATTTTATTAAAAGCGTAACCTCGCTCCAAGTAAAAATCAATAATCTTTGGCAGTGCATTAAATACAATATCCGCTTTTGTATCATGCAGCAAAATAATATTTCTGTTATATTTACCGCTATAAGAAAGATTCGTAGAATTTTGAAAAACACTCTCTGCAGTAGCATTCTTAGTTGTATCCTCAGCGGATACATTCCAATCATAGAAGACAAAGCCCCTACGATCCATTTCAGCTATGATATCCATACAAATCTCTTGATTGTATGAATTGACTGATCCACCAGGAAATCGATATATTTGGGGTTTAAAACCCGTAGCCTCATAAATATAAGAAAAAGCCGTATTGAAGTCTTCCAAGAAACTTTCTACGGATGAATAAATGGTTCTATAATCATGGGATGAACTATGTATGCCAACTGAATGCCCTCGATCAATGAGTTCCTGCACTAAATCAGCATCTGTTTTTTTAGGGTCTGCCACAACAAAAAAAGTAGCCTTGACATTTTCTTCATCTAACAAATCAAGGATCTTTTTCGAACTTTCTAAGGGTCCGTCATCAAAGGTCAAGTAGACGGCATCTTCTTCAGCAATGAACTCCGGCGGGTTTTCTACATATAATTCTTCAAACAAATGACTATATTTAGAAGGCTTTCTTTGAAGCCGTAAGCTTACTGTCTCAGTTTCTTTGCCAGAAAGCTTACCCGTTGCTGTCTTAGAAGAAAGTTCAGAGCTGTCTTCGTTGAGCGCTTCATCCTCGATGGGGTCTTTAAAGCTGAGGCTTTCTTTTGCTATGTATTCGCCCTTGCGATCTTCTTCAGCAGGCTTAGCCACGTGCAAGTCGCTTTCTTCAAACTCCACATCAACTGTATTCGTGCCGATAGCAGGTGCATTCGCTCTATTTAGGCCTGAGGCACTTTCAGTTTTAACAAGCTCAATTTCTTTCAAAACCGAATTCAGCTTTACATTTAGGTAAATGCCATTAATAATCAATCCACACCATAAGCAAAACCCAAGAAGTAATATAAGGTGCTTAAAGAAACGAACGCTGCCCCAATACATATCATTCCGCTCTCCGTCATAGACTTTGCTGCAAATTAAAAAATGCCGGTGGTCGGGGTCGAACCGACACGGTGTCGCCACCACTGGATTTTGAGTCCAGCACGTCTGCCAATTCCATCACACCGGCAAAAAACTTATTGCCTAACGAAGAACATTCTAACACATAATTTAAATTTCGTCAAGATAATTCCTACAATAATTTTTAAAAAGCGCTAACCACTCAACGTCTCTACCGTTGAGCGGTCAGCGCTTTTTATTTTCGGCCTACGAAGGCCTCCAGCAGTTCGCTTATGTATGCTTGAACCGGCTGCGGCGTCACCCCTAGAACCTTCACCTTGCACTTGGACATAGGGACAAGAATCTTTTTTGCTTTACTAGAGGAGATAGCACCCGCCATCTGCGGACTGATCTCCCCGTGCATGGAATTGGCCACGATGATACCAATGGCTCCGACTATGGTGTCTGTTTCTTCCGCCTCAGCACAGTTGTAAACGATGGCGTTCTCACCTGTGGCTCCCCCGTCCGCCCCGGCCTTGATCATGGCCATGGTTGCCAGGGAGTTGGTCCCTAGGGCAAAAACTTCCTGCTCGGGCAGCTTGTTCTTCAGCTCGGCTACCAGGGCCTTCCCCAACCCGCCGCCTTGGCCGTCCACTACATAAATCATCTTTACCTCCCAGCCTACATGATATTGACAAAGCGGGTGTACTCGCCCAGATAGCGTAGCATAGCCGTTCCAGTGGGTCCGTTTCTTTGCTTGGCAATAATCAGCTCGGCTAAACCTTTGTGTTCTGTGTCAGGGTTGTAGTACTCGTCCCGGTACAAAAAGGTTACGACATCCGCATCCTGTTCAATGGCTCCCGATTCTCTCAAATCCGAAAGCATCGGCCTGTGGTCGGCTCGAGCTTCACAAGCACGACTGAGCTGGGAACAGGCGATCACCGGCGCCTTGATTTCTCTGGCTACCGATTTTAAGGCCCTGGAGATTTCAGAGATCTCTTGCTGCCTGGATTCGTTCTTACCCCCAGAGCCGGACATGAGTTGTAGATAGTCAATCATTACAAGCCCTAGCCCCTTTTCCAGTTTCAAACGACGGCACTTTGCCCGAAGTTCACCAATGGAAATGCCAGGGGTATCATCTATATAAAGGGGCGCATTTGACAATGAGCCTACTGCCATAGAGATTTTCGCCCAGTCCTCATCCAGCAGGCTTCCTGTCCGAATCTTTTGAGAGTCCAGCATGGCTTCCGCTGAGACAAGACGGTTTGCAAGCTGTTCCTTGGACATTTCCAAGCTGAAAATGGCTGTAGGGATGGCGTTTCTCACCGCTGCATTTTGGGCAATGTTCAAGATCAAGGCGGTTTTTCCCATGGAGGGTCTGGCGGCAATCAAAACCAAATCCGAAGGCTGTAAGCCTGCTGTCTTAAGGTCAAAGTCCAAGAATCCAGTCGGAACACCCGTAATCTTACCTTGATTTTTGGCTGTTTCCTCAATCGAATGCAGTACGGTAACCAAGATATCATTAATATGCGCAAAGTCCTGGGAATTCCGATCTTGAACAATATCGAAAATACGTTTTTCCGCCTTATCCAAAATCTGAGCAAGACCTTCCTTGGCTTCATAGCATTCGGCTTGTATGTCGCCAGATGCCTTAATCAGCTTCCGAAATATGGCATGTTCTTCTACGATTTTTGAATATTCTTTAATATGGGCAGACGTAGAAAAGCTTGCTGCAATTTTTGCAACAAGCACGCCCATTTCCGTTGCCTCCCCGCTTTCGCTGAGTTTGTCCTTCAGCGTCACTGGGTCAACGGGACTATTTGCGATAAACAGCGAAACCATGGCTCCAAAAGCGAGCTGGTTCTCCGGTCGATAAAAATCCTCCTTTTTCAGGATTTCCATGGCCGTCCCTATCGCCTCCCGGTCATAGAGCATACTGCTCAATACGGCCTTTTCCGCATCATCATCATGAGGCAATAATCTTAATTCGTTCATCCTTATACTCCAAAGACCTCAAGGGAAACTTGGACGCTGACCTTTGGGTGCAGCTTAATGTTTACCTGATGAGTCCCTGCCGACTTGATTGGATCGTGCAGTACAATGGCCTTTTTATCCACGGGCAAGCCCGCCTCCGCCAGCGCTGCGGCAATTTCTTTTGAGGTTACAGAACCAAAAAGCTTTCCGTTTTCCCCAGCCTTTACAGGTACCTTAAGCTTGGTTTCCTTGAGCTTATTCCCCAGGGTTTCGGCCGCCTCCAGCTCCCGCTTGGACTTGTTTTCATCACTTTTTTTCTTCTGTTCCAGTATGTTTAAGTTCTCATTGTTTGCCAAAACTGCCAGCTTCTTGGGTAAAAGATAATTACGAGCATAGCCATCCGCTGCATCCAAAAGCTGTCCCTTCTTACCAACGTTCTTTATGTCCTCCAATAAAATGACTTTCATCTTTTTATCCTCCTTAATGATTTATTTAACTTATATTCAGTCACGTTCAGCTTTGCAAAGCCGCCGCCCAATATCATAGAATGGATCTAGGTTGAATGAAGGCGGCTTATAAAACGTTTAAGAGACTGAGCATAGCAACACAAAAAAAGAAGTTATCTCCAAGGTGTCAACGATTCAAGGATTTCACCGAATCATTGACGCCAAGTGGAGTATAACTTCTTTTTTGTAGGCTGTCAAACAGTATTCACTTTCTCTTTCTTTCTTCCTCAATAATATTCCGAATGGTTCGCTCCGTCAGATCAAATTGCTTCGCTAGCTGACGATAGTTACCGCCATTGAAATCTGCCATAATGCTTTTGGCTATGCAGGGAGCAAATAACCGTTTTTTAGTCGGTATGTAAAGAACGGTGCCGCCGTGTTCATGGACCAGATCGTACAAAAAATCATATCCGGCGCATTTATAAATACTGTTGAACGGTTGAATAATTCCATCGTTATACTGTGACACAACTGGTTCTAAAGCTTTTTTGTCCATATCACACACTCCTTTTAGTCGTATGATATACGAAAAGAAAAAGCTTGTCAATCAGTTTTAACCATTTTTGATAAAAATCCCATAAACTTTTTTACCCCTATACGGTCAAATTCCACGCTCACTTCAAAATCTGCACCGGCAGGTTTGATTTCCTTAACCACGCCTTCACCGTATTTGGCTTGTCGTACCCGATCCCCGGCCTTGAAATCCAAGCTCTGCTTTGGCGTAGGGAGCTCTGCCATACCTTTACTCTGGTTCAGGCTAGGCGTTCTGCCAACCATAGAGCCACTTCTACCCAAGCCCGAATTGTTGAAGCTGCCAGCTATTCGGACAGTTCCCACAGCACTTTCCTTCTTCTGGGTTTCCTTTTTATCCGCATTCGGGTTAGACTTTTCTTTGGACTCGAAGAGGTTTTTGGGAATCTCCTTTAAAAAGCGGGAAGGGAGATTGTAATTTCTCTGCCCGAATTGAAGTCGGCTGCTTGCACAAGAGATAAAAATCTTCTCCTTAGCTCTGGTCAAGGCCACATAGCAAAGACGACGTTCTTCTTCCAGTTCCCGTTCATCGCTGCTGATTTGCGCTCTATAACCTGGGAATATCCCCTCTTCAAAGCCCGGCAGGATGACCACTGGAAACTCCAAGCCTTTTGCGCTGTGGATGGTCATCATAATAATGGAATCTTCATTTTCATTATAGTTGTCCACATCAGCGATCAAAGAAACCTCAGCTAAGAAGTCTTCAAGCTGGGAAGAGTCATCCGTTGTGATGTACTCATTGGCAAAGTTGGCCGCCTTGGAAACAAGCTCCTTTACATTCTCAACCCGAACTTCTCCTTCACTTCCCTCTGTGATTCGCAGCTCGTCCAAGAATCCAGTTTTTTCTAAAATCATATTCAACAGAACATCTATGTTAACGGTTTGTGCGGCTTCACGAAGTGAACTAATCAAGGTATAAAATTCTTGAAGCTTGCTTTTCTTATTGGCTTGCAGCGGGATTTTATCCAGATCAGAAAAAGTAGAAAAAATCGGTATTTCCAAGGAAGCGGCATGTACCCGCAGGTTTGAAAGGGTAGTATCACCGATGCCCCTTCTTGGAAAATTGATGATTCTTGCCAAAGACACATCATCTTTCGGATTATTAATCAGCCGCAGATAGGCCATAAGATCCTTAATTTCACGCCGCTCATAGAAGCGCACCCCACCAAAAAGTCGGTAAGGAATGCCGTAAGCCACCAGCTGTTCTTCAATGGCACGAGACTGAGAGTTGTTTCGATACAGTACGGCATAATCCTTGTAGGTTCTGCCACTTTTGACCCCATGCTTAATCAGTCCGGCGATATACATACCTTCTTCGATTTCCGAATCCAAGGTCAACATAGTAATCGGATCGCCTTGGGGATTTTCCGTCCAGAGGCTTTTCGACTTTCTATGAATATTATTTTCGATCACAGCATTCGCCGCATCCAGAATCAATTTATTGGAGCGGTAATTCTGCTCCAGCTTAATCACCTTGGCATTCGAAAAGTCCTTTTCAAAGTCCAAAATATTCCGGACATTCGCACCGCGCCAACCATAAATACTTTGGTCATCGTCCCCGACGACGCAAATATTTTTATACTTATCGGCCAGCAAGCGAACCAAGCGGTACTGGGCGGTATTGGTATCCTGGTACTCGTCTATACAAATATACTTAAAGCGTTCTTGGTAATTATTCAAGACATTGGGATTGGCCATAAACAGCTTTACGGTATTAAAAATGATATCATCAAAATCCAGGGCATTATTCTGCATTAATTTTTTCTGGTAAAGAGAATAGACATTCGACAGGTTGGTTTCATAAAAATTCAAGGGGATGACATCGTCTGGAGAAATGAGTTCATTTTTCTTTTTACTGATAAAATCCATCACAATTTTCGGCGCATACTGCTTCTCGTTAATATTGACTTCTTTAATACACTGTTTAATGAGTCTTTCAGAATCATCACTATCATAGATCGTAAAGCTACTGGTATAGCCGATATTTTTGATCTCCCTACGCAAGATACGGACACAAGAAGAGTGAAAGGTACTGACCCAAAGGGCATCGCCCTCCGGCACCAGCTGATTGATTCTCTCACGCATTTCCCGTGCGGCCTTATTGGTAAAGGTCAAGGCCAAAACGCTAAAGGGGTTAATGCCCAGCTCCAGCATATGAGCGATCCTGGCTGTAATCACCCTTGTTTTACCGGAGCCTGCCCCGGCCAGGAGCAAAAGCGGGCCTTCAACGCAATTGACTGCCTCTTGTTGTGCAGGATTTAAGCTGATCATGATTGCCTCCTTATAATATAAAAACCGTGGGGGAAGGAGGAGGAAAACTTTTTTCAAACGGCGAAAAAAGTTTT